>JAKISI010000017.1 GCA_021648685.1 Candidatus Polarisedimenticolaceae bacterium
GATCAGCAGTGAAGATGCCAGCACTGGTTGCGCACAGAGGGCAGATGGAGAGCTGCCCGGAAAACAGCCTGCTGGGTCTTGAAGCTGCGCTGAAATGTGGTGCGTCCAATGTTGAATTTGATGTGCAGAGTACAGCTGATGGTGTGCTGGTTGTTTTTCACGATATTGAACTTGAACGTGTAACCGGTGTTGCTGGCAACCTCTTTGAGTTGCAATTTGAGGCGCTAAAATCTATTCGGGTCAGTGAGCCAGGCCGGTTTCAAAAAAACAGATTTAGTGAGCCAATCCCCACGCTAAAAGATGTTGTTGATCTATTCCTGCGATATCCCGATGCAACGGCCTTTGTAGAGATAAAGGATGAATCGATTGATCAATTTGGTGTTGATGTAATCTGCAATCAGTTGTTGAAGGAGATAAAGCCAATAGAACAGCAAGCCGTGGTGATCTCTTTTCATAAAGATGCCGTTCAATATGTAAGAGATAACAGCTCGTTTAAAACGGGTTATGTATTGGAAAAATACGACCAGCAACACTGTGATTTTGCACAGCAGTTAAAGCCTGATTACCTTATTGTAAATCACACCAAACTGAGCAAAGGCAAGCCGCTATGGGTTGGTAATTGGGCGTGGATTCTATATGACATTACAGATCCGGAACGCTGTTGTGAATATGCAAATCAGGTTGCTCTAATAGAGACTCGAGATATCTGTAGCATGCTGAAACATCCGCTATTTGCCCAATAATCATGACTGCACTTCACGATATTCTAATTGTGGGTGGGGGTATACAGGGTGCAGGTTGTGCGCAAGCTGCGGCAGCTGCGGGGTACTCCGTGGCTGTGTTGGATAAATATGATCGGCCAGGTCTGGGCACCTCATGCAAATCCAGCAAGCTGATCCATGGTGGGTTGCGTTACCTGGAGACAGCGCAGATAAAACTGGTGTATGAGTGCCTCTCCGAGCGCAGCTTGCTGCTGCGCAATGCGCCCCATTTGGTAAAACTTGAACCCTTTTATATACCGGTCTATAAAAACAGCATGCGTAAGCCATGGATGATTTGGCTTGGTCTGGCGTTATATGCACTGCTCAGTGGAAAAGGGTTTAGCAAAATCCCAAAGAAAAAATGGGGTGAGCTGGATGGCCTCAACACAAAGGGGCTGCTTGCGGTATATCAATATTATGATGGGCAGACAGACGATCAGCGCCTGACGGAAACAGTCATGTGCTCTGCACAGCAGCTTGGGGCTAAATTTATATCCAGTGCTGAGCTAGTCTCTGCACAATGCAGTGCAGGGTTATGCAAGGCAGTGTATCAACAGGGTGATGAGCAAAAGCAGATTTCAGCAAAGATTATTATTAATGCAGCCGGGCCATGGGTTAATCTGGTGTTGCAAAGAATCATCCCCAAGCCGCAGCCAGCCGATATGGATCTGGTGCTGGGTACACATATTGTTGTTCCTGGCTCTCTTGAGCAGGGCATGTATTATATGGAGGCTCCACAGGATCGAAGGGCGGTCTTTGTTCTTTCCCAGCCTGACGGCATCATGATTGGCACAACAGAGACAGCATTTCATGGCTCACCGGATCAGGTTGATCCACCAGAATCAGATATCGAATATTTGATTGAAGTCTACAACCACTATTTTAACCCCCCCATCTGCCGCTCGGATGTTAAGCGAGCCTTTGCCGGATTGCGTGTCCTGCCAACGGGTGGTGATGCCTTTAGCCGATCAAGGGAGATTGTGATTCATACTGATGCCATAAATCCTCAGGTATTTACAGTCTATGGCGGGAAGCTGACGGCCTATCGGGCAACAGGTGAGCGGGTGACCAAACTTGTAAAGCATCTGTTACCAAAGCGAGAGCAGCAGGCTGATGTGAAATGCTTACGTCTGCCATAACGAGTGGGTATTGGGTCGATCAAATGGCGCAATATATACGATTTTCGCTGAATATATCCCCCGAGGCATTTCTTCGGCATTATCAGGGGGCAGCCTCAGTTGTTGTGGTACAGGCAGATGATGGCCGGCGTGTGCAGCTTCCCGCCAGCAGCCTGCGTCCTTTTGTGAGCCAGCAAGGCATTGTGGGCCGATTCGAGCTTGAGTTGGGTCGGAATAATAAACTGATCTATCTGAAAAAATTGAACTGATTCTGGTGAAACAGAGTGCCCTGGTTTATCTGCCCATGGCAGAGTTTACGCTGCATTTGTACGCTTGAAAGCCCCCTGTTCAATTGTGGGTATATGCCGACAAATGGGCATAATTCAGGATATTGCTGAGCCACCCCTTAAGATCTATAAACTTATTTATTATCAGATGGTTAGTCGCGCACCATGGCTGTGCATGCTGTGCTGACGATTATTGATTTTCCTATCGAGTTTAATTCCTAAAGATTGCCGCTCCTTCGCCGTTAACACATCTACAAGGGTATTGAGCTTATTCTATATTTCAGCAGATCAGGCAGCGTTTGTAACCTAATTAAATATGCCTGCTTGCTCTACAGAAGGCTTTATATGCCAAGGGCGGGTGACTAAAGAGTTACCCAATTTTGGAAAAAACCTACTAATTCTCAGGAGAAAACAGAATGGCAAGCATATTAGCCGTAGATGACTCTGCTTCCATGCTCCAGATGGTGGCATTTACTTTGAAGGGCGCCGGTTATGATGTGGTGGAGGCGACCGATGGGCAGTATGCACTGGATATTGCAAAAACGCGTGGAGTGGATTTGGTGATAACGGACGTAAATATGCCAAGAATGGATGGGATCACCCTGATAGGGGAGTTGCGTAAATTACCCAGTTATAAATTTACACCGCTGCTGATGTTAACCACAGAATCAAGTCCTGAAAAGAAACAGCAGGGAAGAGCTGCCGGGGCAACAGGCTGGATTGTTAAACCTTTTAATCCAGATCAGCTATTGAATACAGTAAAAAAAGTGCTCGGTTAAAGAGTGAATGGTTGAATCCGCGATCTGACCGGGGAGAGGAATGATGACCATAGATATGGCGCAATTTCATCAGGTTTTTTTTGATGAGAGTTTTGAAGGGCTGGACATCATGGAATCAGGACTGCTGGAGATGGATCCAGGCAGTGCTGACCCTGAGCAGATCAACTCAATATTCCGGGCAGCTCACTCCATAAAAGGGGGGAGCGGCACCTTTGGGTTTACAAACATAGCTGATTTCACCCATGTGATGGAGACGCTGCTAGATGAAATGAGAGATGGGAGGCGCCAGGTAACTGCTGAAGCGGTCAATGTCCTGCTTGCATCAGTTGATGTGTTGCGTGAAATGCTGACAGCAACCAGTGAAGATGCCGAGGTTGATTCTGAAAGAGTCAAGGCACAGAAAGCCGAACTTGATCGCATTTTGGCAGGTGACGCAGCAGCAGCGGAGGTCGCTGAGCCTGATAGCACAGAAGAGGCATGCGCCAGAAGCGAGCAAACAGGCTGGCATATCGTCTTTCGTCCCCACTCCCACATGATGCGTACAGGCAATGATCCATTGCGTCTTATTCGTGAGCTTGGAAGTCTGGGTGAGCTAAATGTAGAAGTGGATCTGGAACCACTTCTCCCACTATCAGAATACGAACCAGAAGATTCATACCTCAGTTGGGATTTGCATCTGACAGGCGATGTCAGCAAAGAGCAAATTGACGATATTTTTGATTGGGTTGAAGATGACTGTGATCTCTCGATTGATCCGATCTGCCCAACACAAAAAACCCCGGCTGCTGCACCTGAAACAGCCAGTGAGCCAGCACCAAAAACAGAGATCAAGGCGGTACCAGCCCCCGATGAGCGACGCGAAGGTGATGATCGCCGAACATCAGACCGAAGAGGCAGCGCTAAAAAATCTGCAACCGGTGGTGGGGCAAGCTCAATACGGGTAGATATCACCAAGATTGATGTATTGATCAACATGGTTGGTGAGCTGGTTATCACCCAGTCCATGTTGAGCATGCTGGGTGAAGAGTTTGATATCAGCCAGATAGAGCGTCTACGTGAAGGTCTGGCCCAGCTTGAGCGGCATACGCGTGAGATGCAGGAAAGCGTCATGCAGATCAGGATGCTCCCAATCAGTTTTACCTTCAGTCGTTTCCCCCGATTGGTGCATGACTTAAGCACAAAAATGGGCAAACAGATTGAGTTGAAAATGACGGGTGAAGCAACAGAGGTCGATAAAACAGTCATTGAGAAAATAGGTGATCCGTTGGTTCATCTCGTGCGTAACAGTTTGGATCATGGCATTGAAATGCCTGAAGAGCGGGTTGCTGCAGGAAAGCCAGAGCAGGGAACAGTAGAGCTTAATGCCTACCATCGTGGCGGTAACATCATTATTGAAATCAAGGATGATGGTAAAGGGCTTAATAGAGATCTTTTGCTGGAGAAGGCAATTGAGCGAGGTCTGGTGCCCTCTGATGCAATATTGAGTGACCAGCAGATTTATGAGCTGATTTTTGCCGCAGGCTTCTCAACGGCAGAAACAGTAAGTGATGTCTCTGGGCGCGGTGTTGGCATGGATGTGGTGCGAAGAAATATCAATGAGCTGGGGGGCAGTATTGAGATACATTCCGAAATAGGAGTTGGATCATCATTTGTTATTCGTTTGCCATTAACGCTGGCAATACTGGATGGACAGACAGTATGCATTGGAAGTGAGACCTATATTGTGCCTCTGGTTTCAATTATTGAATCCATTCAGGTTAAAGAAAACATGATCAATATGCTGGCGGGTAAAGGAGAGACTTTTAAGCTGAGAGAAGAGTATCTGCCTATTGTCCGATTGCATGAAATTTTGGGCGTCAAGGATGCCAAAGCAAAAAATCTAAATGAAGGCCTGCTGGTCGTTGTTGAGGGTGAAGGGCGACGGTGTGGCCTTTTTGTAGACGACCTGCTCGGGCAACAACAAGTCGTCATTAAATCGCTTGAAGCAAATTATAGAAAGATTAGCGGGCTATCCGGCGCAACAATTTTAGGTGATGGTTCCGTAGCGCTAATTCTTGATATCCCAGGGCTTATCCGTATGGCAGGTAATGCATCCGTGGCATTTAGTAAGGATGCCAGGAAAAGTGCATAAATAATTGCTCTATTACTAAGGTATGAGTCATGGCTGAATCACAAGTAGCAGAACTGAACAATCTACAGAGAGAGGGTTTCTCTGATGAGCAAAATGCTCAGTACCTTACTTTTGAACTTGCAGATGAGGATTATGGTGTCGATATCCTGCGGGTGCAGGAGATACGGGGTTGGGATGTGGTAACCCGGGTTCCAAATACACCATCCTATGTAAAAGGCGTATTAAACCTGCGCGGTGCAATCGTTCCCATATTTGATCTGCGTGAGCGTTTTGATTTATCGAGTCAGGAATATACCAAAGATACAGTGGTAATAGTGTTGCGTGTTAATGGTGATACTGGCATGCGCATAATGGGCATTATTGTGGATGCTGTTTCAGATGTTTTAAATTCCAATAGTAGTGGGCTTGTCAATGCCCCGGATTTTGGTGGCCGTGTGGCTACAGAGTTTATTGCGGGTCTTGTCTCTGCAGGAGAGAAGATGGTGATGCTTCTGGATGTGGATAAATTGCTTGGTCAGGATCAGCAGAGTGAACAGGAACTGGCAGCAGTAAATTAGATTGATGTTTTTTTGAGGAAAAGGCTATGAGCTTTCTAAATAATATGAAGTTGTCACAGAAGTTGCTGTTGATGGTAATGATCCCAGTTGTTGTCATGCTGGGGTTTGCAGCGGTACAGGCAACATCCGCACTGTCAATGCGACAGACGGCTATAAAGCTGGAAGAGATGACAGCACTAGGGGTTCATGCCAGTAACCTTGTACATGAGTTACAGAAAGAGCGCGGAATGACGGCAGGGTTTCTTGGCAGCAAGGGTGCCAAGTTTGGCTCTGAGATTAAAGGTCAGCGCCGCTCAACAGATGAGAAAGTGGATGCACTAAATCAGTATTTAGCCAATTTTGACCTTTCATCAATGAGTAGCAGTTTTAAAAGTGAGCTGGGTAAAGCGCTTGACCGCTTGAAACAGATTGAGCAAAAGCGGGATGCGGTTGATATGCAAAGCATTCAAGTAAAGGATGCATTGGGTTACTACACGGGCATAAATTCGTCCTTCCTTGGGCTGGTGTCGGAGTTATCAACAGTTAGCCAAGATGGTGAACTTGCGATCATGACGGCAGCCTATGCAAATTATCTACAAGGCAAAGAGCGTGCTGGTATTGAACGGGCTGTGCTCTCCGATGTATTTGCCAGAGATGATTTTGGCGGCATGTTCAATAGGTTTATGTCGCTTGTTACAACACAAAAAAACTACATCGATGTCTTTCTCTCCCTGGCTTCCAGGGAGGCGGCTGATTTTTATCATCAGACGATGACGGGTGAATTTATTGATGGAACAGAGAGGATGCGCAAGGTTGCAATTGAGAATGCAGCAACGGGTGGCTTTGGTATTGATTCAGTCTACTGGTTCAAAAAGCAAACCGGCAAAATCAATCTATTGAAAAAGGTTGAAGATCACCTTGCAGAAGGGCTGACTGAAAAGGCCGAACTGCTGGATAGGAGCGCCACCAGTGACCTTATTCTTAGCCTCATTCTGGCGGTGATTGGTTTCTTGGTGGCCGTGGGTTTAGGCACAGTTATTGGCCGTGGTATCCGGGTGCAGATGGGTGGCGAGCCAGGAGAGATTGCAGAGATCGCCAACAATATTGCAAATGGTGAACTGAACTTAGATATAGATAGTAATGTAGAGCATGTGGGAGCCTATGCGGCAATGGTAAAAATGCAAAGCAGGCTTGCAGAGGTTATTGAGAATGATATTCAGTCGATTGTGGATTCAGCGCGAAATGGCGATCTAAGCCAGCGTGTTCCAATGGAAGGAAAAGAGGGGTTTTATGCAAAATTAAGCGAGGGTGTTAATGATCTGCTGGAGGTCAGTGAAAGCGTGATTGATGACACGGTGCGTGTATTTGGCGCCTTGGCGCAGGGTGACTTAAGTGAGTCAATTACAAAGGATTACAAGGGGTCATTTAATCAACTTAAGCAAGATGCCAATGCCACAATCAATAAGATCAGAGAGGTGATTGAGGGTGATATTCAGGCCATGGTCAATAGTGTGCGTGCCGGTGATCTAGATCGCCGGATTAACATTGATGACAAGCAGGGTTTTTTCCGTGAACTGAGTGTTGGCATCAACGACCTGACAGAGACATTGAGCCTGGTATTTAATGATATTGCCGCTGTAATGGCGGCGTTGGCTAAAGGTGATTTAACAGAGAGCATGTCCGGCGAATACCAAGGCATGTTTGCTGAGGTTAAAAATGATGTCAACGGAACGCGTGAAAATCTGGCAGATATTATTTCACAGCTGCGTGAATCTGCGAGCCAGATCAATACATCATCAGAGGAGATTTCAGCTGGTAACAACAGCCTATCTGGGCGAACAGAACAACAGGCCAGTGCATTGGAAGAGACTGCATCAAGCATGGAACAATTAACAAGTACCGTAAGGAACAATGCCGATAATGCACATCAGGCCAATCAAGTGGCCATAACCGCCAGGCAGACAGCCGAACATGGCGGTGAGGTGGTTGGTAAGGCAGTGGGTGCCATGGACGATATAAATGTGGCCAGTAACAAGATTGCCGAAATTATCGGGGTTATTGATGAGATCGCTTTCCAGACAAATCTGCTTGCATTGAATGCATCGGTTGAGGCGGCAAGAGCAGGTGAGCAGGGCCGTGGATTTGCAGTGGTTGCAACCGAAGTCAGAAATCTTGCCGGCCGAAGTGCAACCGCAGCAAAAGAGATCAAAGAGCTCATCCAGGATAGTGGAGAGAAGGTAAGGATTGGTGCTGAGCTGGTCAATAGCTCGGGTGAGACACTGGAAGAGATTGTGGGAGCTGTCAAAAAGGTAGGTGATATCATCTCAGAGATCACAGCAGCAAGTCAGGAGCAGTCAGCAGGCATTGACCAGATCAACCAGGCGGTGACCAGCATGGATGAACTGACCCAACAAAATGCGGCATTAGCAGAAGAGACATCAGCAGCATCGGCTTCCATGACGGATAAAGCGCGGGAGATGAATGAGATGATGAACTTCTTCAGCGTGCCTGGCGGGGTTTCTGCTCCAACGGCCAGACCGCACGCAGCCGCCCCCAAGGCCGTTGCCAGATCAGCTCCGGTACATAAGCCAGCGTCACAGTCGGCATCAACAGTTACATCGGTGAACAGTAATGATGCTGATGATGGTGAATGGGCCGAATTTTAAGTGGTTGTTTTCACAGTCACGGTTAATTCTGGCGTGTGAAGGAGACAGGGTATGAGTGATGCAATGGCTATTGATGGTGATGCTTCGAAGCTTGAAGAGATTGTGAGTCAATATCTGAGTTTTGAGCTTGCAGGAGAGATCTATGGTGTTGACATCCTGAAAGTGCGTGAGATTAAAGGTTGGGAAGAGGTGCGTCCGCTGCCGGATATGCCCGATTACATAAAAGGTGTGCTGGACTTGCGCGGCGTCATTGTACCCATTGTGGATCTTCGAGTTCGTTTTCAGCTGGCAAGCTGTGAATACACACCCACCACGGTCATCATCGTGTTGTCAGTAGAGCATGGAGAGCAGCAGCGAGTAGTTGGCGTGGTGGTGGATGGAGTCTCTGATGTGCTTGATGTGTCGCCGGGTAATGTGCGAAAAGCGCCTAATCTGGGAGGGGCAATAAGCCAGCAATACATCACAGGAATGATAACCATAGAAGACAGAATGCTCATTCTGCTAGACGTTAACAGATTGCTTGATCTGCGAGAGATTGGGATCTCTGAAACCGTTGGTAAGTGCGTGGAAAGCGGATAAGAGACCATGAGAATAATTGCGGTAATCAATCAAAAAGGAGGAGTTGGAAAAACCACAATTACCGCAAATTTAGGCCACGCCCTTCAGATTGCAGGCTATCGGGTCATGCTGATTGATATGGATCCTCAAGCGCAATTGACAACAAGTTTAGGCATATTCCGCCTGCCAAAAAAAGGGATCGATACGGTATTACTCGATCAAACGCAGCTTAAAACAGTAGAGATTCATACCAGGGAGAATATAGTGTTGGTTCCAGCAGGTAGTCAATTGATGGAGGTAGAGCATCTTAATAATGGTGGTGTAAGCCGGGCTACACTGTTGGATGCTGCACTTCAGCAACAAAATCCACAGCAGGATTTCATACTGATTGATTGTCCGCCGGCCTCTGGTCTTCTCTCTGCAAACGCCATCATGGCAGCAGATGAGGTGCTGATACCTGTAAGTGGTGACTATCTCTCACTTAATGGTGTAGCACATCTATTGACCACATTAAAAAAATTTGAAGCCTTACGCTCGGCCACGCTTCAACGATGGGTTGTAATGAGTCGCTTTCATACCCGGCGCCGCCTGTCCAAAGAGGTGCGCAGTAAACTGATCGGCCATTTTCCAAACCGCGTGCTAAGAACAGAAATTAAAGAGGCAGCAGCACTGGCAGAGTGCCCGGCAGTTGGAAGAACTATTTTTGAATTCCGCAGGACAAGCAGCTCTGCACAAGGTTTCACACAGCTTGCCCAGGATCTGGTTGAAAGGAGAACCCACTAATGGCCATACAAAAGAAAACTGCGACGACCAAGAAAAAGCGCGCGCCTAAAAAAGTTATAGAACATGATCCGCTCTCTATGCCAGAGGAGCTGCATGAGGAAGAGCCTGTGATAGCTGAATCTATAACCCGTGATAGTGACAAAGTAACTGCAACACCACCCGGCAGTGAAAAAAACAGTGATGTCATTGATTTAGGCGGCTCTCTGGTTATCAGTGAGGTAGAGGCCATTCGGAGTGGCTTATTAGAGGCGCTGCAAAGTGGTAAGGATCTTGTTATTGATGGCGCTGAAGTGGAACAGATTGATGGTGCTGGCCTGCAGCTGCTTGTGGCCTGCATCCTGGAAGCAGAAAGAATGCATGTTACATTTAAATGGTGCGGAGCCTCACCGGCACTGTGCTGTGCTGCAGATCAGCTTGGATTAACAGAAGCATTGCAGCTGGATGAGATAGCCAGGGCAGCACAAATCCAGGTTGTCTAAAGCGTGGAAATGATCTGTGATCTATCAGTAAAAAGACCAATCAGGAAACTTGCAATAGCGCTGCGATGTTTTAGAGGATAAGAATGTGACATCACAAAATAGGGAATTTAAGTTTACGAAAAAAGATTTTGATTTTTTGCGTAAAATATCCAATGCTCGCACAGGTATCGTTGTTACAGATGATAAATTTGACATGTTTTATGCGCGCTTATCCCGGCGTGTGCGTGCACTTGGTTTTAGCAACTTTAGTCAGTATTGTGACTTTGTCTCCAGTGACCGTGCAGGAGACGAGGTGCTTGAGCTCATCAATGCCGTTACAACAAACCTGACTGCATTTTTCAGAGAGAACCACCATTTTGAATTTTTGAGTAAAACTGTGCTTCCAAAGTTATTAAAAGAGAACAGAGATGAAAAAAAAATAAGAATCTGGTCGGCTGGATGTTCAACAGGGGAAGAGCCCTATTCATTGGCTATCACACTAAAAGAGAATTTGCCAGCAAACCTGCGCTGGGATATAGAGATATTAGCCACAGATATTGATTCAAATGTTCTGGCGAAGGCGTCCAAAGGCGTTTATACGGAAGATAGAGTAAAGGATATGCATAAAAAAACATTGCACAAGTGGTTCATGAGGGGCAAAGGCTCCAATGCCGGATCTGTTCGAGTGAAACCTGAAGTAAGATCACTGATTAATTTTGGCCAGTTGAATCTAATGGAAAGCTGGAATGCTGGTGACATAAAAGATGTAATATTCTGCCGTAATGTGATTATCTATTTTGACCGCGAATCAAAAACCAGGCTGGTAAATCGCTATGCAGACAACCTGAAGGATGGGGGTTACCTTTTTATTGGACATTCTGAGTCTCTGTATAAAATATCAGATCGTTTTGAACTCATAGGGAATACGATTTACCAAAAGGTAAAGTAGAGCCAAGTGATGACGATGCTTAAAAAAACGGAGTTTCCACCACCCATAAACGGGTTTGAAGATATTAACCGCTATTGGGACAAACATCGTAAAATCATAGCTGCAAAAATACTGCCTGGTGAATATTATGTAACCAATCAGAATGAGATGATCACCACGGTGCTTGGTTCATGTGTATCTGCATGTATACGTGACAGAAGAACAGGCATTGGTGGCATGAATCATTTTATGTTGCCCATATCAGAAGATGGAAACTGGGGTGGATCAGACAGTGTAATAAGTACCGCAACACGATATGGCAACTATGCAATGGAGCACATGATTAATGATATTCTGACCCATGGAGGGCTCCGCTGTAACCTTGAGGTCAAGGTGTTTGGTGGGGGCAGGATAATGTCAAGCATGACGAACGTCGGAAATAAAAATATTAAGTTTGTACGGGATTATATTGCACAGGAAAGATTAAAGGTCATAGGAGAGGATTT
The DNA here is from genome assembly GCA_021648685.1 of Candidatus Polarisedimenticolaceae bacterium. Taxonomy (GTDB): domain Bacteria; phylum Pseudomonadota; class Gammaproteobacteria; order Chromatiales; family Chromatiaceae; genus WFXD01. The sequence goes on from JAKISI010000017.1 coordinate 11,512, forward strand.
GGGTGACATCTACCCAAGAAAGGTACTCTACTTTCCTGCAACTGGACAAGTCTTGGTAAAGAAATTAAAGGATCTGCACAATGATACGATTGTTAAGCGTGAAAAAGCATATCAACATACCCTTGATCAAAAGCCAGTAGAGGGCGAGATCGAGCTATTTTAAGTTAGGCCAAGTGATAACAAACACAAATCCGAGCTATAGATCATGATTAAAGTTCTGATAGTTGATGATTCAGCACTGGTGCGGCAACTGCTAACGGAGATTCTTGATAAGGCGCCGGGCATGAAAGTGGTTGGCACGGCTATTGACCCTTTTGCTGCGCGTGAAAAAATTAAAAAATTAAGCCCTGATGTGCTGACGCTTGATATTGAGATGCCGCGCATGGATGGCATTACCTTCCTGGGTAATTTAATGCGCCTGCGGCCTATGCCAGTCGTCATGATCTCCACCCTGACCGAAGCGGGAGCAGACGTTACTTTGCAGGCATTGGAGTTAGGGGCGGTTGATTTTGTATCAAAACCAAAGATGGATGTTGCCCAGGGGCTGGATGAGTATGCGCAGGAGATAATTGCAAAAGTGAGAGCCGCAGCGGGTGCCCGTGTGCGTGCAATGCAAAGTCCGCCCAAAAAGATAGAGGAGAAGCACTCCGCTGATGCCGTATTGTCAAAGCAAACCAAAGCCAGGCACTTTCGTACCACGGACAAAATCATAGGTATCGGCTCATCTACCGGTGGAACGGAGGCAATAAAAAGTGTGTTAGCCGGTTTGCCCCCAGATATGCCAGGAATTGTCATCTGCCAACATATTCCCGCTGCCTTTAGCAAGCCATTTGCTAACCGGGTAAATGCAATGTGCAAAGTGGCCGTCTCTGAGGCAGTTAATGGCCAGCAGATTCTCCCTGGACATGCCTACATAGCGCCGGGTGACCAGCATCTGCTGGTTGAGCGTGATGGTGCTCGATATGTATGCACGCTAAATGATGGGCCGCCGGTTAATCGGCACAAACCATCGGTTGATGTGCTGTTTCGGTCATTAGCGCAAAATGCAGGTTCGAATGCGATAGGCCTCATGCTGACAGGAATGGGAGCTGATGGTGCAGAAGGGATGGGTGAGATGAAAGAAACAGGTTCCACAATTATTGTGCAAGATGAAAAAACCAGTGTTGTCTGGGGCATGCCTGGGGAGGTGGTTAAACGTGGGTTTGCTGATGAGGTACTACCGCTGCATAAAATTGCACACAGGCTAATATCACTGGCAAGGTAGCAAAAACAAGAGCAAGCTCAAGTTTTCACATAATTTTCCGATAATCAATGTACAAAAAACAATTGTAGAGGCGGCAAATGAAAATCCTGAAAGGAGCATATTTGACCAAGCATTGGATGCCATTGGCAGCCAGTGTTGCCGTGCTGCTGGCTTCGGGGTTTATTCTCTCCCCTGCTGCCGCATTGAGTGGTCTGCTGGTGCTCTGTTTTTGGATTTTCGTGACTATACGTTCAAGTCAGGAAAATGCAGTGCCTGAACCTCTATGCTTTAGGGACAAAGAGGAACGGGAAAGCCTGGACAATGCTGTTCATGGGCTGGTTCTTGGCTTGGATGCGGGGTTTACAGGCGTGGCCCATCAAATGCGTGGAGAGCTGACATCAATTCGAAACCTGGTTTCTGATGCGGTAAAGACATTGCAGCAGAGTTTTGAGGGGTTAAATCAGCAGGTTAACATGCAGCAAGCCATTGTGAATGAGCTGGTTAGCGGGATGAGAGATGCTGGGGATGAACAGTGTGACAAGAGTTCATTTGCCGCATTTACAGAACATACAGATGATGTGCTGCGCTATTTTATTGACTATGTGGTTAGTCTCAGCGCAGGCAGCATGAATATGGTTGGGCAGATAGATGACATGTCCGATCGCATGGATGAGGTCAATAACCTGCTGGATGATGTCAAAGCCATTGCGGACCAGACAAACCTTCTGGCACTGAATGCAGCAATCGAGGCGGCCAGAGCAGGCGACTCAGGCCGGGGCTTTGCCGTAGTTGCAGATGAAGTACGCAAGCTCTCACAAAGATCTACCAGATTTAATGAAGAGATCCGCACGGTGCTGGCTGCTGCGCAGGAAAATGTCAGCGATGCGCGGGCAACAGTTGGAGAGCTGGCATCAAAAGATATGAACTTTGCGCTTAAATCAAAATCCCGTGTGGATGAAATGATGAAGCATCTCGGTACGGTAAATAAAAAAACCGAGGCACATATCGCGGAGATATCTGCCATAACCGGCTCTATTGATGGTTATGTGGGTGATGCCGTCCGTTCATTGCAATTCGAAGATATTGTGGCACAGTTAACTGAATTCACCAGTGGACATTTAGGGCGCGTAGAAAACATGATTCAGAGCATTGATGAAGGCATTAAGGATTTGCGTCTGAATTCAGATGATGGAATAGATGCCTATATCAAGGGGCTGGAGGATGTCTGTAAACAGATTGCGGTTTTGGATGAGGCGACACAGGCCAAGCTGCATAACCCAGTCTCTCAGAGGGATATGAGCGAAGGTGAAGTAGAGCTTTTTTAAGCAAAAAACATTGGGAGTATATTGTGAGCATCAGCTCAAAATTTATAGAGCATGAAAAAAAATTGGGAATCATATTGGGTGATCGTTTTGATTTCTCATGCCACGATGAGTTTCGTGATACATACCGCTCGCTTGACCTCAGTCAGCTTGAGATTACCGTTGACTTTGCAAGAACTGAATATATTGATAGTGCGGCCCTTGGTATGCTGCTGGTACTGAGAGAAAACGCTGGTGGAGACAGTGCTAAAATCACTTTGAAGTCATGCCAGCCACCTGTACGGCAGATTATGGATATAACCCGTTTGGACAAACTTTTTAAGATTAGTGATTAAGGTGACAATATGAGTGTGAAAACCACGGTATCATCGGACAAAAGTGAGGTGACTATCCATCTGACGGGGCGCTTTGATTTTTCCACCCACCGGGATTTTATTGGTGCATACAAAGAGCACCCCAAAGGGGAGATTGCTTTTGTTGTAGATCTTAAAGGGGCTGATTATATAGACAGCTCTGCAATGGGGATGCTGCTACAGCTTCGGGAGTATAGTAAAAGCAACACGGATGTCCGCCTCATCAATGGCAATGATGGCATTCGTGAAATTCTGCGCATAGCAAATTTTGATAAGCTGTTTAGCATTGCGTAAGCGAAGCCTCCAATATGGCTTCAACTTGATCTCAAGGCTGAATTTGACGCTGTCACACAGTTAATTTAGTCTGGCGGGATATTCGTCGATCAGGATTGCACCATGAATCTTCAGCCTGTTGTACTTTCCGGAGGATCCGGAACCCGCCTTTGGCCGTTATCGCGAGGCGCCTACCCCAAACAGTTTTTGCCCCTCTCCGGCCCTCATTCGCTGTTTCAATCGACACTCTTGAGGCTTGCAGCACTTGAGCAGGAGCAACCAGAGTCCGGGGTCATACTTGCGGATGCCATTGTCGTCTGTAATGAGACCCACCGCTTTTTGGTTGCAGAGCAGTTCCGGCTGCTGGATCACTCCCCTGCCTCCATTATGCTTGAACCCGCAGGGCGCAATACCGCCCCGGCACTAACCATCGCCGCCATGAAGGCGGTTCAGAACAGCGCCGACCCGGTGCTGATTGTCATGCCCGCTGACCACCTTATCTCAGATGAAACGGTGTTTAGAGGCGTGGTAGCCCGTGGAGCAGAGCTGGCATCAGAAGGGGCCATAGTAACTTTCGGCATTGTGCCAACCTCACCAGAGACCGGCTACGGCTATATAAAGAAAGGAGAAGCCTCCGCCAATAGTGAGGCATTCAAACTACAGGCCTTTGTCGAAAAGCCTGACCGAAGCCAGGCGCAACGGTACCTGGATAGCGGAGAGTACCTTTGGAACAGTGGGATATTCATGCTGCGTGCCTCTGTGTGGCTGGAGCTGATCGAACAGCATCAACCCGACATTGCAGCGGCCTGCCGGGCGGCCTTTGCCGGTGCCGAGCAGGATGGCGACTTCTTTCGGGTGGATGCCAAAAGTTTTGAAAGCGGTCCCTCAGACTCCATTGACTACGCGGTTATGGAGAAACTCTGTGCAGAAAAGAGCGATGCTGGCAGAGCCATAGTGCTTCCGCTATCCGCAGGCTGGTCTGATGTGGGGAGCTGGTCAGCACTGTGGGAGATCAGAGAGGCGGATGCATCGGGTAATGTCATAGAAGGGGATGTATTGGTGCATGACTCCACAGACAACCTGCTGATTGCACAACATCGCCTGCTGGCAACGGTTGGGGTGAACAATCTGGTTGTAGTCGAGACGCCCGATGCCGTACTGATAGCGGATAAGGCGCAGGCCCAGAATGTAAAGTTCATAGCCGAACAACTGAAACAGGATCAGCGCAGCGAATCACAATTCCACCGCCGGGTGCATCGCCCCTGGGGTGACTACGAGCCGATTGATGAGGGCGACCGCTACCAGGTCAAGCGGCTGACGGTAAAGCCGGGAGCATCACTCTCGCTGCAGATGCATCACCACCGTGCAGAACACTGGATCGTCGTGCGTGGCACCGCAAAGATAACGCGCAACGACGAGGTGCTGATGCTGAGTGAAAATGAATCCGCCTACATCCCTCTGGGCGCCACCCACAGACTGGAGAACCCCGGTGTTATCCCTCTGGAGCTGATAGAGGTGCAGTCAGGCAGCTACCTGGGTGAAGATGACATCGTCCGCTTTGAGGATCACTACAACCGTAAATCCTCCGACTGAAGCCGGGTACAAGTTGTCGGGTGAACAGGATATAATCCCCGCCTCTCCACCCTCTTGTTTGATCTTATCCCGAGGCACTTCAGATGGGCTTTAAATGCGGCATCGTGGGCTTGCCAAATGTTGGTAAATCCACACTATTCAATGCGTTGACACAGGCTACAATCGCAGCCGAAAACTACCCCTTTTGCACGATTGACCCTAACGTCGGCGTTGTGCCGGTGGCAGATGCCCGCCAGGAGAGGATAGCCGAAATCGTAAAACCGCAGAACATTATTCCCACCACCATGCAATTTGTAGATATTGCAGGCTTGGTGGCCGGAGCCTCCAAAGGCGAAGGGCTGGGCAATAAATTCCTGGCCAACATCCGCGAAACCGACGCCATCTGCCACGTCGTGCGCTGTTTTGATAATGACGATGTAGTGCATGTGGCCGGTAAGGTTGACCCGCTGGCCGATATTGAGGTGATCAACACCGAACTGGGGCTGGCTGACCTGGAGTCGGTAGAGAAGGCGCTGGACAAAGTTGCCCGACAAGCCAAAACGGGGGATAAAAAAATCCTGGTGCAAAAGAGCCTGCTGGAGCGTGTGCGGGATCATCTGGATGCAGGAAACCCTGCTCGTTCGATGGAGCTGGATGAAGAGCAGCTATTGGCTCTGCGAGACCTGCATCTGCTGACGATCAAACCCACACTCTACATTGCCAATGTGGATGAGAGCGGCTTTGCCGATAACCCGGCACTGGATGCTGTAATGGCGCTTGCAGCCTCAGAAGGCGCTGAAGTCGTCCCTGTGTGTGCCGCCATTGAGGCGGAAATAGCAGAGCTGGATGAAGAGGACAAGGCCGATTTTCTGGCGGATCTGGGGCAGGATGAACCGGGCTTGAACCGGGTAGTACGAGCCGGTTACCGCCTGCTGAATCTGGAGACCTACTTTACCGCAGGGGAAAAAGAGGTGCGTGCCTGGACAATACCGGCAGGCGCGACTGCTCCGCAGGCAGCGGGTGTCATCCATACCGATTTTCAGCGCGGATTTATTCGTGCCGAGATTGTCTCTTACGATGATTTTATCGCCTGTAGTGGTGAGCAGGGAGCAAAAGAGGCCGGCAAACTACGGCTGGAGGGGAAGGATTACATCGTACAAGATGGCGACGTGATCCATTTTCGCTTTAATGTGTAATCTGGGAAGAGTGGGCCGCAACGGTTTTTCTGCGTCAGAACTTGAATCTGAGCAGAGTTTCCGGTACATTCGCCAACCTTCATGGCTACGTAGCTCAGTCGGTTAGAGCACAGCATTCATAATGCTGGGGTCGGTGGTTCAAGTCCACCCGTAGCTACCAAATTCTGTTTTTTTCAAACCCCCGCATAATGTCGTGCTTAACCGGCAGACCAAACAACGCGTAGATCTGCCCGCGTTGGGGTTCCTTGTTGGATGAAGCCGCTATCGCGGAGAAAAAACCATAGTTTTGCACCCTCTCAAATCCTTCATCGGTGCTTTATTGCGCATGGTCGCTTAGGGTAAAACGGGAAACTTTAGCCTTAATGAGTTTTTTTGCATAGCCAGGCGGGCACTTGGGGGCGCTGGGCAGGTCGCAGCGTCTTCACCCAGCAGGTGAAGTCTTGTTTTTAGATGAATTCGTTGATTACTATACACTTAAGACTTACCTCAAAGCGGTCAACTGATTTTTCTAGGTTGAACCCGAAAAGAGCAGTAGCAGGGCATGTTCCTGAGCGGTATTCAGAATATTCTTAGATACAGGTGCTGGTGCAGCCTCGTAGTATGTCGGGATTGAATGACAGGGAGAGGCGCGGTGTTCGGTAGAGAGAATAAATGGGTGGCACCCTGGCTCGGGTTTTTTGCAGGGGTCGGCCTGCTGGCAGGTTTGCCAGCGGATGCTGTGGAGACCGTTATACGCTGCCAGCTGCCGGATGGGCGGGTGAGTTTTTCTGATCGTCCCTGCCGCTCTGGCATTCAGGATAAGCTGGAGTTCGAAGATCGGAAGGTGGGGTGGGAGGCACCCCGCACGCCATTAAAACTGAAACGCAGATCAAAGCGAGAGAAGCTGCAGCAGGCGCGCAGAAAGGCGGCGGCGGTGCGGGCAGCTAAAAAAGAGAGGGCGCGTAAAAAGAAGGATTGCTGGAAGAAAAGGGCGAAGGTAGATCAGATTCAAGAGCGCCTGCGTCGTGGCTACAAGGCGGGACAGGGGCGGACGATGCGTTATAAACAGCGTGAGATTGAGGCCTATCTTAGAGAGTTTTGCAGGTAAAGGCCGCAGGCAGTTGCCTGCGGCCATTCCCCTACCCCCTGCTCAAATCTTAAACTGACGAATCATGTTCTGCATCTCATTGGCCAGGCCGGCTACTTCGCCACAGGACTGCAGGCTAAGCTGGGCCTGCTCTTTTGCGGTGTTGGCCACGCCGGAGATGTTGGTGATGTTGGTGGTGATTTCAGCCATGGATGCACTCTGCTCTTGAGAGGCTGTGGCGATCTGCTGGATTCGGTCGGTCAACCCTTCCACCACCTCAACGATCTGCTCCAGTGACTGGCCGGTCTGGCTCACCAGGGTAGAGCCTGCCTCAACCTCGGTGCGACCCTCCTGCATGGATGTGACCGCAGCCTCGGTGCCATTCTGGATATTGCGGATCATCTCGGCAATCTCCTTGGTGGCATCGGTGGTGCGGGTCGCCAGATGGCGTACCTCATCGGCAACAACCGCAAACCCACGTCCCTGATCACCCGCGCGGGCGGCCTCGATAGCGGCGTTGAGCGCCAGCAGATTGGTCTGGTTGGCGATGTCATCAATTACAGAGACAATCTTGCCGATCTGATCAGAGTGTTCAGCCAACAGCTCTACATTGCGGGCAGCCTCGGCCACCGAGCTGGAGATACGTGCCATGCCATCAACACTCTGGTGCACGATGCTGCCGCTTTCAACGGCTACCTGTGAGGCCTGATTCGCTGCATCAGCTGCTTCTGTGGTGTTGCGTGAGATGTCCTGTGAGACGATCTCCATCTCGTTGGCGGAGACGGCAACCACCTCTGTCTGCCGGGACTGATCTACTGCACCATCGGTCACCTGCTGTGTCGCCTCATGGATATTGCCGCTGGCGAGCACCAGACTGTGAGCGGTATCGTTAATCTTGGTGATCATGCTGTTGAGGCTCTGAGACATCTGATCCAGAGCGGTCGAGAGTGCGCCAATCTCATCCTGACGGTGGCTGTCGATTTTTTGGGTCAGATCACCCTGGGCAATGCTGTTTGCAATCTGGGTGATCTTCTCGACAGGGCTCAGCACCGTTCTGTTGATCATCAGAAACAGGCCGATAAATGCGACAATGACTGTCAATATCATGATGGCAACTGCCCATTTGACATTGCTTTGGTTGGCATGGGCGATGTCAGCAAACTGGTTGGTTAACTTATTGCTCAGTTGCAGCAGTTTATTGGCATTACTGGGTACATCCTGTTGTGCCTGCCAATAGTCATCAGAACCGATCTTGGAGGTGGTGAGTTGGGTTACAGCACTTGTAAAGTCTGCAAACACCCCTTCGATCTTGGAGATATTGGCCTGAATGCCAGGATCATCGCTGCCTGCGTAGAAGTTGAACTCCGTCATCTTGAGGTTGGTGGGGTATTCACCGCCTGATTTCAGTGCCTTCAGCGTCTGCGTGAAGATTGCAGCGGCCATTTCGTACTCCTCCAGGCTGGGGTTAAGGCGTGCGTGACCCTGTGCGATGTTCTCTGAAAACAGAAGGCTGAAGCGCCGAATGCCCAGCATGTCTCCTACTTTGAATGGTTTGCCTTTCATGGCGATATGGCAGCTGGCACAATCTTGAACAACCGCATTGTCAGCCGTGTAATAGCGCAGGTAGAGCTTGTTATCCCGCTCTACCTCTTTAAAGAATATCTTCCCCTTATTGGCGGACAGAAAGGCAAAGGCCTCCCGATCAATGGCATCCTTCAGGCCTTGAGCAGGGTTGATGGGGTCATCGGTAATAATATCTACACTGGCGCTGCCCCCGGTTGCAAATTTCTCGCCAATGATGCGGGCAAAGGTGGCTGGAAAAGGGATTGCCGGGTCATACTCTTTTTCCGGGTGCATGGAGATCTTTAAGCCCGCTTTTTTTGCAGGGCCGATAATCATGCTGGCATAGGTGCCACGCATCTTTGTGATGTAGCGATCCAGCTCTGTAACCGTTGCTTGTGAGGCATGCAGTGCATTCTTTGCCAAAGAGAAGCCCAGAGCAGATTTGGACATGGACTGGCTGAGCATGCGTTGGCGTCCGGCGGTATTTACAATGTCGGAGTCCCACTGGCTTTTTTGCAGTGAATAGAACACCGTAGTGCCAAGAAGTACGGTGACCAGTATGATAGCCGTTATGCCCATGGCCAGTTTGCGTTTAAGCGATAGTTCATTCATTTTTTTGGTGCTCCAAATGCCAACCCGTGGCCATGATGTAATCTGTTTTTTGATGGCTTGCTGATGTGCAAAGCAACAAATCGACGCTGTACAGTTGCTTTTACGGCATGAAAAACTACAACTTTAGGAGTGGCCGGTATATATTTTCCAATTAAAAAACCCAAGTAGGGTGCTATGTTTTGCAAGAGTGCTTATACCGCTCTGCTTCTATGATAAATAAGGTCGTGTAGCATGGTTGTTTGGAGTGAGGTGGATACTGTATTTCTGGATATGGATGGCACTTTGTTGGATCTACATTTTGATAACTACTTCTGGCAGCGCTATGTTCCCCAGTGCTACGCCAGGGATAAAAATATAAGTGACGAAGAGGCGCAGGCAGAGCTTGCCCTGCGCTACAAGGATGTGGAAGGGAGGCTGGAGTGGTACTGCCTGGATCACTGGAGCCGGGAGCTGGGGCTGGATATTGCGCTGCTGAAGGAGGAGGTGGATCATCTGATTGCAGTGCATCCGCATGTCACCGATTTTCTTGCCACACTGCGTGCCAGTGGCCGACGTATTGTGCTGGTTACCAATGCCCATCAGAAGGCGCTGGCGTTAAAGCTGGATCGGACGCAGTTGGGTGGCTGTTTTGATGCGGTACACTGCGCCCACGATATTGGATTGCCAAAGGAGAACCCACAGTTCTGGCATGAGCTGCAACAGCTTGAGCCATTTGATCCGGAACGCACACTGTTTGTTGATGACAGCCTGTCTGTGCTCCGGTCTGCACGTCAATATGGCTTTCGCTGGTTGCTGGTGGTGGTAAAGCCTGATTCGCACAGTTCAGTGCGCAAAGTAACGGACTTTCCTGCAATTCATGATTTTTCTGAGATCATCTCTGGATTAGCAGAGAACAAATTGCAATAATCAGTGGTTTTACCCTGTAGCAAGCAGGCTTTGCTTTTGGAAGTGGGACTTTAGTCCCGCAGGGCAGGCGGGACTAAAGTCCCACTTCCAAAAGCAAAGGCAGGAAGCTATGCAACGAGAGATAGAATAATGTTTCGAGAAGAGATTAAGGTGCTGGACTGCACCATTCGAGATGGTGGTTTGATCAATAACTACCAGTTTACCGACGACTTTGTGAAGGCCGTCTACCGAGCCGCCTGCGATTCGGGTGTCGATATTATTGAGCTGGGTAAAAAACTGGCTGAAAGCGATGAGTATCCGCGTGACAAATGGGGTAAATGGAATTTCTGTGACGATGACGAGATCAAGGCGGTCGTTGACTCCTATGAGTGCGAGAATCCCCCCCTGGTTGCGGTGATGTTTGATGTGGGCCGGGTGGATGTCAACGCGCTGCAGCCGCGGGATCAGAGTCCGATTGATATGATGCGCACCGCCTGCTATGTGCCGGATATTGAAAAGGGAATCGACCTGGCGCGTCGCTCCAAAGACCTGGGTTACCTGACCACAATCAACATCATGGCCCCCTCAGCGGTGATTCAGGATGATCTGATCGAGGCGCTGGAGGCGGTCAATGAGGCCGACGAGGTCGATTACCTCTATTTCGTCGATAGCTTTGGAGCCTTTTACTCGGAGCAGATCACCTCCTACGTCGAACTCTACAAGAAGCATGCGCCCAACAAAGAGCTGGGTTTTCATGCGCACAACAATCAGCAGCTGGCCTTCTCAAATACCCAGCAGGCCATTATCGACGGGGTAAACCTGCTGGACGCCACCATCAATGGTATCGGGCGTGGTGCAGGCAACTGCAATCTGGAGCTGCTGCTCAATTTTCTGCAAAATCCAAAATTCGATACCAAGCCGCTGTATAAGGTCATTCAAGAGGAGTTTGTGCCGCTGCGTAAGAAGATCGAGTGGGGCTTTAACGACATCTATGGCATCAGTGGTCACCTGAACCAGCATCCGCGTGCAGCCATGAAGCTGAGAAGTAACAGAAAAAACCGGGATAACTGTTACGATTTTCTGCTGGCATCCACCAGCACGGTGGAGTGAGCCAGAGCTATGGCCTGTGAACACCCTTTTGCCGGTTATATCAGAAAACTTGACCGTGGCGACTCGTTAACCCAGGAAGAGGCGCGTGCCGCCATGATGGATATTGCCTGCTATGAGGCGGAACCTCAGCAGGTGGGTGCCTTTTTGATGCTGTTGCGGCTTAAGCAGAAAACCCCGGAGGAGATGGCGGGTTTTGCCGAGGCGCTGCGGGAGGGTCTTCCCACGCCTGCTGATCCGCCGCCGGTTGCAGTCGATTGGCCAGCCTATGCTGGAAAAAGCGTGCAGCCGCCCTGGTTCCTGCTGGCAGCACTGCTGCTTGCCCACAATGGATACCCGGTATTTATGCATGGCTATTCGCGCCGTGACGAGCGGCTCTATATCCCGGCCGCACTGCGGGCGCTGGGGATAGAGCCTTGCCGCCTGCTCTCCCGGGCGGCGGCAAAGATCCGCCAGGAGGGATTTGCCTACCTGCCTGTTGAAAACCTCTCGGGCATCGTTCAGGAGCTGCTGGGATACCGCAAACAGCTGGGTCTGCGCACCCCCATGCATACTATCGCCCGCATGCTGAATCCGTTTTCTGCATCACTGACGTTGCACGGTGTGCATCATCCACATTATGCACCGCTTCATCAGCGTGCAGCGCACCTGATGAAACAGCAGAAGAGCCTCTCCATTCAAGGTGGCAGTGGGGAGTTTGAGCGTATTTTAGATGCCCCCTGCAAACTCTATGGCCTGAGTGACGGCATCTGCTGGGAAGAGGAGTGGCCCGCTGATGAGACTCTGAGCCTGCCGAAAAATCTTGATCTTGATCACTTCAGCGCGGTGTGGGATGGCCGCGAGGAAGATAGCTATGGCCGCGCCGCTGTGATCGGGACAGTGGCGCTTGTGCTGCGTGGCCTGGGGCGAGTAACCGAACGTGAACAGGCCTGCCAGCTGGCAGAGCAGTGGTGGCAGACGCGCAATGCAGAGGCTGCGGCGTAGCAGAGCCAAACCAGTTTTTTAATAAGATAGATAGAGGAGTTGATATGCCTAAACCAGAAAAACATCTGTTCGTTTGTGTTCAGAACCGCCCGGAAGCACATCCAAAGGGCTCCTGCACAGCGCGCGGTGGAGTGCCTTTGGTGGATGAGTTTCGCCGCCTGTTTGAGGAGAAGGGTCTGTGGGGCCGCTTTCAGGTGACCACATCTGGTTGTCTGGGGCCTTGTGAAGAGGGACCCAGTGTACTGGTCTACCCGGAAGGCATTATGTATGCCAAGGTTACCGTGGAAGATGTGACCGAGATTGTAGAGCAGCATCTGCTGGAAGATAAGCCGGTAGAGCGCTTGAAGATCTCGGAAGAGGTTTGGAGCTAACCAGGAAACCAGAGTATGACATCCCGTTAAGGGATGTCATACAAAGGAAGAGAGGTGAGTCCAACGTGTTTATCTGTGGTTCAAGTCTGCTTTTAGTACCTGTTTCAAGAACTGCCCGGTGTAGGATTCCTTCGTGGCAGCCACCTGCTCCGGCGTGCCGCGGGCGATGATCTCACCGCCTCTGTCCCCCCCTTCTGGCCCCAGATCGATGACCCAGTCGGCGGTCTTGATTACATCCAGATTGTGTTCGATGACGATGACGGTATTGCCGTGATTGCGCAGCCGGTGCAGCACTTCCAGCAGATGCTGCACATCATGAAAATGCAACCCGGTGGTTGGTTCGTCTAATATATAAAGAGTGTTGCCGGTATCTCGCTTTGATAGCTCGCGGGAGAGCTTGACCCGTTGCGCCTCGCCGCCGGAAAGTGTAGTGGCATTCTGTCCCAGCTGCACATACGACAGCCCCACATCCATCAGCGTCTGCAGTTTGCGTCTGAGTGAAGGGACAGGCGAGAAGAACTCCAGCGCATCCTCTACGGTCATGCTCAGCACCTGGTTGATGCTTTTGCCCTTGTATTTGATCTCCAGGGTTTCGCGGTTGTAGCGCTTGCCCTTGCAAACATCACACATTACATAGAGATCGGGCAGAAAGTGCATCTCTACCTTGATGACACCGTCGCCACGACAGGCCTCGCAACGCCCCCCCTTTACATTGAAGCTGAAGCGCCCTGGGTTGTATCCGCGTGAGCGTGCCTCATGAGTGGCGGCAAACAGCTCGCGGATGGGGGTAAAGAGCCCGGTGTAGGTGGCCGGGTTGGAGCGTGGGGTGCGCCCAATGGGGCTTTGGTCGATATCGACTACTTTGTCGAAATGCTCCAGCCCCTCAATACGGGTGCAGGGTGCTGAGCTGCGGTGGCCTGCCGCATTGAGCTGCATGGCGGCAGCCGGGTAGAGTGTGTCGTTGATCAGGGTCGATTTGCCGGAGCCGGAGACGCCGGTGATGCAGGTGAGCAGCCCGACGGGAATTTCAGCATCTATGCTTTTCAGATTGTTACCCGATGCCCCCAGGATTTGCAGCTGTCTGGCGGGATCTGCCGCTGTGCGTTTTTCCGGTATCTTGATCTGGCGTTTTCCTGAGAGATACTGCCCGGTCAGCGACTCTGTGCTCTTCTCAATATCCCTGGCTTTCCCTTCGGCGATGATCCGGCCACCGTGAACCCCGGCCCCTGGGCCGATATCGACCACATGATCTGCGCTGCGGATCGCCTCTTCATCATGCTCCACCACAATCACGGTATTGCCCAGATCGCGCAGGTAGGTCAGGGTTTTCAGCAGCCGTCCATTGTCGCGCTGATGCAGCCCGATGGAGGGTTCGTCCAGTACATACATCACGCCGACCAGACCGGCGCCGATCTGGCTGGCCAGCCGAATGCGCTGTGCCTCGCCACCCGAGAGGGTCTCGGCACTGCGGCTGAGGGTCAGATAGTCCAGCCCCACATTGACCAGAAACTGGAGCCGCTGGTTGACCTCGTTGACCACTTTGGCGGCGATTTCGCCCCGCTTGCCCGGCAGGGTGAGTTGCTCAAAAAAATGCAGCGCCTTGCCGACCGGCATGGCGCTGATGGCGGGCAGATTCACTTCGGCAATAAAGACGTGGCGTGCCGCCTCGTTCAGCCGGGTGCCTTTGCAGCTGGGGCAGGAGTGGCTGGAGATGTAGCGTGACAGCTCCTCGCGTACCGCATTGGATTCGGTCTCCCGATAGCGGCGCTGCATGTTGCGGATAATCCCTTCGAAGGGATGGCTGCGGGTGTTGCTGTTGCCGCGTTCGTTGATGTAGCTGAACTCGATGGCATCGTCGCCGCTGCCAAAGAGGATCACCTGGCGGATCGTTTTGGGCAGCTTCTCCCAGCGGGTCTCCACATCAAATTTGTAATGTCTGCCGAGTGAGCAGATGAGCTGGAAATAGTAGGCGTTGCGGCGATCCCAGCCGCGTACTGCCCCGGCTGCGAGGCTGAGATGGGGTTGTGCCACCACCCTCTCCGGGTCGAAGAACTGTTCGATGCCGAGACCGTCACAGGTGGGGCATGCGCCGACCGGGTTGTTGAAGGAGAAGAGGCGCGGCTCAAGCTCTGCAATGCTGTGGCCGCAGTGCGGGCAGGCAAAATTGGCGGAGAAGATCAGCTCAGGCTGGTCACTCTCATCCATCCAGGCAATGCGAGCCAGCCCTTCGGAGAGGCGCAGTGCCGTTTCGAAGGATTCCGTCAGGCGCAGTTGCAGGTCAGCGACGGCTCCTGGCGCCGGGTCTCCTGCGGTATTTGCGCTCCCCTGTGCGGTGCGCACCTTGAAGCGGTCGACCACCACTTCGATGTTGTGCTTCTTGTGCAGCTCCAGCTCGGGTGCATCGCTGATCTCATAGATCTCACCGTCGATTCGGGCACGGATAAAGCCCTGGGCCTGTAGCTCCTGCAGCTGCTTTTGGTGTTCACCCTTGCGCTCTGAAATGATAGGGGCGAGCAGCATCAGTTTGCTCCCTTTGGGCAGCGCCAGCACCTGATCGACCATCTGGCTGACGGTCTGTGCCTCTAGTGGCTGCTCGTGGGTGGGGCAGCAGGGGGTGCCTGCGCGGGCGAAGAGTAGCCGCAGGTAGTCGTAGATTTCGGTGATGGTGCCGACCGTGGAGCGGGGGTTGTGGGAGGTGCTCTTCTGTTCAATTGAGATGGCCGGCGACAGCCCTTCGATATGGTCGACATCCGGCTTCTCCATCATCGAGAGAAACTGCCGGGCATAGGCGGAGAGTGACTCCACATAGCGGCGCTGCCCCTCGGCATAGATGGTATCAAAGGCCAGTGATGACTTGCCGGAACCGGACAGCCCGGTGATGACAATCAGTTTGTCCCGCGGCAGGTCCAGATCAATATTTTTCAGATTGTGGGTGCGGGCCCCGCGAATCAGGATGTTTTTCATGCGTTCCGTATCGGCAAAAAAGCGAACCTGCTACTATACGCGGTCTGCTGTTTTATGCGCAAAGAGTTCGAGCTTTGGCGGGGCTGAAGCCCCACTTCCCAAAAAGATTAAAACCGGAAGTGGGGCTTCGCCTAAAAGGCCTGCTTTTGGTAGCCCCGCCCTGAATGCAAAAAAAGATATTGAAGTGAGCAAAGAGAATAACAACGGAATGTCCGCCATCGAGAAGCGGGCAACATTTTCCCTGGCCGGTATCTATGCCCTGCGCATGCTGGGCTTTTTCATGATTCTGCCGGTCTTTGTTCTGTATGCCGATGAGCTGCAAGGGGTGACGCCACTGCTGGTGGGCGTTGCCATTGGTGCTTACGGGCTGACCCAGGCACTGTTACAGATTCCCTTCGGCATGCTCTCCGATCGCATTGGTCGTAAGCCGGTGATTGTGGGCGGGTTGCTTATCTTTGCGATTGGCAGTGTTGTAGCTGCGCTCTCAGACAGCATCACTGGCGTCATCATTGGTCGCGCCCTGCAGGGCAGTGGTGCCATTGCAGCCGCCGTCATGGCACTGGCGGCAGACCTTACGCGAGAGGAGCAGCGCACCAAGGCGATGGCCATCATTGGCATGAGCATTGGTGCCTCCTTCATGCTGGCACTCGTTCTTGGGCCGGTCTTCAATGGCTGGATTGGCGTCCCCGGTATCTTCTGGCTGACAGCAGTTTTGGCAATGGGTGGTGTGGCTGTTGCGCTGTTTTTGGTGCCTCAGCCGCAGCCCGAGCACTCACACCTCCACCGCGACACAGAGGCGGTTAGCGGGCAGTTTGCCCGGGTGCTGCGTAACCCTGATCTGCTGCGGTTGGACTATGGCATCCTGACGGTGCATATGACAATCACCTCCATCTTTATGGCGGTGCCACTGATACTGCGTGATGTTTTGGGGATGGAGAGCGCAACGCATTGGCAGATCTACCTGCCCGTCCTGTTAGGCTCGGTTGTGCTTATGGTGCCTTTTATCATCCTGGCCGAGAAAAAACACAAGATGAAAGAGGTCTTTCTGGGGGCGATCCTGATTATGGGGTTGGCTCAGGTTGGCTTCTATTTTCTATACACCTCGCTGACCGGGCTGGTGGTGGCACTGTTGCTCTTCTTTGTCGCCTTTAACCTGCTGGAGGCGGTGCTGCCCTCCATGGTCTCCAAGATGGCTCCGGCAGAGAGCAAGGGGACTGCGATGGGCATCTACTCCACCTCCCAGTTTACAGGCTCTTTTCTTGGTGGCCTTTTAGGCGGGTGGATACAAGGCCATTTTGGCTTTGGCGGTCTCTTTTTGTTGGGTGCAATTGCGGCGAGTTTGTGGTTTTTGGTGGCATCGGGCATGAGCCGGCCACGCAATCTGCGGAATCAGTTGCTGTATGTGGGTGATGTAGCGGCAGATACCCAAAATGCGGGCACAAGTACCCAAAATGCGGGCACAAGTACCCAAAACGCGGGCACAAGTACCCAAAATGCGGGCACAAGTACCCAAAATATGGGCACAGGGGAGGCGGATGATCTGCTGCTGCGCATCAAGTCGGTGCCTGGCGTGGTCGAGGCTGTGATTGTCAGAGAAGAGGGTGTAGCCTATTTGAAGATAGACCCTGCCATTATTGACCCGTCGGCGCTGGATGAATTTTCAACGACCAAAGTGTAGAGTTGGCCAGTATATTTGAAGAGCAATTAGAGTAAGGAGAACAAAATGGCAAGAAGTGGCATCAATAAAGTGATTCTTATCGGTAATCTGGGGCAGGACCCGGATGTGCGTTACATGCCTAATGGCAATGCGGTGGCCAATGTTTCATTGGCTACCTCAGAGTCCTGGAAGGATCAGAACACAGGGGAGACCCAGGAGCGAACCGAGTGGCATCGCGTAGTCTTCTTTCGGCGGCTGGGTGAGATTGTGGGTGAGTACTGCAAAAAAGGCTCAAAGATCTACGTGGAAGGCAAGCTACAGACGCGCAAGTGGCAGGATAAAAATGGTCAGGATCGCTACACCACAGAGATTGTAGCTGACCAGATGCAGATGCTGGATAGCCGTGGCTCTGGCGGCGGCAGTGCGGCGTTTACCCAGAATGCGGGCACAAGCACCCAAAATGCGGGCACAAGTACCCAGAATGCGGGTGCCAACAGTGGCGGCCGCCCTGCGCAAAACTCAGCACCCTCTTCATCGGCTCCAGCACCAGATGCTGATTTTGATGATGATATTCCATTCTGAGGGAGAACCTCATGAAGACACTATTGGTAACGGGCGGTGCAGGATTTATTGGCGGTAACTTTATTCACCTGCTGATGAGTCAGGGAGATGTCAGGGTCATCAACCTGGATCTGCTGACCTATGCAGGTAATCTGGATACCCTGGCGGATATTGAAGAGGGTGGTCGCTACGCCTTTGTGCAGGGCGATATATGCAACAAGGAGCTGGTCTCTGATCTGTTACGGCGCTACAGCCCCTCGGCGCTGGTCAATTTTGCGGCAGAGAGTCATGTCGACCGCTCCATTGATGCCCCGGATGATTTTATCCAGACCAATGTGGTTGGTACCCTCAATCTGCTGGAGTGCAGCAGGCAATACTGTTCGACATTGCCTGAAAAGCAGGCGGAGTCATTCCGGTTTCTGCATGTCTCTACCGATGAGGTCTATGGTTCACTGGGGGCCGAAGGGCTGTTCACTGAAGAGACCCCCTATGCGCCAAATTCACCTTACTCGGCATCCAAGGCCGCGTCGGATCATCTGGTGCGAGCCTGGTATCACACCTATGGGTTGCCGGTAGTCACCACCAACTGTTCCAATAATTATGGCCCGTGCCAGTTCCCGGAGAAGCTGATCCCGCTGATGATTCAGAACGCCACCGTGGGTAAGCCACTGCCGATCTACGGTGACGGCGGTAATGTTCGTGACTGGTTGTATGTACAGGATCACTGCCGCGCCATCTGGCGGGTGCTGGAGGCGGGGAGACCGGGTGAGGTCTACAATATCGGTGGCAATAGCGAGAAGACCAATCTGGAAGTGGTCGATACCCTCTGTGCCATTCTGGATGAACTCATACCGCACTCGTCCCATATCCCTCACGCCCAGTTCAAACATTTTGTTACAGACCGCCCTGGTCATGACCGACGCTATGCCATCGATGCCTCCAAGATCAAGCGTGAACTGGGTTGGGAGCCGCAAGAGACCTTTGAGTCCGGGATGCGTGCAACCGTGCAGTGGTATATTGATAACGCCGCATGGTGCAAGCGTGTGATGGATGGCAGTTATCGGGGCGAACGGTTGGGTCGACTATAAGCGGGATATAGGTAAATTATGAAAGGCATTCTATTGGCCGGTGGCTCTGGCACCCGGCTCTATCCGCTCACCCGTGCTGTAAGCAAGCAGCTACTGCCCATCTACGATAAACCGATGATCTACTACCCATTGGCGACTCTGATGATGGCCGGTATCCGGGATATTCTGATCATCACAACACCACAGGATGCACCGCTCTTCAAGGCGCTGCTTGAAGATGGGCAGCAGTGGGGTGTTCAGCTGAGCTATGCGGTACAACCAGAACCCGGTGGCCTGGCCCAGGCATTTCATATTGGGCGGGACTTTATTGCAGGTCAACCCTGCTGCCTGGTGCTGGGGGATAATATCTTTCACGGTCACGGATTGGTAGAGGTGCTAAAACAGGCCGCTGAGCATAGCGATGGCGCCACGGTCTTTGGCTACTGGGTAAAAGATCCAGAGCGCTATGGCGTGGCGGGTTTTGATGCAGAGGGTGAGGTCGTCAGCCTGGAAGAGAAACCAGAGAATCCAGCATCCAACTATGCGGTTACGGGTCTCTATTTTTATGATCGCCAGGTCACGGAGTTGGCCGCATCACTCAAACCCTCTGCGCGTGGAGAGCTGGAGATTACCGATCTTAACCGGCTCTATCTGGAGCAGGGCAAACTGCATCTGAAAAAATTTGGACGCGGTACCGCCTGGTTGGATACCGGCACCCACGAGTCGCTGATGCAGGCGAGCAGCTTCATTGAGACCATTGAAGAGCGTCAGGGGCTGAAGGTCTGCTGCCCGGAGGAGATCGCCTACGGAAATGGCTGGATTGATACTGAGCAGGTCAGGGCGTTGGGCAGAGTGCTTGAGAAAAATGGTTATGGCCAGTATCTGCTTGAGCTGTGTGAAAGAGAACCCTATCCATGAAAATCATAGAGACAGAGATCCCCGGTGTACTCCTGATTGAACCCCAGCTGTTTGGTGATGAACGAGGTTGGTTTGTGGAGACCTGGCAGCAGCAGCGCTATGCCGAACAGGGTATGCCAGGCTCCTTTGTGCAGGATAACCAGGCGTTTTCACAGCGCGGCGTGCTGCGCGGGCTGCACCTTCAGCATCCGCATGGCCAGGGTAAACTGGTGCAGGTCATCTCTGGAGAGGTGTTCGATGTGGCAGTGGATGTACGCCGTGGCTCCCCCTGTTTTGGGCGCTGGGTGGGGGCAATCCTGTCAGATAAAAACCGCCACCAATTCTATGTCCCGGAAGGCTTTGCACATGGCTATTGTGTACTCAGTGAAGAGGCGCTCTTCAGCTACAAGTGTACTGACAGCTACCATCCTGAGAGCCAGCTTTCCATACGTTGGGATGACCCTGCGTTAGCGATTGATTGGCCGCTGAATGGAGAGCCGCTTCTGTCAGACAAGGATCGGGAGGCCCCCTGCCTGCATGAGATTTCTGAGGATAGATTGCCACCGTACCGAGGTGAATAGGCCGTGAGTCAGAAACGACCACATATATTGCTGATCAGTAACAGCGGTCAGGTGGGCTGGGAGCTTCAGCGTACCCTGGCACCTTTGGGTGAGGTTGTTGCGACCGGCCGAAACAGGGGGGCCAAACTGGTTGTTGATCTGGCCAGGCCCGACTCCCTGGTGCAGGCCTTTAATGAGGTCAGGCCGACACTTGTGGTCAATGCTGCGGCCTACACAGCAGTAGATAAAGCTGAAAGCGAACCGGATCTGGCCGAAGTGGTAAATGCCGTAGCCCCAGGCATTATTGGTGAACTGGCGACCCGGCAGGGTGCGGCGGTGATCCACTACTCTACTGATTATGTCTTTGATGGGGCATTGGATTGTCCATACCGTGAGGATGATAAAACCAACCCTGCTGGGGTCTATGGCCGCACTAAATTGCAGGGTGAGCAGGCGCTGCTTGATAGCGCTGCTGATGCACTGATATTTCGTACAGCATGGGTTTATGGACAGCATGGAGAGAACTTTCTTAAAACCATGCAGCGGCTGTTTGCCGAGCGGGATGAGCTGCGGGTTGTTGATGACCAGGTTGGCAGCCCGACATGGAGCCGGATGATTGCTGAGGCCACGGCTCAGATCGCTGCTCAACTGAAGATGAATACTGCACGATTTGGTGAAAAGCGGGGCATCTATCATCTCACCGCAGCCGGTCAGACAAGCTGGTTTGGTTTTGCCCAGGCAATTTTGAAAAACTCGGAATCTGATTGCCGTCTGTTGCCTATCCCCGGCACCGAGTACCCGACACCGGCAGTGCGCCCCGCCTGGTCGGTGCTGGATAACAGAAAACTGAATGATACCTTCGGGCTGGCACTACCTGACTGGTGCGGCTCATTACAGCAATGTATGGCGGAGGGCTGATCTCAGCCGCTACGCCTCGGATGAGGTCAAACAGAGCTGGCCATTTATATAGTGTGGCCAGAGCTCACCAGCCACAACCTTTTGCAGATCATCTCCAATCACCGCCTTTTTCCAGCCGCTGAGAAATGCCAGATCCTGACTGCCAGTTACCAGCTGTTCCAACTCTTTGCGGGTTGCCAGCGCCTGGGAGCTGAGCTGCTGCTTTTTGGCCAGCAGCCGTACACTGCACATTAGAATATCCACCATCGCCTCCTGTTCGGTGGTCAGGCGGATGCGCTGGATTTTCTCTTTGGGCCATCTCTCAGTGGGGAGCTTGCTGCTGTCACTGATGAGCTTTAGCAGGGTGTCACCATGCCGCTCTATGGCATGTCCTTCCAGCCCGCGGATGCGTGAAAGCCCGGCTTTATCTTTTGGTCTGCGCCGCGCCAGCTCTAGCAGCACATCATCCTTGATGATCCAGCCTTTGGGCTTGTTGCGCTTCATGGCTATCTCTTCGCGCCAACTGGCAAGGAACTGGAGTATGGCAAGTTGCACCCCTTTCAGATGCTGACGGCCACGGATGCGCTGCCACTGTTGCTGCGGGTCGATCTGGTAGGTGGCAGCTGCAGTCAGGGTGTTGAAGTCATCTTCCAGCCAGTGGGTGCGTCCAAGATGCTCCAGTTCTGCCTTTAATTGAAGGTATATCCTGCCGAGGTAGATGACATCATCCAGTGCGTAGCGGTGCTGCTCTTGGGGCAGTGGGCGCAGGCTCCAATCAGCACGGGAGTGGCTCTTGTCCAGTGTGATGCCGAGCAGTTTTTGTACCAGAGGCGCATAGCCAACCTGATCCCCATGGCCGGTCAGCATGGCGGCAAGCTGAGTGTCGAACAGTGGTGTGGGCAGGGTATCCCACAGCTGATGGAAGATCTCCAGATCCTGACGACCGGCATGGAATATCTTGGTTATCCCTGGATCTTTCAGCAGTGGCATCAAGGCGGAGAAGTCATCCACCTTAAGTGGGTCGATGCAGGCAGCGATCTGTTCATTGGCGATCTGCAGCAGACAGAATTTGGGGTAGTAACTTTTCTCCCGCAGGAACTCGGTATCGAGAGCCAGCCAGCTGCTGCCGGCTAGTCGGATGCATAGATCCTGGAGTTGATCCGGGGTGTCGATGAAGAGCTCTTGCATATGGTTTCTACTATTCTTTAATAGGATTTGGCCTGCCGTTATGGCGAGGTTGTCATGTCAAAGGTATGATGCCTGTATAAATGATAACTGTGAAGTGGATAGCCCAGTGAGTGCACTATTTAACTATTTCTTTGAACTTTGCCTGTTGCGGGTTAAACCGCAGGATCTTCCCGCCTCCGGGGCGCTGCTGGGTCTGGTCATCCTGGCCAATATAACGGTGGGTGTTCTGGCCTTTGGTGGCTTCTATGGAGGTGTCACACGGGCATTGATGGCCGGCGTGGTGGAGAGCCTCTTTTTCCTGACTGCGCTGGGGCTGCTGCTCTATTGTAAAAGGCTGCTTTCACGTTTTACTCAATCGGCAACGGCCCTGCTGGGGAGCAGCACGCTGCTGGCGATTATACTGATTCCACTCTATTCAATGGGAGGGGGCACGGCAGATCACACAGCCATGGCTGTAGTGGCTGATTTGGGTGCGCTGCTGTTACTGGTCTGGTCACTGACGATTATGGGGCATATCCTGCACCATACACTGGAGATTCCTTTTGGACATGGTGTTTTATTGGGCATGATCTATTTTCTCATCTCCAGCCTGTTGGTCGGAAGCCTCTTTCCGCTGTCATGAAGATCCATATCCTGGGGATTTGCGGCACCTTTATGGGCGGGATTGCCCTGCTGGCCAGGGCGATGGGGCACGAGGTGAGCGGTTCCGATGCCAATGTCTATCCGCCGATGAGCCGACAGCTTGAGGCCGCCGGCATTCGCCTGCTGGAGGGCTATGACCCGGCACACCTGAAACAGCCCCCTGATTGTGTGATTGTGGGCAATGCCCTGTCGCGGGGCAACCCTGCGGTAGAGTATATGCTGGATGCGGGTCTGTGCTACACGTCAGGCCCACAGTGGCTGGCAGAGCATGTGCTGCAAAGGCGCTGGGTGCTGGCGGTGGCCGGGACGCATGGCAAGACCTCAACCGCCAGCCTGCTGGCCTGGATCTTGGAAGATGCCGGGCTGAATCCAGGGTTCCTGATTGGTGGTGTACCGCTCAATTTTGGTGTTTCGGCCCGCCTTGGCAGTGATCCCTTCTTCGTGGTTGAGGCCGATGAATATGATACGGCCTTTTTCGACAAACGTTCCAAGTTTGTCCATTACCGCCCCAGAACGCTGATACTCAATAATCTTGAATTTGATCATGCTGACATCTTTGATGATCTGGCCATGATTCAGCGACAATTTCATCATCTGGTGCGTACCGTGCCGGGTAGTGGCCTGATCATTGCACCGGAGGCCGATCAGGCGCTGCATGAGGTGCTGGAGATGGGGTGCTGGACCAGGGTGGAACGGTTCAGCCCGGATGCCAGATCAGAGTGGCATCCGGCGCAGACCAATCCGGATGGCAGCTGCTTTGATGTGATCTGCCATGGTAAAAGAGCGGGTCGGGTGGAGTGGGATCTGAATGGCCGCCACAATATCGCCAATGCGCTGGCGGCTCTGGCTGCGGCAAGGCATGTCGGCGTCACCCCTGCGATTGCGCTTGAGGGCTTGGCCTCCTTTAAGAATGTGCGGCGCCGAATGGAGCTGCGGGGCGAGATAAATGGCATCAAGGTCTACGATGACTTTGCGCATCATCCGACGGCCATCGAGACAACGCTGGCAGGGCTACGGGCGCGAGTGGGTGAGGAGCGGATCATTGCGGTGCTGGAGCTGCGCTCCAACACCATGCGCATGGGGGTGCATGCCGAGCAACTGGCTGCCTCTTTGTGGGCGGCGGATTGTGTCATGGTCTATACCCCGCCTGAGCTGCCGCTGGATGCTGAGCGGGTCTTTGCTGATCTGGGTGAGCGCGCTCAGCTGCATGCCTCGGTTGCTGATATTGTGGCTGCCATCGGGGTTGAGGCGCAACCCGGAGATCATCTGCTGGTGATGAGTAACGGCGGTTTTGAGAATATCCACCAGCGCCTGCTGGAGAAGCTGGCTGCATCAGCCTCGGTAGAGGGTTAAACCTAGAATCCGCAGTTGGACGGGGTGGAGTGTGCGCTTGTGGGGGTGCAGGGCAAGGCGCAACGACGTAGAATAGTTGATCTATTCCAAGGAGTTGCAACGCGGCCATGCGCCGCCACAAGCGTGCAATCCACCCCGTAGCGCGGTTCATCCAGCAAGTGAAGAGCCTGCCCCATGAGCGTAGCGAGTGCTTTTGGTACTGGATAAAAGTGAAAAATATTAAGTACATCAATATGTTGATGCATCCTCAAAGCGGTCAACTGCGGAATCTAGGTTAAATGTCTGAGTCTGGAGAGCCCATCACCCTGGCCATCACCGGCGCATCGGGCAGTGCCTATGGTTTGCGTCTGCTGCAATCCCTGCTGGCTGCCAGGCGGCAGGTCTACCTGCTGCTCTCCCGGCCAGGGCAGCTGGTCATCAAGATGGAGGCGGGGCTGGATCTGCCCAACACTCCAGCTGATATCCAGACCTTTTTCACTGAGCAGTTCCAGGCCGGAGAGGGGCAGCTTCGGGTCTTTGGACGCGAGCAGTGGACAGCGCCGGTGGCCAGCGGCTCCAACCCTGCCGAAGCGATGGTGGTCTGTCCCTGCACCACCTCGACCCTCTCCTCGATCGCCTGTGGTGCCAGCAACAACCTGCTGGAGCGGGCTGCCGATGTGATGCTGAAAGAGCAGCGCAAACTGATACTGGTGGTGCGGGAGACCCCGTTCTCTGCCATCCATCTGGAGAATATGCTCAAACTGGCGCGACTGGGTGTAGTGATCATGCCGGCCTGCCCCGGCTTCTATAATCAGCCGCAAACCATAGATGAGATTGTGGACTTTATGGTGGCGCGGGTGCTGGATCAACTGGGGATTGAGCACCAGCTTGCACCAAGGTGGGGGGAGGGTTGACCCTCTCCGCAGGTGTCTCCATCAACAGCAGATAGGGGGGGATGCTTTTATGCGGCAGATTGCTGCTATCACTGCGCAGCGTATCCATGGGCGTGAGAAAATCGGGTGAGGTCTCTGCGTAGTGCCAGAGTGCCAGCGCATGCGAACGCTGCTGCTGGGTAACATTGCCCACCCAGAGTTCGGTTTGTCCCGGCATCAGCAGGGTGCTGGATGACCAGAGCCGCAGTACCAGTCGCCCATCCTCAGTAGTGGGTTTGACCAGGGTCAGCGCTTCATGGCGACCATCATGCACCTGGGGAAACACGGGCAGCGCCTGCAAGGGCAGGGAGGGCGAGAGCAGCTTCAGAATATCCTCCCAGCGCAGCTCATCGGCCGGTTGCCACCCTTTTTCCATCAGCTTCTCCTTTAGTCCCTCCAGCCTCCCGGCATACTGAAGATAGAATGGATGGTTGCGTCTGCCCCTGATGTCATTCCGGAAAGCAGGTTGCTGTTGCCATGCGTGATCCAGCCAGTCGGAGGCGTTGAGCCGCTGTTTTTCAACCGCTGGTGAATAGAGCGACATGTCGGACGCATGGCTGTTCCAGGTTTGCAGGCTGATGGCCACTGTCAGCAGGCTAATAGCACAGAGTGCAAGGCCGCGCCAATGGGTTACCACTGCGGTATGCCGGTGATAGGCGATACCGAGCAGCGTCACCCAGGCCAGCCCCAGGCTGAGGCTGGCAATGACATCAGAGAACCAGTGAACCCCCAGATAGAGCCGGGAGATCGCCACCAGCAGCACCAGCAGTGCCGCCAGACCGTAGGGCAGCCAGCGGTGCAGTGGTGTGATGGCACGTGCAATCACCACGGAGAGAAAACCGAAGATCACGGTGGCCCGCAGTGTGTGGCTGCTGGGGAAACCGTAGGGGCTGAGACCGCTGATGCCGATGTCGGGGCGGGGAAGCTGAATACTGTACTTCAGAATCAGTGAGGCCAGAAAGCCAAAAGCAACTGCAGCCAGCCAGTAGCCAATGGTCTGCCACTGCTGCTGCCAGATCAGAAAGAGCAGCACCCCCAGCGCCAGAGCAGCGATAACCGGGGTGTCGGCCAGACGGGTGAAGTGGATCATCAACTGGTCAGCCCAGGGGGTGCGCAGGCTTTGAATGCCCTGAAGCAGTGTCTGATCAATCCCCAGGCCGTGCTGCGTAAGTGCTGCTGTCAGGGTGAGTGCCGAGAGTCCGGTAGCGATGACCAGCAGGGTTGCCAGGATAGCCAGCCCCCTCGCTTCCGGGTGCTGAGGGTCTGCCAGTGCAGCAGCCAGATCCTTCAGCCTGGGGTGATTCTGACTCCACCTGAAGGCCGCCTGCACCCAGAGAGTGGCGCGTGGGTGGAGGAGCAGAAACAGCCGCTTGACACTCCAGATCAGCAGCCAGACCAACAGCGCCAACAGCAGCAACAGAACAACCAGCCGGACGCCCACCTCTGAAGCCAGCCCTAATGATGCCCCCACTACCATGCCGGGCAGTAGATAGAGTGGCGCCCAGAGCAGTGCGGAGAAGACGTTGGCCATGAGAAAACGGTTGGCAGGCATCCCCATCATGCCTGCTACCATCGGGATAATGGCGCGGGTGGGGCCGATAAAGCGGCCAATGACCACACTCTTTCCACCGTAACGCTGAAAGAAGCGGATACCCCGTTCAAGCGATTTTGGGTGACGGCTAAAGGGCCAGACCCGGGTCAGCTGTTCGCGGTAGTGGTGGCCGAGCATAAAGCTGAGGCCGTCACCCACAATGGCACCGGCAATGGCCCATGCGCAGGTGGGCCAGAATTCCAGTGTGCCGGTGCTGATCAGTGCGCCAAAGCCGATCATCATGGCGGCACCGGGTACCAGCATGCCGATAACGGCCAGGGACTCGCACATGGCAACCAGAAAGATGACGATGCCGGCCCAGACCGGGTGCAGGGCGATCCAATCCAGGAGCTGCTGTAGTAGCTCAGTCATTGTTGATTGCAGGTTTCAAGTTGCTGATAAGGTTCCCTCTCCCTGCAAGGGAGAGGGTGAGGGTAGAAGCTGGCTACCACTGAGTTTGCAGCTTCCGCCCCCATCCCGGCCTTCCCCCCGCCAGGGAGAAGGGGCTTGAAGAGCCGCTTTTAACTTAGAGTGATAATGCTATTTTATCTCGGCAAAAGCAGCCGCTGCTGCCTCAAGTGTGACGGTAATGTCGTCATCGTTGTGTGCGGAGGAGACAAAGCCCGCCTCATAGGAGGATGGCGCCATGTAGATGCCGCGATCCAGCATGCTGTGGAAGAACTGCTTGAAGGCATCCTGATTGCATGCGGTGGCCTGGGCAAAGTTCTCTACAGCCGGGGCATCGGTGAAGAAGATACCAAACATGCCGCCGATCTGGTTATAGGTCAGCGGAACGCCTGCCTTTTTGGCCTGAGCGACCAGCCCACTGGCCAGCTTCTCGGTGATAGCGGAGAGCACATCGTAGAAGCCAGGGGTGGCGATCAGCTCCAGCGTTTGCAGCCCGGCAGCCATGGCGACCGGGTTGCCGGAGAGGGTGCCCGCCTGATAGACGGGGCCAAGTGGTGCAATTCTCTCCATGATCTCGCGTTTTCCACCAAAGGCACCTACCGGCATGCCGCCGCCGATGACCTTGCCCAGGGTGGTCAAATCCGGGGTGATGCCGTAGTAGCCCTGTGCTCCGCCCAGGGAGACACGGAAGCCGGTCATCACCTCGTCAAAGATCAGCACAGTGCCGTACTGGTCGCAGACCTCACGCAGCCCTTCCAGAAATCCGGCAACGGGCGGGATGCAGTTCATGTTGCCGGCGACAGGCTCGACGATGATGCAGGCGATCTGCTCCCCCATCTGGCTGAAGAGCTCTTGCACCTGTCCCAGATTGTTGTAGTCCAGTGTGAGGGTATGTTCGGCCAGTGAGGCGGGGACACCGGGGGAGCTGGGCTCGCCCAGGGTGAGTGCGCCAGAGCCGGCTTTGACCAGCAGCGAGTCCGAGTGGCCGTGGTAGCAGCCCTCAAATTTCAGGATCTTGTCGCGACCAGTGTAGCCACGCGCCAGGCGGATGGCGCTCATGGTCGCCTCGGTGCCGGAGCTGACCATGCGCACCATATCCATTGAGGGCACCAGTTCGCAGACCTTGTTGGCCATCTCGGTCTCAATTGCGGTGGGCGCGCCGAAGCTGAGGCCATTCTGCACGGTTTTTTGTACAGTGGAGATCACAGCGGGGTGGGCGTGCCCCAGAATCATCGGCCCCCAGGAGCCAACGTAGTCGATATAGCGGTTGCCATCCGGGTCGTAGAAGTAGGCACCGGAGGCGCGTTCGATAAAGACAGGATCACCACCGACCCCGCGAAAGGCCCGCACAGGGGAGTTGACGCCGCCGGGAATGTGATACAGGGCTTGCTCGAAAAGTTCTTGGGAACGGCTCATCTTTGGTAATCCTCGAATAGTTTGGCAAATTGACGGCAGGTGTGGTGGATATCGGGCTGGGCAAATATGCCCTGGATAACGGCCAGCATATCGGCACCCGCCTGCACGAGCTGGGCACCATTTTCCGGGGTTATTCCACCGATGGCAACCACTGGAACCTGGAGTCTCTTTTTAGCCTGCTTTAGCAGGTCGATATCTGCCTGGATGGCATGCGGTTTGGTGGCAGAGGTGAAGAAGCGGCCAAAGGCGACATAATCAGCCCCGGCAGACTCGGCATCGCATGCCTGCTGAAGGTTGTTGTAGCAGGAGATACCGATGATGGCGGATCTCCCCAGCTCACGGCGGGCCTGTTGCAAGTGGATGTCGTCACATCCAAGGTGAACCCCGTCAGCCTTGATCTGCCGGGCAAGTGCCAGATCATCGTTGATGATGAGGGGGATATCGTGAGTGCGGCATAGAGCCAGCAGCTGCGTGGCCTCTTCTGATCTTTTGCTTGGGTCGCCGCTTTTGTCCCGATATTGAATAGTGCGGGCGCCGCCCAGAATGGCGGCCTCTATCTGGGCATAGAGTCTCTCACCCTCTCCTAATGCCGGATCAGTGATGGCGTAGAGTCCGTGCAGTTGTTTAGTCATGCTGAGTGCTGCCTGCGTGAATGGAACCGATTGGGCAGCGCCTGTCCCCGGCCTAATTGGTATGCATCTGCCAATGATTGCCAGGCAAAATCCTGTGCATTATAGACGGCATCCGTGAGGTTCTGCCTCTGTGCCAGCAGCGCAGCAATGGCGGCGGCCAGGGTGCAGCCGGAGCCGTGATACTCGCCCGGCAGTCGTGGCCACTGCCACTGGTCAACCACCCCTTTTTGATCATATAGCGTATTAACGACTTCGCTGCTCTCTTCATGGGTGCCGGTGATCAACAGCTGTTGGCAGCCATGCTGTAGCAGTATCTCGGCGCAACGGTTCAAGTCGCTGGCATTGGCCAGGGCGCGTGCTTCCTGGGAATTTGGGGTGAGCAGAGAGGTGAGCGGCAGCAGCTCTTGCAGCAGGGTTTGTTGCAGGGCATCACTGGCCAGTGATCGGCCCCCTCCTGCAGCCAATACAGGGTCGAGCACCACCGGGATGTCAGGGTGCTTTTTCAGCAGATCTGCCAATGCATGGGCAACAGCGGCACTGCCGACCAGGCCGATCTTGATGGCATTTACGGGCAGATCAGCCAAAACGGCCTCAGCCTGGGCAATGACCACTTTGGGGTCGACGGGAATCAGCTGTTGAACATTGCAGGTATCTTGAATGGTCAGAGAGGTTATCGCACTGGTGGCATAGCCCCCCAATGCCGTGATGGATTCAATATCGGCCTGGATGCCTGCACCACCACTGGGATCATGGCCGCCAATGGAGAGCGTTACGGCAACTGCTGCGCTGGGTGAGGGTGTGGTCATGGTGAGCATCTTGGCTGTCTGGGAAATAGGTCTTGGGTAATATATCGTTTTGACCAGAGGGATCAATAGCTTGCGCTGTTTATCTGTTTTTTGGTTGGGCTCTCTTTTGAATTCAATGGAATAAAATCGGTTTTTCACCCTGTCAGTATTGGATTTTTGACTAAAATTGTCATGTAGCCCCTGAATTGGTAAGGCTGAATATGATGACCCCTCACACTGATTTTGTTGAAACGGCACGTGTCTATTGTGATCTGATTGACCACCTGGATGGTGCTGATACGGTTTGGCTGGAACGGCTGGCAAAGCTTCTGCCGCGTCTGCATGCAGCGGTGGCTGAAATGGATCAGTCCAAAGGCGGGGCGGAGATCTGTGCCTCAGAGCAGAATCTGGATGACCGCTTTGAGCTGTTTAGCCGCCTGCACAGGCTGCTGGGTGAGCTAGACCCCTATTGGCTGGAATTTGATGTTTCATCGGATGGCCAGCTCATGACAGGCAGTCTGGCGGATGATCTGACCGATATTTTTTGTGAGCTGAAGGTGGGTCTGGAGATGCTGGAAAACCATCCAGAGAAGAGAAGCAGAGCGTTAAACAGACTCTGCAGCAGTTATAAAATCCACTGGGGTCAGCATCTTATGGATGCCCAACGGCATCTCTATGAGCTGGGTGCCCGAAATCAATTACGCTTTTAGATTT
Source organism: Candidatus Polarisedimenticolaceae bacterium (assembly GCA_021648685.1). Classification (GTDB taxonomy): domain Bacteria; phylum Pseudomonadota; class Gammaproteobacteria; order Chromatiales; family Chromatiaceae; genus WFXD01. The sequence goes on from JAKISI010000017.1 coordinate 42,302, forward strand.
CCTGATCGATTAGGCTTTTAAACCCCAGCATCCCTGTGCAGAATTCGCATGCCGGAGAGTGGGGTGATACAATTACCTGACTTTATCACTTGTTTATTATTGAAATTCAGGAGGCAGAAGTATGACTGCGACAACCGATAGAATCCTGGGAGCGGGCTACATGACGCTGACTGCCCCGGCTCAAAGCAAAATTGTAGATCTTATTGCCCAGGTTGAAGAGGATATTCAAGGTGTCCGCGTCTATGCAACTGCAGGCAGTTGCAGTGGCGTTGGTTTTGGTATGACCTTTACGGATCAGATCGACGAGACCGACAACGTACTGGAGTGTGACGGGTTCAAGGTTGTGATTGATGACGGTGCAGTGCCGCATCTGCAAGGCGTTGAGATCGATTATGTGGATCGTGGTGATGGCACCTCCGTCTTCAAATTCAACAATGTTGCGCCGGTGAAAGATGAGAGTGCCTGTGGCAGCTGTGCTTCTGCCAGTACTTGCAGTAGCTAATAGCAGTAGAACAGTATTAAAAAGCGGCAGACCCCTGTTGGGTCTGCCGCTTTTTTATGGGAGAGGTGATCAGGAGTCAGAAGAGCATGACATATTCTGACCCCTGAAAACTGGCTTCTGAATGCTTAACCTTGTTACCAGCCGTAACCCCGCCCAACGACGGACAGCAGTACGATAGCAACCAGAATCAGCACCGGCACCTCGTTGAACCAGCGATACCAGACGTGACTGCGACGGTTGTTGTCGTTGGCAAAATCCTTGACCAGCTTCCAGCAGTAGATCTGGTAAGCCACCAACAGTGCAACCAGTGTGAGCTTGGTATGCAGCCACATCATCTTGCCAAAGGCCAGCCAGGCATAGTCAGAAAGCATCCAGACACCAAATCCCAGCGTCAGAACCATCCAGGGTATGGTGAACCAGAACAGTTTACGCTCCATGATTTTGAAACGCTCATTCCCTGCCTGATCCTCTGTTGCTGCATGATAGACAAACAGGCGTGGTAGATAGAATAACCCGGCAAACCAGGTCACCATAAAGATAAGATGGAAGGCCTTAAGCCACATACGGTACTCCTATAACTATTGGTTGGTTACTTGTGAGGGTTGTCGCGTGCATCATGATAGAGCGTCCTCAGAATATCACGCCGAGTTTGGCCGGGTATCGATGAGGGGGTGGGGTCACTCTTGCGTCCACTGAACCATGCGCCAATGCGTTGAAAAAGTGCTTTGAGGGTGCGCCAGATACGGGGCAGTATCCAGATGACAACCAGAGCAAAGATAATCAGCAGGCAAATGAATACGATGGGGTAATTCAGTGCAGTCCATAGTCCACCAATAACGGCCAGATCCTCAGTGATTGAGGCCGTCCAGTTGGTGACAGGTTCCGGCGAGGTGTTGATCAGCAATCGACTGCTGGCTTTGGTGACATGGCTGGCTGCGGTTATGCTGCCGCCAACCAGCAGCGCGGCAAATTCAGCCGCTGGGCCAACATCCATCCCCTGCGCCATACCTGCGGCCATGACGGCACCTGCAGGGATTCGAATAAAAGTATGGATAGCATCCCAGATGGTATCGACACCGGGCGTCTTGTCGGCAAAAAACTCCACACAATACATCAACCCGGCAGCACCCATTACCATCGGGTCATCCAGCATCTCCAATCCGGGAGGAAGCTCCAGGTTGCCGGTGATGGAGAGATATCCCAACATAAACACCGTGGCATACAGGTTGATACCCGACGCCCATGTGACCCCCAGCGCCAGTGAGATGAGTTGAATGGTTTCCATGTGTGTGTCCTGAATAGCGCTGTAATAAATCCAGTTGATTTACCTTATTGGACGAAGCCGCTATCGCGGAGAAAACAGATCAATCCACCTCCAGCGCCTGAGTAAATTAAAATGTAACCTCACCCTCTCATACAGAGGGGTTATTCAACCAATAATCATAAGGTTACAAAGCCATGACATCACCATCTGAAATAAAATTCAAGAGAAATCACAAAAAGCATCTACAGCACTTGAAGCTTAAAGGCCTCCAGCCCAAGGCCATTGAAGCTTACTCCCGCGCTATCCGGCGCATCGGCGGCTATTTCAATCATTAATAATTGGGGTCAGTATCAACTTTACTCTGACTCCGGTTATTCTGACCCCGGTTATTCAATTTATCTTGTACAGCTGCTTTAGCCGTCCGCAGTAAATTCTGTATAGCGCTGACAGTTTGAACAAATTTCCAGTCCGTTAGCGAGCCGTCTCTGCCAATAGACTCAAGGTAGCCTGTCACATCATCAACAGAATGATCAGCAAGGCGCTTACCGGGGAAAGCCCCAATATACTGCTCCGCATGCTCAACGCAGCAGCGCGCCTCATTCTCCTTAATCCCTTGTTTTAAAAGAGCAGCAACAAATCGATCCCAGAAGTGACTGGCAGACCTCTTGGGGCTTGATGTATAGTGATTCATGTGCTAAGTTTTCGTCCATAAATAAATGAAGAAAGGAGGCTCAGTGATTATCAAACCTCCATTTAAAAACCAAACACAGCATAATAGGCAGAATACGCCTAGTCCGTATATGGCAGAATACGTCTATTTCTAAAATGACAGAATCTGTCTATCCACCTGTTATGTGCAGCGAGAAGAAAGACCAGTTGTGTATTTATATAGAAATACTAAAGCGCATCGTTTCTATGCAACGTTGCTGATGAGAACCGATAAAATCTGAGAAATTGTCAATGCGATTGGTTATACCTTCAGTATTTAATGAAAAGAATTGGGTGGAACTGTCTTCGAAAATCAAAACGGTTGTAGGGGGTAATAGTGATAGTAATCGCGAGCTAGATTTTTCATGTGTGGAGTGGGCTGATCCAATTCCTTTGCTTTACTTGTGTTTGGTTTTACGTAAAGATTTCGTCGAAAATAATACGAAGGGGTTATTTAGAAGGGTAAGTGTTATTGTCGATTTTAAAACTAACATAAGTGAGCATAAACGCTTTCTGACATTCTTAAATAATCAAGGGTTTTTGCGAGAGATTCTTAAATATGCTGATCTAGCTGATCTAAGAGGAAGCAACATGGATGGTTTGTCTGCTGTAAATATGATCGCAGAATTTAACGAACCACTAAAATACAAAAATACAGATTGCATAAAAGCTAAGATTGTTGATCTAAAAGAAGTGATGAAGAAAGGGGGGCTGGATTCCCTGATTGACATGCTTATGGATGAGGCTGTTGAAGAAGTGTCGACAACAGTTGATCCTTCATGGTCTTTTTATAGAGATCACGCAATCCAAAAACTAAGGCACTTTTCTTCTGAGCTAATCGAAAATGTTATTGAACATGCGTATGCCACGCCAACAAAAGAAGCTTTTGCGATATATGCTAGGGTGAGAAGCGGTAGATCATTTATAGAAGAAAACGATTGGGATAAGCAAGTAGAATGCGAGAGGAAGAACTGTTTCCTTCTTAAGAACTGGGATGAGTATATAGCTAATTTCAATAGTAAATGGATTGAGGTATTTATTGTAGACAATGGCGACGGTCTGTTATCCCAAATCAATAAGTGGCGGAGTGATGACCAGGAAGCAAATGCTCTATTGAAGGGAGTATCATCTAGGGAATCAAGACCCCTAAGAACAATTGGGCATAAGGTATTTGTTGGCGGCTACTCAAAGCAAAAGCGTCTGGATACTAAGACAAAAATGACTGGCCTTCAGTTGGTTCATGAAACGTTGAATCAAAAGGAACGTCAAGATAATGCGCCGGGCGAATTTGTCAGATTAATGACTGGTGAGGAGGTTTTAGGCGGGCATCTTCCTTTTGAAAAAGCACAAGCAAGAGGGGGTAACTATGAAACAGTAGACCCGCCTCTTCCATTAGGGACAGCATTTCATGCTTGCATAGAAATGTCTGATACAAGAATTGTTCTTCCTGAAGCATTTACAGCGGCCTCTGATGATCAATTGCTAGCAATTAGATCTAGTGTAGCTGAACCTAGTTCATCACATGAATTAGATCTTTATACAGTGGATCAGCGATACCTGAGAGCTAAAGGTGAAAATTATGATGCACATCGAAGGCCGACCGATGTGCTTAATCATAAATTCACAAAACAGACAGGTGATAATAGTGGTTCAAAATATTCGAATGAGGAATTAAATAAACTGTTTGAAAAAAATAACCATAAGCATTTGGTTTGGTTGCCACCAGATTCTGTTACTAAACGAGATATAAAGGCTTGGATTAACTTTTGTTTATTCGCTTCACTAAAATCCTTAATAATTGCTGACATTCCTTTACATAGGGCGAGGATTTTTGAGTATATCACTTCCAGTGAAGAGATTGATAAACGGGAAAGTAGTTATAATATAAATATTTATATTATAACTAGAAACTGGCATATTGCTTCGTATCGCTCTGAATATTCTGATGGAAAATATCGTTTTAATGAAGGCGCTAGTGGGAGCGTGAATAAACTTGGGCTAGAAAAACTGAATCAAATGTTAAGGGAAAACGATAGCAAAATATTCTGGGGAAATGTGAAAACAAGAGTTAATAGTCCATTTATTGCGGAGCCTGTGATATGGGAAAAGAGGGGTAAAAAAACTGGTTCGTCGTCATACGGTAAAGATATTGAAATCCAAGGTTATTTAGATTTCAATGAGGCTGCTTCTAATGCAGTCAATCATAAGATAATAAAGGCAGCACTAGAAAGAACAGTAGCCTTGTGGGAAGATCAGGATATCATTTTGATTGGTATAGACGATCTTGTTGCGCCATTTTCAAGCGACATAAATACTATACATAATCTTAACTATATTTCAGGTGAAAATTTAGATAATCCACCAAGTAAAATTCTTTTAATTGGCAGCACCTATGTTTCTGGAGGTACGAGCAATAGGATTCGCACGTTAATTAATGGTAACTACCCAGAGGTTGGTATTGATGAAATATATATACTAAGACACCCATCAGGTAGCGCTGACTCTAAATCCTTACTAAGGATTCTTGATTGGGATAATACCATAGAAATAAAAAACCCCAGACGCAAAAACTATGAAAGATTGGAGGGGACTCCATACATTAAGCGTGGAGGAGCAAAGTCATATAGAATAGAAAGAAACAAAAACCCATCAAGTCCCTATGATATGTACAGAGAGTTTGCTCAGGGGCACCTTAAACTAGGTCATTGGGAGTATACCAATTCGCATGATCTATTGACGCCTAACTTGTCGAGAATAATTGCGACCAATCCAGCAGTTACAAAATGGTTCTGTGATGAATTGGATAAACTGCATAGTAACGTAGAAGTAGATGGAAAAAAGACTAAAAATTATTTGGTATTTATATCACATAATGTGACTAATAAACTTATAGATAGAATCAAAAAGTCTAATCCCGAGGTGGATAAGCTGTACGAAATACACCCTCTTCAAAAGCTAAATATAGTCTCATCTCAGCGTGTTTTTTTCTCTCCCGTTGTTATAGAAAGAATGGAGAACACCTCAGCTAGAAAGGTGCCCCTCAATGTGATATTGATCGACGATGGAGTAATTTCTGGCACGACGCTACGTAGTGCTGAAGCAAATTTGATATTTAACGAGTATGACAGGCTCACAACCTTATCGATTATTGACAGAAACGGGTTCTCCCAAGCCGATAATTTACAGGGTAACAAGCAAATTACCAGAAAGACCTTTTGGAGTTGGGATGTCCCTTCACTCGGTATGAGTGGGCACTGCAGGCTCTGTCATAGCATCGATGCAGTCAATGCCCTGGCGAGAAGCAATCCGAATAAATGGATCAGAACTAGAGCGAAATATTGGTCAGAAACATGGAGACTAAGACCGGTTGTAGACCAGGGATGGGGACTAATTGGAATGCCGACTCAATTGCTCAATCAACCATATGAAATGAGATTTGGTCAGCCTCCGGAATCAGTAACACATATTTACTCTACGACCTTATCATCAATGTCTATAGAGATTAGCAATTCCTCTTTTCAGCCAGAATTTCCTTTAAAAAAGTTTTATAGAAAGAGCGATAACAACAAATCCATTGCAAAGGAAGTCTCTTTAGAAATATTGATTACACATGTACTTCTTTTGGGGGATGGATTAACAGCATCCAGAAAGCTTGAGTATTATTCAGCGATTCTAAAATTATTTTGGAAGTGTGAGTGTTCGGATCAATACACGGCGCTTGCTGGCCTTGTATTTGCATCTATAGAAGATTCATTGAAGCAGTTAGTGTGGTACGAAATCGGAAAATTAATCCACAAGTATGGATTTAGGTATAAGCATGATAGTAAATTGGAAGATCTCGAACTTGCTTGTTTCGCGCTCATTGTTGATATTCCACAAATAAAAGACAAGTTGCGAAGAGAAATAGATAGATCGAATTCGAAAGCTAATGAAGCTTTTCTCTTTCTTTTGTCATTGGTGCAGAACAGGGAACATCTACGAGATCCCGTTATTAACTATTATCGAATGTTTGGTTCTGGCCCTGGAAAATGGCACATGGGTCGTTTTGACGAATCCATCATGAATGCTAATGAAATCCTTTCCACTAAGGAAGCTCAATCGCGTCAGAGAATTGAAGGAGTACTTAACGAGGCCATTAATGTTGTATCTGATCTAGATAAATATGAGTTTATTAGTCATCATGATTCCGAAGGTGTGATAGATAAATTAAAGAAAATAAAAAATGATTTGGTGGGTGGTAAAAGTGATGAAATCAAGAATAGATCTTACATTCAGAATCTTCTGATTGATACGAAATTGTTTGAATCACTATGGAGATATGCTAAGTCTGACTCCGCTGGGATTATTGCACATATTAAGAACGAAATACTGTTATTTAATAATGGGTTTGAAGGTTATTATAAAGAAAAATCAGGAGAAACAGTTATCGAGGAGGATTGGGACAAGAGTGCCCCAGAGATAAGGATAGTGTGGGAAAGTGAAAATGCATCAAGGAAGCGTTATGCTTTTTTTAAGCCATTTAGAGACTTTATTAGAGATGCCATCTATAACTCTATTTGGGGGGTGCATGGTATAGCGGTGGAAAGCGGTGATAAATGCTCGATGTTAATAGAAGTAAAAGAGGGAGTTGGTAGTTTAACCATAAATTTTACAAATATTACAACTAAAGACAATATAAAATTACACTCAAAGGCTTATCAAACTAGGATAAATGCTCTAGATGGTGGTTTTTCAGTTCAAGCTAGTAGTGGTATATGTACAGTAAGGCTGACCATTCCAGAAACAGCCAATTTTTTTCCAAAGGAGTCATATTATGCGCATTCTAGTAATTGATGATCAGGAATGGAGAAGAATTTATTACGAAAATCTTGCGAATATAGCTGGATTCGAATATGAATTGACGTTTTTTAGTGAGGAGGAGACAAATGCTATTGAGTCAAAATCTGTTGAAGAGTATGACCTCGTTTTATTAGATGTGGTTCTTGACAATGATGAGAAAAATAAATGGGAGCTTACAAGCTCTCAAGTAGCAAAGAGAATTCGTGATATTTCTAGTGAAGTACCTATAGTGCTCATAACTGGTAATTGGACTTCAACAAATCACCCGGAAATACAGCAACTCTCAGAATGCTTCGATACACACCCTGTTCCTCTACCTTTTACTGATTTACTTACAAAAAAACAGTTTGATGATTTGACTGGTGACAGAGTAGACAAAAGAGACTGCAAAGGAATAAAGGATACAAATATTGGGTATTTAGCTAGAACACTACAAGTGATCGTTGCAAGTAGGTCTAGGCAGGTATATCTAGGTAAAGATAAGAATGAATCTCTTTACATACTTCATCTGTCAGATATGCAAATAGGTGGAGAAAATGAGAAGGGTAATAAGTTAGAACCTTCTACAATTGCTCAATATGTACAAGGTCTATATGGAAACCCAGACTTTATAGCTGTAACAGGTGATGTTACAGAGAATGGGCATCCTGATGAATTTAGGGAGGCATCACTATGGTTCTCTGGGATGTGTGAAGAAATTGGGTGGCAGAAACCTTATGAGAAATTGTTGCTTGTTCCAGGGAACCACGACGTTTTTGCACCGGCCTTCGGTGTTTGTACAACTGAATATGTAAGATCAGACCCTGATAGTGGAGTTAAAGGAGGTTGGAAAGCGAACAATGATGTAAAAAACCTTCACATAGCATCTAGTTATTCTTTCTCTAATTTTCGTGAGTTCGCGTACGAGCTGACAAGAAATAAGTATTGGGTGGGTAATAAAAAATGTGATTGGATAGAAAATAGATATACCTCTAATGGCTTGTGCTTTTTGGGCTTGAATTCAGTAATTGGTCACGATTATGAAAGCCCATTCTCAGGCCTCCCAAGTGACGACTACTACCAAGAGTATAGGAGAAAAATAAGAAATCTAAAAAGGAGTGCAGATGTATTGTCAATAGCATTGGCTCATCATCCATCATTAGCCACAGATCAAAGCTATAAAACATTCTCACAAACAAAACCAAGACCTGATATATTGTTAACAGGACATTTGCACAAACCTGATCAAGACGATTTACGGGAACTGGGGCAGTTGATGTTCGTAGCACCAACCTCTAGTTTGAAGGCAGAGCTGAGATGGCCTGATGTTAATCGTGGATTTTCAATTATTGAGTTAAAAAGAGATAATAGAAAAATAACAGGCATTGAGTATCATTCACATATTAGAGTGAGTGATAGATGGATGCCGGTAAAGGGGCTTTCTAGAGAGTACGAATATGCTGATGGTAAATGGAAAGAAGTTTATAAAGATTGATGTTTTTGGCGCTGTTGGGGGGGTGAATGATTCGAATAGGTGGAAGGGTTATTATTTAAATATCAGCGCATAGTCGGCATACGAATAATATAATATTGAATGGTATGGTACTGGTTGGTGGTTCCGTTTGTACGGAGATGTAGAAACATAGCCTACAGCTGGATTACATTTTAAAGTTTTTGTTAATTGAGATTACAAGCTTGATTCTAGGTCTGGTCGAAATATGGAAATATTGCGCGAGAAAGGCACATAACAATCACATGCACTCAGACAGCAAAAAGCGCCGCTCGTTCCTCGCTCTGCTTTTTGCTGCTGGTGATGTGAGGCGTTAGCACAACATAAAAAATGACCATCTGAGTTTAATTTTGTTAGAAGAAAGATATAGATCACGGAGTAAATAATGGGTATCTGAGGCAAGTCAAAAGAGCTTGCTTGTGCAGTTCATGCAATACT
>JAKISI010000078.1 GCA_021648685.1 Candidatus Polarisedimenticolaceae bacterium
TCAAGTGTTACTTTGTCGCCATTCAGTGCTTTTATGACCAGCATAAATGTGTTGCCATCCTGTGTTGATGCCTGAATCTCCATGCCAACCTGCAGCTCTTGGTCTAACTTGATCTCACTCCTGTTGAGCTCGTTTACAAGCCCTTCGTGAAACTCCCCATAAGCATCCACTGCCTCAATGCGGATGGATTTTTTATCGCCAATGGACATCCCTTCCAGTCCTTTTTCGAAGCAGGGCATTGCCTCTCCTTGACCCAGTGTGACAACAAAAGGTTCGCCACCTTGGGATGAGTCGAATTGTGTGCCGTCATCTAAGGTGCCAGTGTAGTGAACGGTGACGATGTCCCCGGTTTTTGCTTGAGCCATATTTTTAGGGTTCCAAGAGCTGGGTGATTCTGGACTATAAGTCACTTGGACGAAGGTGGCTATACCATACTATTACTTCATTATGGTGCTGAACATTATTAGCCCAGCAGATGATATTATGTTAAATGCAAAAAAGAGGCGGCTTTAAAAAAATATGCATATCTAATGTGTGGGTTAACGGCTTAAAGGAGTGGACGGGGGCTATCTATTAAGGAGTGTGAGGAGTGTGGCCGAGAAGAACAAAGGGGCGAGAGCATAGGCTCATATGCGGCATTAAACTCCAGTAAAAGTTCAAAACAATTAGAAATAAGGAATCATATTCCATGTTTATAGTGTGTGTTATTTTGTTTAACATGTTGATTGCAAATAATAATATTGCTTTTTTATTGTTTTGTTAAAAGACTGTTTTTTTTTCTTATGCATTGGTACTATCTCAAGCGTAATAAAAAGATAGAGTATGTTCCTCGTGGTTATACCTTGGGGTTTAATGCTTTAATGATTCGAAGTGTTTAAGCGTGCTTGAAGGGTAGGCGCAGATAACTCGAACAATCACATAAATAAGCTGGAGGGATAATTTCTAATGAGAAAAATACACTTGTTTATCATAGGCATCGTATTGTTGGCATGCTCAACAATGACGGCGTGGGCTGTAGTTCCCCCGCCACCTGTTAACCAGCACCTGGGAATTCCAGATACGCAGTTTCAATTACTGTTTGATGCGGTGGATGGATCAAACGCATGCAAGAGGTGTCACAGACCTGATGACCTTGTACATGGGCTTCCACAGCCAACCGGCATTCCCATGCTTAAAAAGTCCTATCTCCCTACCCGTCACCACTTGCATGTGGGGCCAGGTGCGCTTAGAGATGGCTTGATTGCAGGTGGGCCAGAGCAGCCACCTCTCATGGATGCAGACGGGGATGGAGTGGATGATACGCACTATCAATGCCTTAGCTGTCACGAAATAATGCCAGTTGGACCTGATGGTGGCGTTACAGAAAACCATCGCAACTGTTTTAACTGCCATAAAGTAACCCTCGCAGACGGCGTTACCCCGAGACCGGATAATCAGCCTAGAACTGTTCATCATGACACGCCTAAGGCGTTTGCAGGAGAGTGCGGAGCATGCCACGGTTATCTGATTCGCAGCCTTGATGCAGGGCGCCCTGCGCCAACTTGGCTGCCAAGTATCATTACGCCTTGGCCAAGTAACAAGGATGCTGAAGATGACACAGTGAATGACCTGGGCGAGTACAACAATATAAGTTCAGCTGGAACCTTCCCAGGTAACTGTACCTTCTGTCATAATACAGCAGATGGTAATTCAACAGGCACCCCTGATGACACCGGCTCTTTCAGCGATGGTTTTGGTGCAATCAATATCTACCAAAACAAGCAAAATCACCACGCAACGGGTGTGCCATGGATTACGGGCGCAGAGTCAGATCGGCTTGCTCCTGGCGCAATGAATGCCTGTGAATGGTGTCATTTTGATGTGCTGGGTTTTCCTGATGGCTATGTAGTACGCACAGATGCAGATGGAAACCCGATTGAAAGCGTTGAGACCTGGGCTATTCGCGGCTGTCAGCGTTGCCACGATATTCCATCACTGCACGCTATTGAAGCAGATGTAGCGGGTGATGGCATCATACCTGGTGGCGAAGCCCCCTATAATGGGCACATTGGTAACCAGGATAACTGCTGGGGTTGCCATGGCTTTAATGCAGAAGGCGCACCGGATGCGCAAGCCTATGCAGGCGGCATGATGGATTATCCTGTCCAGGCAACGGTTGCACAGCTGGATGTAATGAATGCTGTCATGTGGCCACAAGGCACAGGATTTGACGATCTGGTCTTAGCCGGGCATGGTTTTGAGAATGATGGTGTTGAATGGGATTACGATAATTATATGTGGATCCCACGCTACTACATGCCGAGCGTACAGTTCACAGATCAAGACGGCAATGTCACGATTCTGGAATCCACTGCATCAGATAAAAGCCAGATCACAGTGGCTGTTCCAGCTAGCTTGCCTGCTGGTGCCTACAATGTTCAGGTGAAGAAGGGGGATACACTCAGTAATCCGCTTCAGGTTAATATCACCCCGAGCATTCTTACGCAGCATGCTTTGTGCTTGTCAAAGTACAGGATCGTCTTTCTGCGCGGAAAGGGCTATAACGAGCTGTACCGTGGTGCGCCAAGCTCAGTAACCGGTATTACCGGTGATGGTGTCGATGCAGATGTTATTTACCTCTGGAAAGACAACATGGTTGCAGCTGTTTTCTATGGTGGGTGTCCCACAGAGGTTGAAGTAACCAACGTGTTTGGTTCAGTAAAGCTGCAACCAGTAGTTTGGTAACCTCACAAGTTAGTAACTGGCGGGAACCCCCGCCAGCTGCTGATTTTTAGAAAATGAGATAAAAACGAGGGAGCCACTAAGCAGGCTCCCTCACTCATTTGGCAAATAAAAAAGGAATCTAAGGATGAATCGATCCTTTAAAATCTTGTTGCTTTTGTTTGTAGCTCTGATCGTATTTGGGTGCGCCCTGCCATCTGCAGTGATGGCAGGCGAGCAGAGGGTTATTGTCGGGTTTCATCAAATGCCCCATGCCAGTGAGCGGGCGCTGATACGGCACCATAGAGGCGAGCTGAAACGCAGATTTAAAGGCGTTAAAGCGCTATCGGCAAGACTGACTGACCGAGCCATTGCCAGATTGAAAAATGATCCCAGGATTGCCTATATAGAAAAAGATGTGGTTGTGATGGCTATTGATGCTGAATTCGGCAACATCGAATATTCAGAGAGCTGGGGAGTGGATCGCATTGAGTCAGCTGCAGTGCATGCAGAGAGTGTAAAAGGCGCGGGCATAAAGGTTGCCGTGCTTGATACGGGCATTGACTATAATCACCCCGATCTTAATGATAACTATAAAGGCGGAATTAATTTAGTCGATCCTGCTCAAGCGGATAATCCATTTGATGACAGCTGGAACAGCCATGGTACGCATGTGGCTGGTATCATTGCTGCAGAGCTTGATGGCAATGGCGTGGTGGGTGTGGCGCCTGCCGTATCGCTTTATGCCATCAAAGCATTGGATGGCGGCGGCCTTGGGTACCTTAGTGATGTAATAGCGGGTATTGAGTGGGCTGTAGACAATGATATGGATATTGTTAATCTAAGCCTTGGGCTGAAAAACTACTCAGAAGCGCTTGCAGAGGCTTGTGCAAAAGCCTATGAAGCAGGTGTGCTGCTGGTTGCAGCAGCGGGGAATACAGGCACTTTTGAGGGCGGCGAAGTTCGTTATCCGGCACTCTATCCTTCTGTAATCGCTGTTGGCGCAACCACTCCTGATGATGGGGTTTATTTTAAATCTGCAGCAGGCCCTGATATAGAGATGGTAGCACCGGGCGCCGGCATCTATTCCAGTAAGGCTTATGAAGATTATGGTTATTTAACAGGTACTTCACAGGCTGCTCCCCATGTTGCAGGTGTTGCGGCATTAATCCTATCTGCTGGATTAGATGATCTCAATGGCGATAGTGTGATTGACAATCAGGATTTAAGGCTCCAGTTACAAAATGCGGCATTTGACCTTGGTGATCCTGGAAAAGATGACATCTATGGGTTTGGCTTGATTAATGCCAGGGCGGCAACAATAGAGAACCCCGCATGGGTAAGGCAAAGTCAACTTGATCGAGACAAAGACGGTATTGCTGATAGTATAGACAACTGCAAATACCGCCCTAATCCTGATCAGGCAGACAGTGATGGGGACGGCATTGGGGATCTGTGTGATGCCAGGGTCAGGCGTAGTGCCCAAAGCAATGGGGAGCTTCGTGCACGCCACTGGCGGTTAAGGCCGCAAAACTGGCAGCGTTATCGGTAGACGGTGCTGTCGTTGACTGGTATCTGGGGTATCCACTTGAATAGATATACTAAACCATGAAAAATATTAAAGCATTAATAGATCAGAATATAACCATACTGAATAGGCGGCCAGTGCTTGTGCCGATGATTTTGGCTGCTGCATTAGCCTTGTTACCATTTCATGCTGTGATTGCTGATTCTGGAACCAAGGAGGCGCAGGAAGAGGCAGTAAGAATCGTAGTTGCCAAAGTGAATGGACAGCCAATCTACAAAGATCAGCTTGAAAAACGGATACGAAAGAGCATGCGGCAGGTTCGGGGCTTTGGCTTTTCTGAAAAAGAGCAGGTGCTGGTAACCCGTGCCAGTCTGGAGCGAGCTTTGGATGAAGAGATTGCAGTTGAGCTTTTTTACCAAGGAGGGCAAAAGCTTGAAATTCCCGATGCAGCTAAAAAAATAGCTGAGGAGGTGGCCCGTATAAAGGCATCTCTTACTGATGAGCAACAGAAAACAATCAGTGATGATGATATTCAAGAGTATGTCAAGCGGCGCTTCTATATCAATGAATATATGGCGTTCAATGACCTGATTAACCCGCAAGTGCCAGAAGAGGAAGTCAAGGCCTACTATGAGCGTACAAAGCAAGGCTATGTTAGCAAAGAGGTTGCGGTGAGCGTGCGCCATATTTTAATCAGCCTGGGCAAGGACGCATCGGCTGAAGAGCAAAAGCAGGCACGTGAAAAAATAGAGCAGGCCAGGAAGCTGATTCTTGAGGGGAAGGGTTTTGCAGAAGTAGTCAAAGAGTTTTCAGAAGATGCGAGTGCCTATTCTGGAGGCCTTTTAGGCTACATTAAGCCCGGTTATATGCCTCCTGAATTCGATAAAGTGGCTTTCTCACTTAAACCAGGAGAGGTTAGCGATGTTGTTAAGACGAAGTATGGATATCATCTGCTAAAGGTTACGGATATAAGGCCTAAAGGTACGATTAAGAGCTATGAAGCCTTAAGAGACTTTTTTGCAAAATACCTTTCAGGTGAGCTGAAGATTAAAAAAGTGCCTGCTCATGCGAAGCAGATAAGAGAGCAGGCCAATATAGAAATTTTTTCCTTAGATGACCCGCAGGTAGCTGCATCTACGCAAGAGCCGAGTGCTTGATTACTGCAGAGTGGGATGTTCTTGATTGTGCGGTGCTGAATTAAGGCCATGGTTATACCCCTCCCTCTCTTTCTGAAAGAGAAGGCGGGGGGCAAGAGCCTTGAGTTACAGCAAGGTTTTATTGTTTGTTTGTGTCTCCTTTTTCGCGTTCAGACAAATCAGCCATGACAGCCTCTAGCACCTCTTTGATCTCTTTTTCTACCTGTTCCCGGGGTGTCTCATCTCCCTCGTAGGTGAGGGCATCAGCCAGCAATTTGGCTTCCTGGATCAGCTCTTCTTCTGCTGTCTTTGATTTGTTTTGAAGAGCTGTTTCTATAGGGGGTTCCGGCTGATTAGCAATTGATGCGGTTTTTGTCTCCTGCTTAGGCGCTGCTAAAGTTCGTTGTTTTTCAGCAGCGGCTGTCGGGCTTTTTTGCTGTGGCGCTTTATTTTCTGACTCGCTGCAGCCAACCAAAAAAAATGTTGCGGCAATCAGTAGGGTGGTACATTTAAGTTTCATAATTTGCGTGGCCTTATTTTATTCCAGAATCTAAAAAAATCCTTAGAAAGTATCGGTTCTACTCCATTTCCGTCTTCTGTTACTGACAGAAGATCTGATTTTAAGCGAGAAGACATTGGTATTAAAAGCATTATTATGGGTTTTGTGCGCATGTTATTGCTGTTTTTATGGGAATAAAAAGGAGTAATATATACTTAAATAGGCTTGAGGTTAGGTGCAACAATCCATACAATACTCTCCGGTGTTTTGTTTTTTCATGTGCTTGTGCCGTTATGTTGGTAGCAAGCTCAATGCATAATTATAGTGGGCATAAAATAATCAAACCATAGAGGCGTTTATTGAGATGAAAACAATTAAATACTGGTTTCTGGTAATGTTGCTCGCGCCACTCGGTGTGCAGGCTGCAACTGTGAATGTTTGGGTTGACCCTGCAGATAGCGGCTCGTATAACATTGGTGACAGTTTTACCCTAGGTATATGGGCCAACTGGGATATCGATCATGCAACAGGAGGTGTTGCTCTGGAGTTTGATCCGAATGTGGTAGAGGTTGTGGGAGGGGAGATAATTATAACTGCTATGGGTGACTGGAGTGAAACCGTAACAGTGGATAATACAAATGGAATAGCCAGCCCTATTGCGTTTTTTAATTTTGGAACGCCCCCTGGAACGCATCAAATAGCCACAGTTGATATGGTGGCAGTTGGTATCGGCACCAGCCTCTTATCACTATCTGACCCTGCGCATTACGCTTTCCCCTGGCTTGCTGGCTTTGATGGATCCGGCCAACCTATCCCTGTCGCCTTTAATGCTACCTCCGGCACGGTTAGTGTTGTACCACTGCCTGCTGCAGTGTGGTTCATGCTGAGTGGTTTGGGTTTTCTCGCTTTCCGCAGCCGTCGTTCTGCGCAATCGTGAGCAGATTTGCTCAAGCATAGAGATTGACTTTGCTCGTGTAGCTGGTTCTGAGCAGAGCATAAAAAAGCATTGGCCCACTTGGCATAAGCTGAGTGGGCTTTTTCTGTTTCTGGAATTTTACTGTGCTTTTATCAAAACAGTATGCGAAAAGATCTGGAGTACTGGCCGGCAAAGTGGGCGTAATCTACTCTATAATCCTACTGTTCATTAGGAATATGGTTGAAGAGATGTTATGCGATACGATAATAAGTGGCTGCTGATGCTATTCATAAATGCTTTGGTGGTGTTGGGGGTGTTCGCCATGCCGGAAATGGTGTGGGCGGGACGCCTTGACTCGATTGCAAGCGAGATTGCTGGTGGATCGGATAAGAAAATCCAGCAACTTATTGTAATTGGCATTACCGTGGCTCTGTTTATCCCCTTATTGGGTATGCTGTATCTGGCAACGGAGAAGAAGGGATTAACACGGGTGGGTGGCTATATTGGGGCTGTTGTGCTTGCGGTTATACTCTATATATTCCATTTTACCTGAGCTGAATTCTGCGTATCTCCTCCTGTTTTGCCATTAGTAGATGCTGCCGATGCCTACGGATGATGACCTAACTGCAATAGCCAAGGTGCTGGGTGAGCAGGCATCTGGCATCGGGTTTTTTGTGGTTACAGCAGAGTCCTGCACGGGTGGCTGGGTAGCCAAAACCCTCACCGATATCCCCGGATGCAGCGCATGGTTTGACCGAGGGTTTGTCACCTACACCAATGAATCCAAGCAGGAGATGCTGGGCGTACAGGCTGCAACACTTGAAACCTATGGCGCTGTGAGTGAGCAGGCGGCCGCTGAGATGGCACTGGGTGCACTCAATAACAGCAGGGGGACTATTGCGGTGGCCACCAGTGGCATTGCCGGCCCGGGGGGTGCCGTGCCCGGCAAGCCAGTGGGCACCGTCTGTTTTGCCTGGGCAGAGCGGAGTGGTGATATAAAATCATGCCGTAAACAGTTTGCGGGTGACCGGGATCAGGTTCGACGGCAGGCGGTTGCCTTTGCGCTGAATGGCACCCTTGAATGGATGCTTTTGCACGATACCAATGAGTGATGCATATCCTTGCCCATTGTGAACACTCAACATGGCATAGACCCAAAACATTGTAGTCGGTCGCTTCCAACAAAAAGATCAAACCGGGTAATAGATCTGGTAACGGGTACTCCGCCCACCGCCGGGCAGCTTTTGAATACAGCCCTTAAGCCAGCAGCTCAGAAAGATGGCGTGTTGCTGTCGCCTTGCTCACCTTGGCTACTGCCTGATACTGCGATGCACTTATCCCATTCTCAAAACTATTCTCACCCCCCTCAAGTAGACGGTTAAGCACCTTTACCTGCTCAGGCAACAACCCTGCATCATGCTGGTATTGCCAGAAACGTGTTTTCACCAAGGTGCGCTCAATCTTATCCAATGATGCCTGCAAGGCAGCATCCAGCATTTTAAGGAACCAGACCAGCCAAGCGGTAATTTCAACCTCACCACGCTGGCTTTGCTCTAAAACCTGATAGTAATCCTTGCGCTGCTTTAGAATGGCCGCTGACAGGGCATAAAGACGAATGTCATGGAGCGCACACAGACCTTGAGCCCCTATTGGATAGGCAGTGTGCGGCGGCTGGAGCTGATGAATAAAGCACTGTTGGCGCATTACCTGTTCAAGCGTGATAAGCACTACCTGGTGCGGGATGGCAAGATACAGATCATAGATGAACACACCGGCAGGGTGATGCCGGATCGTGCCTGGGAGCGGGGGCTGCACCAGCTGATTGAGATCAAGGAGGGGTGTGAACCCACAAAGGCTAGAGAGACGCTGGCCCGTATCAGCTATCAGCGTTTTTTTCGTCTTTATCACCATCTGGGGGAATGACGGGTACGGCCAAAGAGGTGACGGATGAGTTCTGGTCGGTTTATGACATGCCTGTCATCAGGGTTCCGACCAACAAACCCTGCCGACGCAGATACCTGGGTAGACAGATCTACCCGGATATCGGGCAAAAGTGGCAGGCTGTGCTCTCCAGAATCCTGGAGTTACAGGCGCTCTCGCAGCCAGTGCTGGTGGGCACCCATTCGGTGGATGCCTCAGAACGCCTTAGTCAACTGCTAAATGAAGCGGGCATTGTGCATCAGGTGCTCAATGCCAAGCAGGATGGCGATGAGGCCAGGATCGTGGCTCAGGCGGGTCAGGCAGGCCAGGTTACGATTGCCACGAATATGGCAGGGCGCGGTACCGACATCAAACTCTCTCCTGATGTGGAGGCAGCAGGCGGACTGTACGTTATTCTGACCGAGTTTCATGAGGCCGGCAGAATTGATCGTCAACTGGAAGGAAGAAGTGCCCGTCAAGGAGATGCTGGCAGTTATGAAATTATGGTCTCCTTGGATGATTTTGTATTGAGAAGCTGGCAAGGCAACAGCCTGGGGCGGTTTTTGCTGAGTGGCCTGAAGGCCAATCATCTGCTGTGTAACGGTCTGGGCCTGTGGATAATGAAAATTGAGCAAAAACGGTTGGAACGACTCCATGCCAAGTGGCGTGGTGAATTATTGAAGGCCGATGAGCAACAGAGTGAAATGCTCTCTTTTGCCGGCCGAGGTGTCTGAGGAAAATGGATGATAAGTCGAGCTGGATTTTTGATGGCATCGCTGCTGTTGCCTTTGAGTGTGTCGACAGCCCCTGTAGAAAAAGGCCAACTGGGTTGTGTGCTGGAGCCCAGTATGGAGGTGGAGGTTGCCAGCCAGGTGCCCGGAGTGGCCAAGTCGGTCTATGTGGGCAGAGGCACCAAGGTCAGACAGGGAGAGAGCCTGGTGTTGCTGGAGACCAGTCTGGAAGAGGCCGTTGTAGAGCTGGCCA
>JAKISI010000018.1 GCA_021648685.1 Candidatus Polarisedimenticolaceae bacterium
AAAAGGAGCGTCAATTATTTTAAGCCTGAGAACTTTGGAACGTTCAAATCGGTGGGATCAGTTTTGGGGGAAGGTTAGCCAATTTGGAGTATGCTGCTAAAACAATACATCATGTCGTAGCTACACCATGTGGGAATGGCAGTGTGGCACATGAATTGAGCCAGCGCGGTTGGGATGTTACGGGCGTTGACCCTTCGGCAGAAGGTATTGCGCAGGCCTGCCAGCACTCTCCCAATCTTAAGCTTCAGACTGGCTCAGCTTATGATGACCTGGTGAGCCAGTATGGTAGGTTTCCTCTGGTACTAAGCCTGGAAGTGGTTGAACATGTTTACACGCCGCGCCACTATGCACGCACAGTCTTTGAACTCCTTGATAGCGGTGGAACGGCTATTATTTCGACCCCTTACCATGGTTACTGGAAGAATCTTGCCCTTGCAGTTACAGGCCGTATGGATAAGCATTTTACAGCGCTGTGGGACAACGGCCATATTAAATTCTGGTCTATGACAACGCTGCGTGATCTGCTTCTTGAGGCAGGTTTTGTAGATGTGCGTTTTGAGCGGGTGGGGCGAATACCGGCGTTGGCCAAATCTATGATTGCAATTGCTTATAAGCCATAAAGCGTGCTGCCATCATCCTGACACCAAGCGAGCACTCTCTTGATAGCCTTCTAATTTCAAAGATGAAATAAAATTCTTGATACCAGCTTGAAAATGTCTACAATCAATAGACATAATTAGGGTTATTTCTGAGGTAATAATGAAAGCATCCATTGTAGATCTAAGATACAAAACAAATGATATTCTGAAGGCGCTTGATAGAAATGAAAGTGTTACGGTGCTTTATCATGGCAAGGTCAAGGGCATAATTAAACCGATTAGAAAAAGGTCAAAATCAAAGGTTAAGGAACACCCTTTTTTTGGCATGTATAAGAAGCCAGAGAAAACTGTATTGGAAGAGTTAGAGCGCTTAAGGAAGCCTCGCCATGATTTATGATACAGGTATTTTGATTTGGGTTCAGAGAGGGAATGAAAAGGCAGCGAGGCTTATTGAAAAAGACGAAGATAAATATCTTTCCATTCAGAGTTATATGGAGCTGCTTCAGGGCGCGAAGAATAAGATGCACCACAAATATGTAAAAGATTTTGTCTGTGAGTTTGGGTTTTCTATATTGCCGTTCACTGAGAATATAGGACACAGGGCGCTGGTATATGTAGAGGAGTATGCTCTTTCATCAAATATGAGGGCTGGTGACGCTATTATTTCCGCCACGGCAGTAGAAAATAATATGACTCTTGCTTCGAGTAATAGTAAGCACTTCAAGGCTGTGAAAGAGTTGCAACTCAAGGTGTTTAAGCCATGATTGCGATTGCGCATAAGCTGTGAAACTTGTAGCCATCATCCTGACGTTGAATGAGGTGCAGCATCTGCCACGTTGTTTGGCTAGCCTTGAAGGTGTGGTGAATCAGGTGCTTGTTGCTGACTCCTATTCGACTGATGGCACCTTAAACATTGCAGAGGCTCATGGTGCGCAAGTGGTGCAGAATCCATTTGTAACACAGGCTATGCAATTTAACTGGGCACTAACCCAGCTTGAGGAAGATACAGATTGGGTATTGCGTATTGATGCTGATGAATATCTGACACAAGAGTTGATAGCAGAAATACAAGAAAGATTGCCTGGTATTGCCGCTGAAGTAGATGGCGTTTACTTTGGTCGGCGTATGACCTTCCAGGGGCGGTTGATTCGTTTTGGCGGAGTCTTTCCGGTGCAGGTGCTTCGGTTGTTCCGTTATGGCCGGGGGCAGTGTGAAAATCGCTGGATGGATGAGCATATCAAGGTTGCAGGATCTACGGTTAATTTTAAGGGCGAACTGATTGATGATAACCTCAACTCACTCACTTGGTGGACTGAGAAGCATAACCATTATGCCAGCCGTGAGGTAGTGGATCTGCTTAATCTGGAATATGGCTTTATGCCGCATGATTCGGTTGCCAGCCTGCGTGGTGGCTCACAGGCAGGTGTAAAACGCTGGCTTAAAGAGATGGTTTATGCACGCCTGCCAGGAGGCTTTAGAGCTTTTACCTATTTTTTGTATCGCTATGTTCTTAGGCTTGGCTTTCTTGATGGCAAGGCGGGTACTGCCTTCCATTTTCTGCAAGGCTTCTGGTACCGCTACTTAGTCGATGCGAAGCTAGCTGAGGTGAAGCGCTACATGCGCACCCATTGCTGTGACGTAACTACAGCAATTGAGCAGGTGTTGAAGATACGGGTTTGAAGTGCGTGATAGCAGGATGCTGTTCTCTATGAGTAGAAGTCTAATAAGTGGAATTCAAAAGATGCGTTCATTTCATCATTTAACACCTCGTTATGTCTGGAATCGTTTTGCACTCATGGCTTATGAGCGAGCTAACCCAGAATTGCCTTGGTTGACCCGTGACATGATCAATATCCTTGGTGAGTGGTTGTGTTCTACGGATGTTGGATTGGAATTCGGGTCAGGCCGAAGTACTAGTTGGTTTGCTAAACGGGTAAGGCATCTGACAAGTGTTGAGAATAATCCAGAGTGGTTTGAAATTGTTCAAAATCAGATTCAGGATTTGCCTGTGGAGTATTTTCTGCATCAGGATGGTACGGATAATGTGGGAAATAGTGAATATGTTGCTGTTGCGCAGAAACTCCCTTTTGCTAGTCTGGACTTTTGCTTGATTGATGGTATGGCCAGAGATCACTGCGCTTTGGCGTGTCTAGATAAGATCAAACCGGGTGGAATCCTCATTATAGATAATGTGGAGCGATATATACCCCGAGAACACAAAACATTCTCACCAAATTCACGCAGCATCAGTGATGGATATGCTTCAGAAATATGGGAGCAGGTTGGCAAAGAGCTTCAGAAGTGGCGATGCATATGGACAACTAATGGGGTTACAGACACTGCGTTTTGGGTAAAACCCTACGTGTGAAAAACCTGTTGGGTGTATGAATATGATGTTATCCATTAGTCCGGTAAATAATACAGAATCTTATTGCCGATAAGGTGCCT
Organism: Candidatus Polarisedimenticolaceae bacterium; assembly: GCA_021648685.1. Taxonomy (GTDB): domain Bacteria; phylum Pseudomonadota; class Gammaproteobacteria; order Chromatiales; family Chromatiaceae; genus WFXD01. The sequence continues at coordinate 3,048 of JAKISI010000018.1, forward strand.
GTATGCTTACAAGCGGCCAATTGAGGATTCCAGGTTGAAGGTGGTTTTTTTGAATCGCTTTTTCTACCCTGATCGCTCCGCAACCAGCCAGTTTCTTACGGATCTTGCATTTCATTTGGCTGGCAATGGATTGCTTGTTACCGAGCAGGTGAACAGTGCGCGGGTCTACCCTGCTGTGATGTAACTACAGCAATTGAGAAGGTGTTGGGAATCCGGGTTAAGTAAGCGCTAAATTATAAATAGATTGCAGGTAACTGGTAGATGTTTTCGCTTAATTTAAAGACCTCATCACCATTGTTTATCAGTAGGCCAAATGGGCATTTGTAGTCGAGGATGAAGTTTTCCAACGCTTTCAGCTGTTTTTTTGATGTGGCAGAACCTGATTTTATTTCAATCGGTATTAGACCGTGTTTGCTTTCGATGATTAAATCAATCTCTGCTTGGTTGTGCGTTCGGTAGTAGTAGTAATCAATCTCTTCGATGCGGTTATTAAAATGACGGATAATCTGTTCTGATATGAACACTTCCCAGATTCGGCCAAACTGAGGGTGGGCTTTTAGATCATCTGCTGAGTAAATGCGCAGGAAATAGTTTATGAGTCCTGTGTCGCGCAGATGCCCTTTCGGCATTTTTACAATGCGCTTTGTTGCATTTTTTTGGTAAGAGGGGAGCTTTCTCCATAAAAAGGTGCCTTCAACAATATCCAGGTAGTGTTTTACCGTAGGTTGTGAAACATCGAGGGAGCGGGCAAAGTTTGAGGCATTTATGATTTCACCGCTTGCATATGCCAGCATTTGGACAAAACGCTTGTATGTATCAAGTTTTAATGTGGGAAAGAGTGCCCGGATATCTCTTTCTACGTAGGTTTTTATGTAGTTTTCCATCCAGAGTCGGAAGAATTTTGGATCATGGCGCTTTAGGAATGGCTCAGGGTATCCACCGTACAGGCAGAGTTCAAGAAGCTCACGTTTATTGAAATTGGGTTTTAATGATTTGAGTGTTTCTGGGCTCTCAAGTGCTGTAATCAGGTTGGAGCTGTTTTTTTCCAGACCTTCTTGCCATTCAAATGGATCCAGTTCTACTATTGCAACACGACCGGCTAATGTTTCGCTTATATTCTTCAGTAACTGAGGGGAGCTGGAACCGCTTAACAGGAATTGCCCTGTTGCTTGACGGTTTCGATCAATTTCGACTCTTAGTGCCTTAAATAAATTTGTGGAGAGCTGTGCTTCATCAAAAACAAGTGGCCTGCCTGTTTCCTGTAGAAGCAGCTCTGGGTCGCTGTTAATGCGCTGGAAATCAGCACTTCGCTCCAGATCGAAAAAGGTTGCTCTGGGTAGAACCTGCTTTAATAGCGTCGATTTGCCCACCTGCCTTGCACCCAGTATGACAACGCAAGGGAAATTATTGAGCAGGTAGTCTATTGAATCTAACGAATTTCTTTTTTTATAAGACATAATCAAAGTCTGCCTTTAAAATATCCTGCTAAACTATAGCAGGGATCTGTCTGCTTTGACAGAATTGTCATATTAATGGCAGAGGGTATCAGGAGCTTGTGAACTGAATGAAGATAATTTTTCTCAACCGATTTTTCTACCCCGACCACTCCGCAACCAGCCAGCTTCTTACGGATCTTGCATTCCACCTGGCTGATGCGGGCTGGGATGTTTCCGTTATCTGTAGCCGCCAGCGTTATGACGATGCAGCTGCTGAGTTGCCTGTTACCGAGCAGGTGAACCGTGTGCAGGTCTACCGTATCTGGACATCCCGCTTTGGTCGCCATAATCTGATCGGGCGCGGGCTGGATTACCTGAGTTTCTATTTGAGTGCGGCATGGCGGCTCTATTGTCTGACGCGGGAAGGCGATATTGTAGTAGCCAAAACCGACCCCCCGATGATCTCTGTTGTGGCTGGCTGGATTGCCCGATTGCGTCGTGCATATTTGGTGAACTGGTTGCAGGATCTTTTTCCAGAAGTTGCAACTGCATTGAAGATAAAAGGGCTTGACGGGGCTTTGGGTCGAATACTTGTTCGCTTGCGCAACCGTTCGTTACAGCAGGCAAAATGCAATATTGTATTGGGTGAGTTAATGCGGCAACGCCTGGTGGCGGAGGGCATCCCCGAAGGGCAGATCAGGGTTGTTCATAACTGGGCTGATGGAGAGGCGATAACGCCGCTGCCGCAGGCGCAGAATCCATTGCGCAGGGAGTGGGGGCTGGAAGGCAAGTTTGTGGTTGGCTATTCGGGGAATTTGGGTCGTGCCCATGAGTTTACTACGCTACTGGATGCAGCGGAGTCTTTGCAAAAACAGAAGCAGATTGTTTTTCTGTTTATAGGGGGTGGCCCGCAGTTAGCAAAGGTACAGGAGGTGGTGCAAAGCAGGGGGCTGGGCAATTGTGTGTTCCGTCCCTATCAGCCACGGGAGAGGCTTCGGGAAAGTCTTGGTGTTGCTGATCTTCATTTGGTAGTGTTGCGCCCGGAGCTTGAGGGGTTGATTGTGCCAAGCAAGTTTTATGGTATTGCTGCGGCAGGTCGGCCAACGATATATGTGGGTGATCCACAGGGAGAGGTGGCGCAGATTGTTACTCGTGGTGATGCCGGCATTGCGGTGGTAATAGGGAATGGAACCGGGCTGGCAGAGCAAATAGTGGAGCTACATCAAAACGCGGGGTGTTGTGCCGGGTTGGGCCAAAATGCCCATTTGCTTTTTGAAAAGCGTTACTCCAGGCAGCTTGCACTGCAAGCGTGGTGTACGGTATTAAATGCCTGTGGCAGAAAACCATGAAAGCCAAAGTGTAGGTCTATGCTTGATTCGTGTGGGAAAAGTTTTTTGGCTTCTGTCCGCTAATACTAAAGATCATGGTTGTTTGGCTGAGGTGGTTCTTAATGCTTGCCATTTTGGAATCAGATTTTTGCAAAGTAAACAGGGCTGGAATTTAGAATGAATGAGAAAAAACCAATGCTTATAGCGCTGACTCCAGAGGCGGAGGCTGCAATGGGAACACCAGAGCTTGTGTTAAAGCATTTTCCTTTTCGCATTGGCCGTGAGTCCCGTGTTGCTTTGGTTGATGGGGTAATGAAAGTGACAGAGCGTCGGCGACAGGATCTATCTACAGTAAGCAATGATCTTTATTTGGTAGACCGGGGCAGGCCGTTAAATGTCTCTCGGCAGCATCTACAGATAGAAAGAAGTGATGATGGGAGTCACAAGGTTGTAGATTGTGGCAGTGCGTGTGGCACGTTGGTGGGACATAAACAGATCGGCGGTCATGACCAGGGTGGAGAGTCTGTATTGCAACATGGTGAAGTTCTGGTGGTGGGTACTTCCGAGTCTCCCTTTGTCTTTCGTTTTATGTTGGGTGTGTAGTGATTTTTGCCGCAAGCCTTAAATCTAACAGGTGATGGTGACCTATGCGCAGTGAAGACATTCTCAGTTATCTACTCGCATTTGGGGTGGCCGTCCTGTTGCTCAGGGTTCTTGCAAGGGTGGCATCCCATATTAATCTGGTTGATCATCCAAATGAACGTAAAGATCATCAGGGCGCAATACCCCTGATCGGTGGGTTGGCCATGTTTATGGCCTTTAGCTTTGCAGCGCTGACACTGACGGTTCCCATTTCCCATTTGCGCAGTTTCTTTGCGGGTGCTGCGCTGTTGGTGTTGGTGGGCGTATTGGATGATATGCGTGAGCTATCATCTGCTACCCGATTTGCAGCCCAGATTATTGCTGCTTTGCTGATGACTCAACTGGGTGGTGTGGTGCTACAAAACTTTGGCGCTATTGGTTGGGGTGGGAGTTGGTTTGAGCTGGGGGGCTGGTCGGTTCCACTCTCTGTATTTGCCACAGTTGGCGTTATCAATGCATTAAATATGTCTGACGGCATTGATGGTCTGGCAGGTTCTATCAGCCTGTTGGTGGTTCTGGCGCTGGGACTTGTTGCCGGGGTTGCAGGTGATTTTGGTAGTGTGCGGATGTTGCTGCTGCTGGCAACAGTGATCTTTGCTTTTCTATTGTTTAATACGCGGATTTTTGGCCATAAACGCGCATTGGTTTTTATGGGTGATGCAGGAAGTATGTTTCTGGGGTTTGTGCTGGCCTGGTTTTTTATTCAACTCTCCCAGGGTGAAAGCAGGGCGATGACACCGGTAACAGCGCTGTGGTTCTTTGCAGTGCCTCTTATTGATACTGTCAGCCAGATGTTGCGGCGAATTTTAAAGGGGCGCTCGCCCTTTGCCCCTGACCGGGAGCATTTTCATCATGTTCTGTTGTTGGCACGATACAGCCCGGGGCAATCCCTGGGGATCGTTATTGCAGTTTCGGTTATGACCAGTCTGGTGGGGCTTGGGGGGTTATATCTTGGGGTGCCAGAGGTTGTCATGTTTTATGGCTTCCTTCTGCTTTTTGCGATCTATTTTCTGGGCATGATATGGGCTTGGAAGGTCAGGCGCTTCCTCCATCGTTCGATCTCACGGCGGTTGGGTCTGCCGGATCGGAGGTCAGGCAAAGAGCGTCGACAAGCTGGAGAGCAAAGTGGATGGGCGGGTTTGGAAAGGTGTGCTGAAACAGGGGATCAGCGATGTGACTTGAATGATCGCCGTAAATCGAAGTAGGCGTTGGCAAGAAGCCAGCTTTATTTACTTACCCTTCCTCCATATCTGTTTTTTGCATCCCAATATGAATCGATGCAGATAAAGCAGGGGTAACAACAGCCGGTTGCGGGCCTTGTATTTTGCAAGCATATAGCTTTGCGAGGGGAACAGGATCTCACCAATATAGGCCAGCTTATCCATGATGGTTGGCAGTAGAATCAGATTACATTTGAGCTGAGCAATACGGCTTCCTTGCAGGTAGCGCGCTGAAGGTTCAGGCTGGCTGCTGTAATCTTTCAGTTGGCTTAGAGTGGCATCAGACAGCTTGGTGTGAAAGCGCAGCTGGGTCTGCTCTAGGGCATCCAGGCAGAGGGCGGTTATGCGGTGGGTGTGCGCTTGGCCAATAAAATATTCCAGCTCATTTGGTGTTAGTGCCTCACACAGCAGATGAATATCATAAAGCCAGATTAGCCGATTGCCTTCGCCGTCTGCAATATGACCTGTGCGATGCAGGCAGGCGAACAAAAGTGCATCAGCCAATGCCAGGGTGTATGCGTTGGGGCCTAACTCAGGCACAGAAAGTGCGTTTTTTATTAGATTTTCATACCGCAGGAGACTGGCGAAATAGGGCAGGTTGCTGATTTTCCAGTGCAGATCCAGTTGATGTATAAAGCCGTTTTTTTCCTTTTTGATGCAAGTGGCCTGGAGCCGGACAAAATTCCCGCTGACAGCATTGGGGAACTGGTATCCCAATGCTGTCAGGATATGACAGGTGTTCTCCTTCTCTGCAATTGGAAAGAGCAGGTCTGTATCGCAGCGTGGCCTTAATGTGGGATTTGGGTATATGAGATAGGCCAGTGGCGTCCCTTTCATGAGCAGTGGCTGGATGCCACCATCTGCAAGAGCAGCGAGTACTTGCCTGAGCTCATGGTTTCTTGCCAGCTCAGCTGCGGCTTCCAGTGTGGCCTGGGCATGCAGTTTCTCCATTGATTGCCTGGGAAACTGTGTGGTGATAGTGGCTGGCTGCAATTGGTAGTGCAGCAATGGCGTGATACCATGCTTTTGAGCAAATTCCAGTAGCGGCCCAATCTCTGGCTCAGGTGGGCGTACCTGCTTGCCGCTGAGTATAGCCAGGCAGGTCTGTTCCATATTCTGTAATGCTGGACTTTCGTTTGGATCCCGCTGGCTGGGTTTTTGCTTCATTCCAGTATGCTAATACGATGTAGGGCAACTGTATACTGGGTAAAACCTGCTAAGTAGGCGCTGAATAGTTACAACCAAAGCGTGGATAGGCTTGGATTGGTGTCAGAAAATTATACACTTGGGATAAGACGGTATTTTATGATGGTTTCTCTTTGATTTATAAGGATAAATTACTTAATATAGAGCTGTTGGAGAGGGCAAATGGGAACCCTGTTACTGGGCTTGTAGCCAGGGCTGTAAAAAATATTTACAGTTAGGGTGGCTTGAATAAAAAGGTTCTCCATAACATCCTGAAAATGCTGATAATATTATTTTGGCTTAAATATTGCATATGATTCGTAGTTATAATACATGAACTGAGTTGGAGTGTTGGGTATGAAAAACAAGCTATTGAAAAGTATGCTGGCAAGTCTTCTTGGCTTGACTATAAGTGCTGCTGTGCAAGCTGTGCCGATTGTAGGAGGGTTGGGTACTACTGCTGCCAAGCCTGCGTTGGATTTTTCGGCTTATAATGGTGACCATGCGGGCATTTTAACGGTCGGTGGATTTCAGTTTGCTGAGCGCTTTGTAGGGCAGACTGTGGTAGGTGAAATTGGCCCGTCTACATCAGTGCTTACAGATCCGCTGCATGATAGGGTTACGGGATCTCCTACGGGCGGTTCATTGCAATTAGAAACAACCGGAACCGGCAGCTCTCCAAGTAATATTGGTGTGTTCAGTGCGTACAATGCTGTCCATGGATACGGCTCTGATGGTACTGGTCTTTACGGGGCGGGTGCACTGTCTATATTATTTCCGCAAACTCTTTCTGAGATTGGGTTTAATATTCTTGGGGCTTTAGGTGCAACTACTAATGCTCTGTTCTTTCAGTTTTTTGAAGCAGATGGGACTCAGATTGGAAGTGAGCTGGCAATGCATGCAGTGAGCGGGAGCTACGGATTCAAAATAAACCCACAAGCATACAGCGGAACTGGAATTCGAGGTATGACTGTTTCTAACCTAGACCAGGGTGGTATAGCGCTACAGTTTCCAAAACAAACGGTACCTGCCCCGGCTACTCTCTTGTTGTTAGCAGGAGGGCTGGGGTTAATGAGGATATTTCGCTTGCCGGGGAGAGCGGTCTAGAGCTTTTTGAGAAGGACAAAATAGTAGGGCAGCTTTAAGCTGCCCTTTTTTATGGTGTTTACAGTCGGTTTTGTTGGTGCAGTTGAGAGATATCTGTTTTTAATAATTCACACACTTCATCCAGTTGCTGAAATCCGCTAGAGTAACGTAATTGTTTGACGGGTACTTGGGTGAGCAACCTGGCAAATTGCTTGAATCGCTGTGCTTCCACATCCATGACCCTAGGGGCTCCCCCAATTAGGCTGTTCTCAAGAAGTGTAAGCATGGCCTGTGCAGGGGTTAATGTCTGAATTTTGGCAGCATCCTTGTTGTTTCCGGTTATCCTGTTCAATGTATAAATTGCTGAGAGCGGTTTAGCTTGCCATGGTTTCCCCTGGTTTGATTCTGTACCTAGATCCACTCTTCGTTTTTCGAAGTGCTGGTGTACTCGTGGCGCATCTTTCATGGCCTGTGCTGTAGTAAATTGACTGCCTGAATCAGGCCAGAGGCGTATGGAAGCTAGACCTGGAAAGACTTGCCATTGTCCACTGGTATTGTGCAGTGGCAGCATGTCATCTGCTAGAAGTGTATGGCCGCGTTGAAGCAAAGCTGCGGTAAGGGTGCTCTTTCCAGTCTGGCTGCGCGCCATGAGTCCAACTCCATGCCCATCAATAATTAAGCTGTTGGCATGCAGGCAAGGAATATTCTGTTGTTCTAACCAAAAGGCAAGCCCTAAGCTGTGAAAGTAATGGTCTGAGTTTGTGCCGCCAGGTTCCCAGTAGACTTGAATTTCATGATCCCGGTATGTGAAGGCTCCGCGCCCTTGACAACGAACATCTAGTATATAGGAATCTGGTGCTATGCCACGGTACAGTACGAAACTGGAAGATGCTTCAGAGTGACTCCAGAGGGCGGAGCCGACAGGGTGCGGCTTGTTTTGGGTGTAGGTAACCCGAACTTGCGATCTTAAATATGGGGCAGCTAGATTACCGGCGGTTAGGATTTGAATGCCATGAATCCATTTGCCAAATTTGCTGGGGCTCATCTATTTATTAGGGGGGTCGTGCGTCTAACCCCGTGATTGCTTGGTTACTCAAATCCCCCTGTTTTTGGTTGTCCTTGGCTATCAACCATAGAAGTTCCAAGCCCCTGTGTCAATTCCTGTAGTGTCCCGGCTTTTTCTAGTATTGGTGGGTGGTATGGTTTTTTGATGCTCTGATGCTCTGAAAGGGTTTGCTTCTTCATTTGATTTTCTCCTAATTCATCTGCTCTTTTGAGCAGTGAGTTGCGCACCAGGAAATGGTTGCAAAAGCATAACAATAGGCAAGCGTATTACCTTTATTAGCTGATAGTAAGTATGAGTCTAAAGCCTCTGAAAATCCAGTGCTACTGATTAAGCCGCTACTATTTAGGAAGTTATTTTCTAATAGTGATTTTATCGTTTTTTTATGGCATTTCAATTCGCTCAGGTAGTAGCTGCTGAAGTCGGTTTTTTGTGCTCTCCAAACCACTGAATCTGGCAGAAGTCCGCTCATGGTGCGTCGCAAAAGCCACTTGGGGTGGCTTTGTTGGTGCCACAGTTCAACAGGGACAGCAAAAGTGAATTCCATCAAACGGCGATCAACAAAGGGGTGCCGCACATCAATGCCCGATGTGGCACCAGCCCAGCGATAGATGTGGAGTGTGGAGTAATAGGCTCGTGCAAGGCTTTTGAACCATTCTCTCTGTGCCCTGTTTCTAAAGTGGGGGATAGGCTCTTTATTGCTTGCCAACTGAAGAGTGAGCTGTTTTATCCTTTCGCTGGATAGCCAATCTGGACTGGAAGAGGGTCTGTTTGATTGAAACAGTGATGCGATGGCTCGTTTTACCTGCTTGAGTTTTTCGGGGATGAATGGATATAGTATCAGGCAGTAAAAAAGGTCTCTTATGGGTAATTTGTTTCTCTTGCTTAAAGTGATTATCTCGGGGATAACTCGCAAATCACCACGCATTAATCGATAGGGGAATATGTGAGGATGCCCCCAGCACATTTCGTCCCCCCCTATTCCTGTAAGCAGTACACGAGCTCCAGCGTTTGCTGCGTGAGCGGTGCTGGGAAGCACTCTGGGTAACCAGAACCCGGAGGGGTTTTCCCGTGCTGCTGGTGAACTTGCGTAATAATCCAGTCCCCCTTCATGCTCAATATCGATGTATTCGTGTTTTAAGCCAAGACGCTGAACAATCTCGTTGATATATACAGATTCACTGCAAGCAGGGTGTTTGTTGTACTCATGAGATAGAGCCAGTAACTGCTTGCTCTGTGCTTGAGCCTGCTGTTGGGCGAGCGCGGTGACTGTTGTTGAATCCATTCCGCCGCTTAGCTCAGAGGCGATGATGGAGCCATTTGTCCGCATGCGGTCACTAACAGTACGGGACAGGAGTCCTTTTAGATGTTCTTGGTACTCCTCAGTTTTCTTGTAGCGGATGCGGTAGTCAGGGTTTAAGTTCCAATACTTCTTGATGTGCAACTGGCGTCCCGTGTGATGCAGGCTGCTCCCTGCTGGTAATGAATTGATTCCTTCAAACATGCAGAGATGATCCCTTGGCTCACTCATTAGCCAGCAGGCCAAGGTGTTAAGGTTTGGCTTGCCACTTATTCTTGGGTGCTTGAGTATCTGCTGGGCATCTGTGGTAATACAGAGACTTTGCCCTACTTCTGCATAATGAATAGGGCGGGCATGCATGGTGTCTCTGGCGGCAAAAAGCTCCTCTTCAACCTGATCCCAAATGACAAAGGCAAAGTCTCCGATCAGATGGGCAGGTGCTTCAGTACCCCATTTTCTATAGGCGGCCAAGATAATATCTGGGTCTGTCAGGATCTGTTTATTTGGCAGCTGCCCACGCAATATAGCCAGTAGTTCTGGTCTATTGTCGATGCGTGCATCAGCCACGAGCAGATAACGTTTATCTTCTGACTCTAAAGGCTGTGTTTCATGCAATGCCTCTGGGGTGCTATTTAAAGCAAGGTAGGCAAGCCCTATATTGTTTCGGTATAAATAGTTGATACCATCCGGGCCCAGCTCGGCAACTTGCTGCGCCATATCCTCCAATATGGCATGGTCAACTGGAGCCTTATCAAGGTTTAGTATTACGGCAATTGCACTCATAGCCCCTGAAATCCTTGCAATGACTCTGTTGACAGTATTGGGAATTGTGAATAGCTTGCTACAATATCAGTTGAGTCATTCAGTACAAAGTCGTTGTATTCGATCCAGGCGTGAGCATCAACTTCCACCCCATTTCTTTTGATGCCGATACGCAGGATTGCAGAAATATTTTGGCGTTGAAGCATATGTTTTAGCGTCAGGCTGCGCCGTAGGCAGGTGGGTTTTCGCAGATGATGGTTGGCGGCTGCATTTACGGACCAGACCAGATGTTCAAATGATGCGGTTTGATTAGTCTTCGCTTCAGGTTGGGTTAAAAGCCAGGATTTCCACCAGCGGTAGGGCAAAAAACTGACAACAAAATCAACCCAGGTAAGCGTCAGCCAGGCCTCTGCAAGCATGAACCACTCTTTTGCAGAGAGGGAGCAGGCGCGTTTTAGCTTATGCTTCATCCTTTGTGGCCAGGCCATGGGAGACCATCTTATTTAGAAGAGCGATCAGATCGGTGTGGGCTTGTTCAAAAGCAACTGCGTACTCTTGGGTGATTTTGGTGGCGACCTTATGGGTGTCTGGTTCAATCTGAAAGAGCTGGAGCATCCGGGTGCCGATCTCATCCAAAGTGAAGTATTCGCCGCTCTCCAGGCCAAGGATGACAGACTCATTCTTAACCTCCTGGAACATGGCTTTTTCAGAGATGTGATAGCGGATCATCGTGCTATTCTGCCATAGATTGTTGTTCTAGGAAGCAACTTCATGGGCGCGGCCATTTTCCAGATGCACGATCCGGTCAGCCAGTGCCAGGCTGGCGGGGCGGTGGGTGATGAGGATGACGGTGCGTTGTTGCAGCAGGTCGCGGCACGCTTCAATGAAATCCTGTTCGCCTTCCGGGTCAAACATGGCGGTGGCCTCATCCAGAATCAGGATAGGTGGGTCTTTGAGCAGAGCGCGAGCGAGCGCCAGCCGCTGCTTCTGGCCGCCTGAGAGACGTACTCCCTGATCGCCGATAAGCGTATCAAAACCATGGGGCAGCTTTTGGATAAAATCAAAGGCACACGCTGCTTTGGCGGCCTCAGTGATCTGCTCCAGATTGGCGCCTGCCATGCCGTAGCCAATATTTTCTGCTGCGGAACCGTTGAATAACAGTACCTGCTGGGAGACCAGGCCGATCTGGTTACGCAGACTCTGAATAGATACCTCTCGAATATCTGTGCCATCAATCAGGATCTGCCCCTCTTGTGGATCGGCAAAGCGCATCAGCAGGTGAACCAGCGTGCTTTTACCTGTGCCGTTTGCTCCGGTGATTGCCAGGGTCTCTCCAGCCTGAAGGGTTAGATTCAACCCTCCAAATATATTGTCGCGTTCAAAATAGTGAAAATGGATGTTTTTGAGCTGGATCTTGCCTTGGATTGATGGCAGATCTGGCTTCTCTTTGTCACTGGGTTCAGGCTCAATGGAGAAAACATCAATAAGGCGCTCTGCTGCGCCCCGGGTGCTCTGGATCTGGCCATACAGGCTGGCGAGGCTGCTGATGGGTCTTGCCAGTAGCAGGCCATACAACAACAGGCTGACGATCTCTGCGGGGGTTAATGCTCCGGCAACCAGGCGTTGGCTGCTGAGCCACAGCAGCAGTACAATCGCGCTGCCCGCCAGAAAGTGCATGCAGGGTGAGAGCAGGGATTGCAGGCGCAGGTGTTGGGTTGTGAGTTCCAGCAGCTGTTGATGCTGATCACGGTAGCGGGATGACTCATCTGCCTCTCGTGTGAAGGCCTTGATGATAGGAAGCAGATTCAGGTTCTCTTCCACTTGAGCCAGGGTGCTGGCGTGCTTTTGAGAGAGCTGGGTTGAGAGGGGGCGAAGTTGGCGTCCAAGCAGTTTAATAACCAAAATGAATAGTGGAGCAAGCAGCGCAGCCAGCAGGGCGATCTGTGCGTCGATGCGAAACATCAGAATGAGTGCGCCAAGAAAGGTCAAAATAAGGGGCAGCAGGCCGACCAGGGTGTTGGTTACAAAATGGCTCAGGATGCCGGCATCACGAGCCAGCAGGGAGAGAATTTCCCCGCGCCGCTGATGCTGATAATAGCTGATAGGTAAAGATTGGAGGTGATCGTACAGCCGGGTACGTAAGCTAGCAAGCATCTGTGCGCCAGTGCTGGCGAGCAGATAACTATTGCCAAAACGCAGTAGCGCCTGCACGGCCAGTAGAGCCAGCCACAGCATCAATATGGTTTTGAAGTCTGATATCTGACTTGTGTTCTGTCCAAGCAGCATATTGGTAAAGTGGCCAGCTAGCCAGGGAGTCATGAGCAATGCGGCGCTCTCCCCCAACATGAGCGCACCAGCAAACAGCAAGGTGGTTTTGTAGGGCGTGACATAGCCCAGCAGGGTCAGAAAACGACTTTGTGGAAAGATGATGTATTCCTCATCTGAAGGATAGCCCCACGGTGACAGAGTGGTCGTGTCGTAGGCGCTGCTCAGTGGAGATGTTTTGTGTATGGTTAAAGAATAGCGGCATTTTAATGGGAGCTGGAGTAAAAAAGACAGCGCTTTAGGTGAAGTCCCGCTTCCGAGGCGTAAACCTAAAGCTGAGTCATGGCATACCTGCCTGACCCAAGCAGGGCAACCTTGTCATCCAGGATGACCTTGACGGGTACGCCTTGCAGCAGTGGCTTCATCCGTCCTCTGCCATTAAAGGCTTGCGGGAACGACTCTTCCTGAAGTTTTGGCAGAATTCCGAGGGCAATCCCACCACCAATGAGATGTCAGATTTTGAACGCCACGAACGAACCGGTCGTCCCTTGGGAGATGATGGTTTTGTGCAATTGGCAGAAAAACTGCCTGGGCGAGATAATTTGCGGAAGAAGAAGCCAGGGGTCAAAAAGGGATAGTTGAGTATTGTCCCCAGAACTCCTTGCGCAGATCGACCTGGCGCAGGCCAGCGACAAAAATGTCACACCGCTGAGCCACCTTCTCAAAGACCGCCGACCTGAATTTTAATTCCTGCCTTAACGGCAGATAACCAGCCGGCTCCGGATAACCTAGAGCCAGATCAGTGCAGCTCCGGCCCCACAATATAGTCCACCACTTCAAACCCCTGCTCCTCCAGCACCTCAGCAATATCATCCCATGTGTAGTCGGCGTTCTCCTCCTCCACACCCGCAATGAGCCCCGTGGTATGGCGAAACGCCTCGTGTCCATCATAGTGTTCTGGAATCTTGACCAAACGGGTCTGTTCGAGCGTTTTACCGGGCAGCATTATAAATTTTGCGGGCATGGTCAATCCTCGTAGATCATTCTAAAAATGAGATAGTGGTGGTTTTTGTTGTTTCAGCACAACACCCGGCAGCAGACAGGCAGAGCCATTAGCTGCCGCTACCTTATGCCATCAGATAGATATGCCTCATTGTTACAACCAATGGCTCATTCTCCTTTGAGGAAAATCAAGTCACCCTCTCTTTGTCACCTTGCGATTACAAAACAGAAGCGTCCTTCAGTTGGTAAGTGGTATTTGGCAGGGTGAGGTGAATGCATGTTATGGCATCAATTCCAATTAACACACCGAATATAGATGAATGTGGCCTATCAACGAATATCAGGTAGATTTGGGGGAAGATGGCGCTTATAGTTTCTATATATCGCTGAACTTTCTGGCAGCCTGTCGTGGAGTGAAGTCCACAAGAGTAGGGTAGCTGAATCATGACTTCGGTTTTCGGTGACGTCTTTACGGAAATAGCGGTGCTGCTGTTACTGGCTGCTGTTATCGGCGCTATTGGTGTACGGCTGCGACAGCCGCTGATCGTCGCCTTTATCGCAGTGGGCGTACTGGTAGGGCCATCCCTGCTCGGTTGGGTGTCGGCAAACGACCAGGTCGACCTACTGGCCAAACTGGGCATTGCGCTGCTGCTGTTCGTAGTTGGCCTTAAACTGGATCTGCACATCATCCGTACCATGGGGCCGGTGGCGCTGGCCACCGGGCTGGGACAGGTCTTCTTTACCTCCGTGGTCGGCTACTTTATCGCCATCACCCTGGGGATGACCCCGGTGGCCGCCCTCTATGTGGCGGTAGCGCTGACCTTCTCCAGCACCATCATCATCGTCAAGCTACTCTCCGATAAACGGGAGGTGGACTCGCTGCACGGGCGCATCGCCATCGGCTTTCTTATTGTTCAGGATATCATCGTGGTGCTGGCAATGATTGGCCTGACGGCGCTGGGCGAGGCGGGTGATACCGTCGGCCTGGGCAGGGAGGCGCTTGCGGTATTGATCAAGGGCGGGCTGTTTATCGCTGTCATTGGCCTGTTGATGCGCTATGTGTTGACGCCGCTGCTGCATCAACTGGCCCGTTCACCAGAGCTGCTGGTACTGTTCGCCATTGCCTGGGCGGTGGCTCTGGGCGCGGCGGGCGCACATCTGGGATTCAGCAAGGAGGTGGGTGCTTTTCTCGCCGGCGTGTCACTGGCCTCCACCCCCTACCGCGAGGCCATCGGCTCACGTCTGGTGAGCCTGCGGGATTTTCTGCTGTTGTTTTTCTTCATCGACCTGGGAGCCGGGCTGGATCTGAGCATGCTCGGTGCGCAGATAGTACCGGCTATTCTGCTGTCACTGTTCGTGCTCATCGGCAACCCGCTGATCGTGATGACCATCCTGGGTGCTATGGGTTACCGCAAGCGCACCGGCTTTCTGGCAGGTTTGACGGTGGCCCAGATCAGTGAATTCTCCCTGATCCTGGGGGCGCTGGGTCTGAGCCTGGGTCATATTAGTGCCGATACCCTGGGTCTCATCACGCTGGTGGGGTTGATCACCATCAGTGCCTCTACCTACATGATTCTCTACTCTCACCCCCTCTACGAGCGACTCTCCCCCTGGTTGGGTATGTTCGAACGCAAACGGGCCTACCGGGAAGAGGCTCAGTACAGGGAACAGGATGAGGCTGATGTCATTCTGTTCGGTCTGGGGCGGTTTGGCACCAGGATTGCGCAGGAACTGCAACAACGTGGCTACCGGGTGCTCGGGGTTGATTTTGATCCCAATCTGATACGCCAGCAGGAAGAAAATGGTTATGAGGTGCGCTATGGTGATGCTGAGAACCCGGAATTCCTCGCCAGTCTGCCGCTTGGGCGGGCACGCTGGGTCTTGAGCAGTTTGCGCGAGACGCCGGTC
Organism: Candidatus Polarisedimenticolaceae bacterium; assembly: GCA_021648685.1. Taxonomy (GTDB): domain Bacteria; phylum Pseudomonadota; class Gammaproteobacteria; order Chromatiales; family Chromatiaceae; genus WFXD01. The sequence goes on from JAKISI010000018.1 coordinate 18,245, forward strand.
AATCTCGCCCTGCTGCACGGCCTGCGTGATCATGGTTACAAAGGGCGCGTGGCCGTAACCGCCCACGCCGCTGCCGCTGCCGGGCAATTGAAACAGGCGGGCGCCGACCAGGTATTGATGCCTTATGTCGATGCGGCTACGGAGGCTGTTGACAGCCTGTTTGGCGTGAGTGGCGGAACACCGAAATGAGAGCAGGTTTATTTATGGGGAGTTTGGCAGATGGTTGCACGCACGGTTGACCAAACAGAGCATTTGGGGTTTATGTCGCTGCGGAGCGGCTCTCTGCGTGCTGTTCTGTTTGCCCTGATATGGTGGATACTCACGGATGGCGCAACAGATTCATGGCTGGTCGGTGCACCAATGGTGCTGCTTGCGACCGTGGCCAGCATTGCGCTGCTGCCCCCCTCTTCCTGGTCTCTGACGGGGATCATGCGTTTTGTGCCGTTCTTTCTCTGGCGTTCCCTGTACGGTGGAGTGGATGTGGCCCGGCGAACGCTGCACCCCCGGTTACCGATTGCACCGGGGCTGTTTTATCATCCATGGCGGCTGCCGCCGGGCCTGCCACGGCTCTTCATGGCCAACACCGTCAGCCTGTTGCCAGGCACCCTGAGTGCAGAGCTCGATGCAGATTATCTGCAAGTGCATCTGCTCGACGAACAGAAAGATTTCTTGTCAGAACTTGAGATGATAGAGCAAAGAGTGGCCGCAATGTTCGGTATCTCTTTGCCCCCATCCAGCAGAGGCGAATGAAATGAAGCGATTCAGGAATATTCTTTGTGTGGTGGCACCAGAGACCGGCTGCAAACCTGCGTTGGAGCGTGCAGTCACGCTGGCTGAAAACAACCAGGCGGAGCTGACGGTTGTAGATGTAACCGAGCACATAACGGCCGGCATTGGAATGCCAGAGGGCGGCCCGGTCTCCGCAGACCTGCAGGCAGCCATCATCACTGCGCATGAGCAGAAGCTGGATGCCCTGATCGAACCTTACCACCAGCGGGTCAAGGTGCAGGCCAGGGTGCTGGTCGGCACGCCGTTTCTGGAGATTATTCGAGAGATACTGCGCAACGGTCACGATCTGGTAATCAAGACCGCTGAAAACCAGGATTGGCAGAATCGCCTGTTCGGCAGCGATGACATGCACCTGCTGCGCAAGTGTCCCTGTCCGCTGTGGGTCATGCGGCCGGAGGAAAGAACCAATTATCGCCGGATCATGGCCGCGATTGATTTTGATCCATGGCAGGAGGAGGCCGGAGAGAGCGACCTGAACCGGCTTATCCTGGAGCTGGCAGGCTCATTGGCACTCTCCGACTTCGCTGAACTGCATGTGGTTCATGCCTGGGAGCCTGTCACGGAGAACATGGTAAGGGTTTTTAGCAGCGACCTGTCCGAAGAGCAGATCGCTGCCCATGTGGATCATGAGCGGCGTGACCAGCAGGTTCAGCTCGAACAGCTGACCGGGCGGTTGCGCCACTGGATCGGTGAGGAGGCTTACGAATACCTGTTGCCACGGCTCTATCTCCGTCAAGGCAACGCACGCAAGGAGATTCCAGCGATGGCTCGGGAGATCGGCGCCGACCTTGTCGTCATGGGCACCGTGGCGCGTACCGGCCTGGCCGGGTTTTTCATGGGCAACACGGCGGAGACAATCCTCAACCAGATCGACTGCGCCGTGCTGGCGGTCAAGCCACCCGGTTTTGTAACGCCGGTCACGCTGGAGAATTGAACCAATGCAGACCCTGTTCCTCGCCCTGGCGCTGTTTTTGCTGCTGAATCTTGGTGCCGGGATGTGGCGAATACTGCGTGGCCCGACTGCGGCTGATCGCATGTTGGCCGCACAGTTGTTCGGCACCACGGCTGTGGCCACGCTGCTGTTGCTTGCAGAGGCCACCGGCAATGCAGCTCTGCGCGATGTGGCGCTGGTGTTTGCCCTGCTGGCCGCAGTGACGGCGGTGGCCTTCGTGCGTCGGGCCTGGCCGGATCAGGGGGCAGACCATGACGCTGGGTGATTATCTCAGTCTGCTGCTGCTGATCGCCGGAGCCATCTTCTTTCTGGCTGGCACCCTGGGGCTGTTGCGGTTCCCGGATGTCTATACCCGCCTGCATGCATTGACCAAGGCCGACAACGTCGGTCTGGGACTGATGGTGGCCGGACTCGCCCTGCAGGCAGAATCCTGGGCTGTGGCGGGCAAGCTGCTGCTGATCTGGCTGCTGGTGCTGCTGGCAGGCGCCAGTGTCGCCCATCTGGTGGCCGCAACGGCTCGACAACGAGGCATCAAGCTGTGGAGACGGTAACCCTGTTGCAGCCCGTATTCGATACCCTGCTGGGGCTTGCCCTGCTGTGGCTGGCCTGGCGGGCGCTGGCGAGTCCGGATCTGTTCAAGGCCATTGTGCTGTTCATCACCTTTGGATTGTTGATGGTGCTGGCCTGGGTACGGCTCGATGCGCCCGATGTCGCCCTGGCCGAGGCGGCTATCGGCACGGGGCTGACCGGTGCCCTGCTGTTGGCCGCGCTGACAAGGCTCAACTCCAAGAGTGATGCAAAATCAGTCCATGAAAAAGAGCAACAACGCAAAGCCCATAACTGAAAACGACAGCAGACAGGCACAATTTCGCCTGCTGCTGGCTGTGCCCCTGTCGGCTCTGGCCGTGGGGTTGGGTTATGCGGTGCTCTCCCTGCCATCACAGGCTCCAGGCTTGAGCGACCATGTGGCGGCAAAGCTCGAAATCAGCGGTGTCAGCAATCCGGTCACTGCGGTACTGCTTAACTTTCGGGGTTACGATACCTTGCTGGAGCTGGGGGTGCTGTTACTGGCCCTGCTTGGGGTCTGGTCACTCGGTGCTGCGCCGAAACGCCGCGAGCCATCCCCTGGACTGGTGCTGGAGTTGCTGTCGCGCCTGCTGGTTCCTCTGCTGATCCTGGTTGCCGGCTACCTGTTGTGGGTCGGCGGCCATGCGCCGGGTGGTGCCTTTCAGGCCGGTTCGGTGCTGGCGACGGCAGGGGTGTTGCTGTTGCTGGCGGGGTGGCGACTTGACACCAGGTTCTCCGGGCTGCCACTGCGCCTTGCGCTGGTGGCCGGTCTGGGTGTGTTTCTGCTGGTGGCTGTTGTATTGATGCTGGCGGGTGGGCATCTGCTGGAGTATCCCCCATCATTCGCAGGCGCACTGATACTGCTGATTGAGGCGGCGGCAACCTTCTCCATCGGTACTGCCCTGGCGGCCCTGTTCCTGGGTGGTCGGCCAGAGAAGGGGTCGCACAGATGATTCCAGCTTTCCTCTATGCCCTGGTGGGGGTGGGACTCTTCACCCTGGGTCTCTACGCCCTGATCATCCACGCGCATCTGCTGCGCAAGATTCTGGCCCTCAATGTGATGGCCAGCGGGGTCTTCCTGGTATTGGTGGCACTGGCGGCCCGCACCCAGGGGATGCCAGACCCGGTGGCGCACGCCATGGTGATTACCGGCATCGTGGTTGCAGTATCGGCCACCGCCCTGGCATTGGTACTGATGCTGCGCGTGCGGATTGCAACAGGCCGGGCCGAGCTTGCCAAAGAGCCGTTGGAATAATCCCAGAAATGTCCGGTATCTTATGTTGGCGTTAGATATTCCCTGGGGGGTGATGGCCATCATCTTGCCGCTGGCCGGAGCCATGAGCTGCTTTTTGTGGCCGCGATGTGCTCTCCCGCTGGGTCTGGTCACAGCGCTGGCTATCGTCATTTGCGTGGCCGGGCTGGGCTGGCAGCTGCTGGAGCAGGGTGCGCAACGCTACGCAGTCGGTGGTTGGGGCGCGCCATTGGGTATCGACCTCTATGCCGATGGTTTAACTCTGCTGATGCTGATGATGACAGCAGTGGTAGGGCTGGGCATCAGCATCTACTCCTGCGGCTATTTCAATCAGGACAGGGCGAGACATTTCTGGCCACTGTGGATGTTTCTGTGGGCCGCGCTGAATGCCCTGTTTCTCTCTGCAGATATCTTCAATCTCTATGTCACCCTGGAGCTGCTGGGGCTGGCGGCGGTGGCACTGGTGGCACTGGCCGGGGGCGCAGATGCCTTGACCGGAGCCATGCGTTACCTACTGGTCAGCCTGCTGGGTTCGCTGTGCTATCTACTGGGGGTTGCACTGCTCTATCACAGTTTTGGCAGTGTCGATATTGCAACTTTGGCCGAGCGGGTGGAGTCGTCCCCCGCTGTATGGGCGGCTATGGGGCTGATGATCACCGGTCTGTTGCTCAAAACGGCGCTGTTTCCACTGCACTTCTGGTTGCCGTCGGCCCATGCCAGCGCCCCGGCACCCGTAAGCGCACTGTTGTCGGCGCTGGTGGTGAAGGCGTCATTCTATATTCTGCTGCGCCTGTGGCTGGAGATTTTTCCATTTGCCGGTGCCGCTCTGGCTCAGCTACTGGGGCTGCTCGGTGCAGCCGCCGTGCTCTGGGGCGGGCTTCAGGCGCTGCGCCAGACGCGGCTCAAGATGCTGATCGCCTATTCGACCGTGGCGCAGCTGGGTTATCTGTTTCTGGCTTTTCCGCTGGCGAGTATCACCGGCTGGACGGGCGCGCTCTATGTGCTGCTCTCCCATGCCGCAGCCAAGACGGCCATGTTCATGGCAGCCGGCAACATCCTCTATTTCGGCGGACATGACCGCATTGTGGATCTCGATCGTGTCGTGCAGCATCTGCCCCTGACAATTACCGCCTTTGCCCTGGCCGGCATCAGCATCATGGGGCTACCGCCCAGCGGTGGCTTTATTGCCAAATGGCTGCTGCTGGAGGCTGCAATCCGCTCCGGTCAGTGGTGGTGGGGGATTGCCCTGATCCTCGGCGGGCTGCTCTCTGCCGCCTGGGTCTTTAAGGTGGTCGGTTATGCCTTTACCCGCTCCGAGGTACCACATGAAGCCAGGGCAGTACCGGCCGCCATGGAGTGGACGGCGCTGCTCATGGCCGTAGTCGCCATCCTGCTGGGGCTGTTTGTCCCCTGGCTGCTGGCATTGATGGAGATCGGTTTGCCCTTTGGTGGCGAGGGTAGTGCTGGATGAACTGGAGTGCTGCGCTGCCACTCTTCGTTCTCGCCAGCTCCCTGCTGCCGGGGCTGGTGATCTTCTTTCTTCCAGAGGAGCGTGTTGCAACCCGGAGTTCGCTGAACCTGGCGGGGGCGGTACTCAAGCTGGTGCTGGCCGGGGTGATGGTCTGGGGTATTTTTCACGGCTCCCATTTCGAGACCCGGCTGCCCCTGTTGCCGGGGCTGGATTTACTGCTGCGTGCTGACTCGCTGTCAATGCTGTTCGTGGTGCTCTCCAGTATTCTGTGGCTGGTGACAACCGTCTATGCGATTGGCTATCTGGAAGGCTCTCCCAATCGCAGCCGCTTTTTTGGGTTTTTCAGCCTCTGTGTAACCGCGACGGTCGGCGTGGCGCTGGCCGGTAACCTGATCACCTTTTTGCTGTTTTATGAACTGTTGACCCTGGCCACCTATCCGCTGATCGTACATCGTGGCACCGAAGTGGCGCGGCGTGCAGGTCGCACCTACCTGATCTATACCGTTGCAGGCGGCACTCTGTTGCTGATCGGCACGGTCTGGCTCTACACCCTTGCCGGCACCCTGGAGTTCACGCCACGCGGCTTTTTATCCACTCTGGATGGAGCATCTTCCACGGCTCTGGTCATCATCTTTGTGCTGCTGATTGCGGGCCTGGGCGTGAAGGCGGCACTGATTCCACTGCATGGCTGGCTACCACAGGCGATGGTGGCACCCGCGCCCGTGAGTGCACTGCTGCATGCGGTGGCCGTGGTAAAGGCAGGTGCCTTCGGCATCGTGCGCGTGGTCTACGATGTCTATGGCATCCAGTTTTCCGCCACTTTGGGAGTGACATTGCCGCTGGCAATCGTAGCAGCGGCGACCATTATCTATGGTTCGATGCGGGCGCTGTTTCAGGATGATCTGAAGCGCCGGCTGGCCTTCTCCACAATCAGCCAGGTCGCCTATATCGTGCTTGGCATTGCCATTGTCGGTCCGATTGCCGCTGTCGGCGGCCTGGTGCATCTGGTGCATCAGGGAGTGATGAAGATCACACTCTTTTTCTGCGCCGGTAATCTTGCCGAGACGTTAGGCATCCATAAAATCAGCGAAATGAACGGGGTCGGACGGCGCATGCCCTGGACCATGGCCGCCTTTACCATCGCCGCCTTTGGCATGATTGGCGCACCACCACTGGCTGGTTTTATCAGCAAATGGTACCTGGGATTGGGGGCGCTGGATGCCGGGCAGGGCTGGGTGATTTTTATCCTGGCGGGCAGCAGTTTGCTGAATGCGGGTTACTTCCTGCCGATTCTGTACGCAGCCTGGTTCAAGACGCCTGCCGATGCCTGGCCCGCTGAGCGCGCTTTTGGACGGCGTGAGACGGCCTGGGCACTTTTGGCACCACCGCTGGTGACGGCCTTTCTGACACTGGCTGTTGGGCTGCTGGCATCTGCACCGTTCAGTCCGCTGCAGTGGGCACGTTTTATCACGACACTGGAGTACGCAGAGTGAACACTGTTTTGAGTGCATCGCTGTTGATCCTGACGCCGCTGCTGCCGCTATTGCTGGCATTTCCTGCACTGCGCTCGCGCCTCCCCCGACCTTGTTATATTGCTCTTTTGCCTGCACTCATCCTGTTGGCTCTCCCGCAGGGTGCCTCGATCGACCTGCCTTGGCTGCTGCTGGGCAGCGGACTTGGCATTGATGGCGGGGTGGGTCGTTGGTTGCTGGCAATCTCTGTACTGCTATGGATGGTTGCCGCGCATCTGCTGCATCCCGCCAAGGGCGAGTCCGCTGATGACCGAGTTACAAGCTACTATCTACTGACCCTGGCGGGCAATCTGGGCGCGGTTCTGGCCACTGACCTGGTGGGGTTCTTCACTTTTTCGACCCTGATGGGTTACGGGTTTTATACCCTGCTGGTTGCAGGGGAGGATGACGGGAGTCGGCGGGCCGCACGCACCTATCTGATCGTCCTGATTGTGGCTGATTTGATGCTGTTCGAGGCCGTGTTGATAGCCGCTGCAACGGCCGGGAATCTGCACTTTGAGGCCGTGCGTCTGGTAATGGGTCAGTCAGCTTCCCCCGGTCTCTATCTGTTGATGGTGCTTGTGGGCTTTGCACTCAAGGCGGGCGTCTGGCCGTTGCACTTCTGGCTGCTGCCGCTTTTTCGCACAACCCGGCCAGCGGTGGCGCTGTTGCTGGGGGGTATTCCCATTGCTGTCGCACTGCTTGGGTTTGTACGCTGGTTGCCTCTGGGTGAGATCAGCCTGCCTGCGCTGGGGTTGATTATCCAGGGTATGGGTGTGGCGGCCATGTTGTATGCCATTCTGGCAGGGGTAAGACAGGCACAGCTAAAAATATTACCCGCCTATATCGCCATCTTCGCCACGGGAGTGTTCACCGCTGCCATGGGGGCGGGGCTGAGCAACCCTGCTGCATGGAACCGGTACGCAGATTTTGCCTATCTCCTCATCGCCTCTCTTGGGCTTGGGGTGGCGCTGCTGGTTGTCGGCATTGGCTGGCTGCGGGCGAGGTCTTATCCTCCCGCTTTGCCTGAGAAGCAGGCAGGTGATTCGGCCCTGTGGTTTGAGCATTGGCTTGGTGCAGCTGCCCGTTGGGCTGCGCAGATGGGTGTCGAAACCTTGCCCCGGTTGCGTGCTGTATGGCTGGTAAAAGCGGGGGCTCTCTGGCAGTGCTATGCATGGCAAAGGGCATTGGACAGCGGCGAGCGTTTTCTGCAACGCTGGGCCTGTGCAGTTACCCTGTTTCTGTTACTGGGGATCCTGGTAGTGTTTATTTGATAAATGCCAGGACATCGTAGACAGTTTAACTGGAATCAGGTGTAACATCCTGCTTTTGGTTTCTTTAGTGGTGTTTTAGGCGCTGGTTCACTCGGTGGAAAACGAAGTCGTTTCTTGCCTGAGTTGGCCAGTGCTTCCAACGGTGTTTTCCCATTCAACTTGCTGTAAAGGACATATGGCTTTATCCGCTATGCCGTCAGTTCAGAAAACAGCTGATCAGTTGATTTCATTGGGGTGGGTTGGCCGAATATTTACTCCTGATGGTCGAAAACTGGTGATTTGGCAAGCGCAGTGAGAATTGGAAAACTTAAGATTTCGATGCAAGCCTCGTTTGGAGTTCTGACAGGCCGGCCGCCTGCCCCAGGTGGGTCTGGAATACAAGGCATGAAATCAAGGTTATGGCACTACATTTCGAGGTGAAGCTCTAACGCATTGTTATTTATAGCTATTATTTTTGGCGTGAGGTGAGTATCAATGACTTACGGTGGTTTGGCTCGGAAGATGGGCTAGATAATTTATGCCTGCGGTTCTTGAAATCAGGCATAAATGGCCCGCCTGGTTTCATTCCTTTGCAATTAAATTCAGGTACAATTACCGGTTTCCAATTTTCAAAGGGACACAATGTGGAGCCACTGAAAGGCACAACAATTCTCTCAGTCCGTCGAAACGGATGGGTGGTTATCGGCGGCGACGGCCAGGTCTCCCTGGGCAACACCGTCATGAAAGGCAATGCGCGTAAGGTTCGTCGGCTCTATAAAGAGCGTGTGCTGGCAGGCTTTGCCGGTGCCACCGCCGATGCTTTCACCCTGTTTGAACGGTTTGAAGGCAAGCTGGAAAAGCACCACGGCCATCTGACCCGCTCTGCGGTCGAGCTGGCGAAGGATTGGCGTACCGACCGCTCACTGCGCCGCCTTGAGGCGCTGCTGCTGGTGGCGGACAGCAAGGTCTCACTGATCATCACCGGCACCGGGGATGTGATTGAGCCTGAAAACAATCTGATGGCGATCGGCTCTGGCGGCACCTTTGCACAATCTGCAGCGCAAGCACTGCTGGACAATACTGACCTGAACGCCCGCGAAATTGTCGAAAAAAGCCTCGGCATTGCCGCTGATATCTGTGTCTACACCAACCACAATCTGGTTCTCGAAGAACTGGAAGCTGAATAGAGTCAGGATAAATGTCTAAAATCACCCCACAAGAGATTGTTCAGGAGCTGGACAAACACATCATCGGCCAGGCCGCAGCCAAGCGTGCCGTGGCCATTGCGCTGCGTAACCGCTGGCGTCGTGCCCAGGTCTCGGGCGAGCTGCGTAATGAGATCACCCCCAAGAATATCCTGATGATCGGCCCGACCGGTGTCGGTAAAACCGAGATCGCCCGGCGTCTGGCCAAGCTGGCTCATGCCCCCTTTCTGAAGGTCGAGGCCACCAAGTTCACCGAGGTGGGCTATGTGGGTCGGGATGTGGAGTCCATCATCCGTGACCTGGCAGACTCTGCGGTCAAAATGGTACGCGAAGAGGAGATCGAAAAGGTTCGGGAGCCTGCCAAAAAGGCCGCTGAAGAGCGGGTGCTCGATACCCTGCTGCCCTCACCCACCCCAACCAGCTTCGAAACCGACAGTCAGCCCGCGCCCGCTACCAGCTCCAAAACCCGCGACAAGTTCCGTGACAAGCTGCGCGCCGGGGATCTGGACGACAAAGAGATCGAGATCGAGGTCAGTGGCGCACAGTTTGGTGTTGAGATCATGGCTCCCCCCGGCATGGAGGAGATGACCAGCCAGCTTCAGGGCATGTTTCAAAACATGGCTTCCAACAAGGCCCGCAAGCGCAAGCTGCGCATCAAGGATGCGCTCAAGCTGCTGGAGGATGAAGAGGCCGCAGAGCGCATCAATGAAGAGGATCTCAAGCTGCGCGCGGTAGAGATGGTCGAGCAGAACGGCATCGTCTTTCTGGATGAGCTGGACAAGGTGGCCAGCCGCTCGGAATATGGCGGCCCGGATGTCTCGCGCGAAGGGGTGCAGCGGGATCTGCTGCCGCTGGTCGAAGGGTGCACCGTCTCCACCAAGCACGGCATGATCAAGACCGACCACATCCTCTTTATCGCATCGGGAGCCTTCCACCTCTCCAAACCATCGGATCTGATCCCTGAACTACAGGGTCGCCTGCCCATCCGGGTAGAGCTGGAGGCGCTGACCACCCACGATTTTACCCGTATCCTGACGGAGCCGGATGCCTCACTCACCGACCAGTACAAGGCCTTGATGGAAACCGAAGGTGTCACGCTGGTCTTTACCGAAGAGGGGATCACCAGCCTCGCAGAGATCGCCTGGCAGGTGAACGAGCGTACCGAGAATATCGGCGCCCGCCGGCTGCACACGGTGCTGGAACGGCTGCTGGAGAGCGTCTCTTTTGAGGCTACCGAGATGGCGGGGCAGACCATCGTGGTTGATGCCGATTATGTCGATGCACACCTCGCTGAGCTGGCGTCGGATGAGGATTTGAGCCGTTACATCCTATAAACCCAGGTACTCTTTATGTCCAGATACACCCCCACAGAAATCAAGCTGAATCGCGACAACCGCATGCTGACCGTCTCTTTCCCCGACGGCTCCAGCTATGATCTCTCCTGTGAATATCTGCGGGTATTTTCACCCTCCGCCGAGGTTCAGGGGCACAGCGCCGACGAGGCGACACTACAGATTGGCAAAGAACATGTGAATATCACCAAGATCGAGCCGGTCGGCAACTATGCGGTACTGCTCCATTTTGACGATGGCCACAACACCGGCTACTACACCTGGCAGACCCTCTATGAGCTGGGCGTCAATCAGGCACAAAACTGGGCCAAGTATCTGGCCGATCTGAAAGCGGCTGGCATCAACCGCCTGTCGCATTAGCCCCGCTTCCAAAGCCTAACGGCCCATTACATATAATTGATCCACCAAAGAGAAACCCCATGACGGAAAATAACAGCACCCATTTCGGATATGAGACGGTAGATGCCACAGAGAAGGCCGGACGCGTACGCCAGGTGTTTGATTCGGTCGCCTCCCGTTATGACATCATGAATGACCTGATGTCGTTTGGTGTCCACCGGCTTTGGAAGCGCTATGCCATCGAGCTGGCAGGTGTACGCAAAGGGCAAAAGGTGCTGGATCTGGCCGCCGGCACGGGAGATCTCTCTGCCCGTTTTGCGGGTCTGGTGGGGCCCAAGGGTGAGGTTGTCTTCTCCGACATCAATGCAGCCATGCTGGAGCAGGGGCGCCAGCGCATGGCCAACGATGGACTGATTGGCAATGTGCGCTATGTTCAGGCAGACGCCCAGCATCTCCCCTTCCCGGACAACCACTTCGATTGCGTCACCATCGCCTTTGGCCTGCGCAACGTCACCGACAAACAGCTGGCGCTGAGCGCCATGTATCGCGTGCTGAAACCGGGTGGCCGACTGCTGGTGCTGGAGTTCTCAAAGGTAGAGACGCAACCGCTAAAGACTACCTACGATTTCTACTCCTTCAAACTGCTGCCCAAGATTGGCAGGCTGGTTGCCAATGATGAAGAGAGCTACCGCTATCTGGCAGAATCCATCCGCATGCACCCCGATCAGGAGACCCTCAAGAGGATGATGGAGAAGGCCGGCTTTGAGCGCACCGAATTTTTCAATCTGACCTGTGGGGTGGTTGCCGTTCACCGTGGGTATAAACTCTGATGAGCATTTCGCAGTTGACATGTGCGGGGCTGGAAGAGGCGCTGAACCAATACATTACAATGGATCCAAAGGCGGCCGCCAGGCTGGCAAAGCTGCATGGCCGTGCCATTGCACTGGAGATTGCCGGGGCTGAGATCAAGCTGTTCCTGATCCCCGGGCCGGGGCGTCTACAGCTGCTGCGCCACTATGAGGGCGAGCCGGAGTGCACACTGCGCGGCTCACCACTGGCGCTGACCGCCCTGGGCATGGCACAGGAAAAAGAGGTTGATAAGCTGCTCTCCAACCAGATCACCATCACCGGCGATGTCGAACTGGGTCGCCACTTTGGCCAGATCCTGGGAGCATTGAAGATTGACTGGGAGGAGCAGCTGGCAGTCCATCTGGGCGATTTTGTCGCGCATGACATTGTCAGTGGTGTCCGTTTCATCACCGACCAGGGGCGGCGCACAGCCGGAACAATAGGCCAAAGCCTGGCACACTATATCCAGACCGAGGCCAAACTCCTGCCAGAGCGCCAGGAGATCCAGGATTTCATTACCAGGATAGATACGCTGCGGAATGACTTTGAGCATCTTCAGGCCAGAATAGACCGTCTGCGCAACCCGACAACGCCCAACCACAACGAGCACTGACTGTGATACACCCTGCTCTGGCCTTGCGCCTGCTCACGATTAACCGGGTGCTGGTACGTCATGGCCTGGATGAGGTCATACTGGCAACCCATCTGTTCCGCCCCATCCGTTTCCTGCTCTACCTGTCGCCTTTTTACTGGTTTCGCCGCCGCAAACTTCCGCCATTCCCGGTGCGTATTCGCCAGACGCTGGAAGATCTCGGGCCTATTTTCATCAAGTTTGGACAGATCGTATCAACCCGGCGCGACCTGCTGGATGAGGATCTGGCAGAAGAGCTGGCCAAGTTACAGGATGCCGTGCCTCCCTTTCCCGGCGCAGAGGCGCGCACTATTATTGAACAGGCCTTTGGCCAAAAGATCGAAGAGCTGTTCGAATCGTTTGATGAGACCCCGCTGGCATCGGCCTCCATTGCGCAGGTGCATGCTGCCAGACTCAAAAATGGTGACGATGTGGTGGTCAAGGTGCTGCGCCCCGGCATTGAAAAAACCATCCGGCGTGATCTCAATATCCTCTACACCATGGCCAGACTGGCCAACCGGTTTTGGGAGGGTGCGCAGCGCCTGAAGCCACTGGAGCTGGTTGAGGACTATGACCGCACCATCTCCGATGAACTGAACCTGTCACGTGAAGCAGCCAACGCCTCACAGCTGCGCCGCAATTGGGACAACAGCCCCATCCTGTTCGTACCACGGATCTATTGGGATCTGACCAAGCCCAATGTAATGGTGATTGAGCGCATCTACGGCACCCCGGTGAGCGACGTGGCATCACTTAAAGAGCAGGGCATCAGCCTGGAGCGGCTCGGCGCACTGGGGGTGGAGATCTTCTTTACCCAGGTCTTCCGCGACAACTTTTTTCACGCCGACATGCACCCAGGCAACATCTTTGTCAGCCCGGAGGGGCAGTATATTGCCGTGGATTTTGGCATCATGGGTACCCTTACCACGGATGACCAGCGCTACCTGGCTGAAAACCTGCTCGCCTTCTTCAACCGGGACTATCGCCGGGTTGCCCAGCTGCATGTCGATTCAGGCTGGGTACCAAAAACCACCCGGGTGGACGAGTTCGAGGCGGCCATCCGCACCGTCAGCGAGCCGATCTATGACCGGCCACTGGGTGAGATCTCCTTCGCCCATTTTCTGGTCAACCTGTTTCAGACCGCCCGTCGTTTCGATATGGAGGTACAGCCCCAGCTGGTGCTGCTGGAGAAGACGCTGGTCTATGTTGAGGGCGTGGGTCGACAGCTCTACCCCGAGCTGGATCTCTGGGCCACGGCCAAACCCTTTCTTGAGAAGTGGCTGAGTGAGCAGATCGGCCCGGCAGCCTTTATGAATCGGGTGAAGGAGACGCTGCCGCAGATCTCGGAGAACCTGCCGGAGCTGCCACTGCTGGCGCATCGTGTCATCAAGGATGCGGCAGAGGGCAACCTGGAGGTAAAGTGGAAATCGGCCGAGCTGGAGCAGTTTAGAAAGGAGGCCAAACAGTCCAGCCGCTGCACCATTGCGGCGATCTGCGGCGGTTCGATGATCATCACTTCAGCGCTGCTGCTGGTTGCTGGTTCGGGAGCGGCCATTGCCACCACCCCAGCCCTCAGCGCCATTCTGGGTGCCTGTGGCGGGGTAATCCTGATCAGTGCCTGGCTGAAGAGCGGCTGAGTGGTTGCCCCTCTTTAGGGCTTAGGCACCAAACTCCACATCCACACTGCTGGGCCGCCCGCTCTTGGGCAGCACCTTGCCAGTCTTCAGCTCCTCTGCTGAGGCCTCACGCACATCAATGACCACAACCTTGATAAAAATAGTAAGACCAGCCAGTGGGTTGTTGGCATCCAGGGTTATCACATCATCATCAATTGCGGTAATGGTGATGGGGGTGGAGTTATCCCGGTTGTTCCCCCTCAGCTTGAAACCAACCACCAGGTCATGGGCAGGCACTCTGACCTGTTGCCGTGGCACCTGCTTGACCAGGCTCTCATCACGCACCCCGTAGGCCTGTTCTGGGGTCAGCGTCAGGTTTAGCTGGGCACCCTTATAACGACCCTCCAGCGCCTCTTCAACTACCTTGAAAAGCCCACCTCGCCCAAAGATAAAGGTGTAGTTATCAATGTTGTCTGTGGTGTCAATGATCTGGTCATCTTTGTCTGTCGTGGTGTACTCAATGGTGACAATACGGTCTTTGGTTATCTGCATGATTTGCCTCTGGGGGAAATATGCTGCACATTCTACGTCTGTTTTGTTTAGTATCCAACCTGGAGGCAGGCTGTCCAAGAATAGAAGACCTACTGTGGAACAGCCATTTCGGCCAGATTTCCCGATCAAATTCGTTAAATATGGCTTATATTCGCCTCATTTGATCGAAAAATCTGACTCAAAATGGCTGCTTCTCGCTACGGCCTCTATTCTCGGACAGCCTCCTGGTGGTTTGAGGCGTATAGAGAAAAGAGCGCAGAATGAAGGATTGGCTGCATAGACATCTGGAACAGGTTCGGTTAACACTCTCCCGGCCTGATGCCCTGTTGATGCTGGTTATGATTGGCCTGCTGGCGGGTGTTCTGGCGGGGGGCGTTATTGTGCTCTTCCGTCTGGTTGTGGAAGGAACCCTGGCGGAGCTGCTGCCCGGACAGTATGAAGAGAACTTTGAGGGGCTGCCGGGTTGGCTGCGGCTGCTGCTGCCAATTCTGGGCGGGCTGGCCATCGGGCTGCTGTTTCACTGGAAAGCCAATGGGCAGACCCTGATGGGGGTAGGCCGGGTGCTGGAGCGGCTGACCTATCACCAGGGCTATATCGGTTTTCGTGAATTCCTGCTCCAGTTTGCCGGGGCGGCGATTGCGCTGGTCAGCGGCCACTCTGTGGGACGTGAGGGGCCACACGCCTATCTGGGTGCAGCGGCAGGCAGCCTGCTGGGGCAGCACCTCTCACTGCCGAATAACAGCATTCGCACCCTGGTGGGCTGCGGAGTGGCGGCGGCCATTGCAGCCTCATTCAACACCCCGCTGGCCGGCGTCATCTTCGCGCTGGAGGTGGTGATGATGGAGTATACCCTGGTCAGCTTTTTGCCGATTATGCTGGCAGCCGTGAGTGGTAATGCAATCTCGATCCTCTTTTTGGGTGCTGCCCCGGCATTCGTGGTGCCAGCACTGGAGATGGGGTCACTGCAAGAGATGCCTGCGGTAATGGTGCTGGGGCTGCTGACAGGTACCGTTGCCGCCTGCTTCATCCATCTGAGTCAGACCTTCTCCCGCTATGGCAAGGGCCACCCCTTCTGGTGTCAGACCACCGCGGCGGGGCTGGTGGTCGGCCTCTGCGCGCTATTTGTGCCCGAGGTGATGGGCATCGGCTATGACACCGTCAACAACGCGCTCATCGGTGAATATGGGTTGACGGCACTGCTGCTGATCCTCTGTTTCAAGGTATTGGCAACCTCAGCCTGTGGCGGCCTTGGGATTCCAGCAGGGATGGTCGGCCCCTCTCTGTTCATGGGGGCGATCATTGGCGGCATTGTGGGCCACCTGATGGGGCTCTGGTTCCCCGAAGTGAGTTCCAGCACAACCTTTTATGTGCTGCTGGGCATGGGGGCCATGATGGGTGCCAGTCTGCAGGCACCACTGGCAGGGCTGACCGCCATGCTGGAGCTGACCCATAACCCGGCCGTGGTGATGCCGGGCATGCTGGCCATTGTGGTGGCCAATCTGACCGCCAGTGAGCTGTTTGGCAAGGAGTCCATCTTCATCACCCTGCTCAGATCCAGCGGGTTTGACTACCGCACCAGCCCGGTGTTGCAGGCGCTGCGACGTATCGGCGTGGGCAGCGTGCTGAAAAAGAACTTTCGCTGTCATGACCGGGTGATCAGCCGCACATCTGCCGAAAGGCTGCTGAGAGAGGAGCCGGAGTGGCTGATCGTGGAGGAGAACGACCGCCCCGTGGCGCTGATGCATGCGGTTGACCTGGCGCGTCATCTTCAGAATGCGCAGGCTGAAGAGGGGGGGGTCGATGAGATTGATCTGATGGCCATCCCCGCCTGGCGGGAGCAGATTGCGCCGATCCCCATTCAGGCCAACCTGCAACAGGCGCTGGAGCAGTTGGAAGAGCACTCCGTTGGGTCACTCTATGTGGAGTCCGCCAGCACCGCAGGTCGCTACCGAATCTACGGCATTCTGACGCGGGAGCAGATCGAGTCAGCCTATCACTACTGAGCAGCAACCCGTTCCGGGTGGTCGATAAAAGGGTTCCGTTCCCCCTGAATCCGCTCAATGATCCGGTTGCGCCGCAGCTCTTCGTGGTCGGGTGGGTCATCCTGGTGCCACTGCCGCAACAATTTTGCCTGCCGGGGGAAGAGTCTAAGGCCGTATCGGGTCTGCATATAGAGCATGGCGCGGGCGATATTGCCACGCACCGCTGGCCGTGGCTCTACCCGGCGTTTTTGCGGGTCGATCTCAAAGTCACATGATCCAAACCTGCGCGGTTCACCCGGCACCTTGCCGAAAGCTCGACTGCCGCGCGCCTTGTTGATCCGGGCCAGGGCAGGGTAGAGGTTGTGCATATCGGCCTCTATCCGGTTGAACTGGGGGCTGCGGGTGCGACACTGGCTGCGACTGCCGCAGTCGAGCGCCTTGGTCACCCAGCCCATCGGGAAGACGTGCTCGATATTGATCCCGCGCCCCTTGCGGGGGCCAAACGGCCGGTTGCAGTAGAGGGTATTGCCGCCATCAGCGTACAATTGCGACCAAAATAGCGACATATTCTGGAAATATGCCGTATCGGGTAGCCTGGCTATCGCGGCTTCAGCAAACAGCAGGGTGCAGCAGATTAAAAAGGATTTCACCTTGTGGCTTCTTATCAAGCAATAGAAATCGGAAGCGGGACTTTAGTCCCGCAGGGCATCGGCAGGGCTAAAGTCCCGCTTCCAAAACAGTGTGGCAATTTGTCATTTGTGGGATGGATGCTGCTGGAAGGCTGGTTGTAGCTATCCATATCCAATGACGCAGGGAAAAAGGTAGCCGCAGCCAAAAAAAGCGGAATGACCACAATGCAGCTGGCGATAACAATTCTAACAGGAGTTCCCATTACATCCTCTGGAGTGCTAAGTTTAGAGACTTGGGAGACTCTCCGAGAACGCGGCTTTTTGCACATCAAGGCTTTTAACTTGTTGAATTACAAGAAGCTAATATTTGATAAATCGCAATTTTACCCGCTCTCGGACAGCCTCCCGGATTAGACCTAATTGTCGCACAATTTTAGCGTAAGCTGATGATCTTAAACAGGAGCCACAACCGTGACAGACAAAAAAGAACAAATTGTGATTGCCGATCTGATGGAGCAGAGCAGGGTAGGGTTTGGCACCAGCGGCGCACGGGGGCTGGTGGCCGATATGACCGACCGGGTCTGTTATGCCTACACCCTGGGTTTTCTGCAACATCTGGCCGCGCAGGGGGCAGTGGCGAGCGGCTCACTGGTTGCGATTGCCGGGGATTATCGATCCAGCACACCACGCATCATGGGTGCCGCAGCGCGCGCCATTGAGGCCTTGGGCTATGAGCCGATCCACTGCGGTTTTATCCCAACACCTGCTTTGACGCTCTACGGCATCAAACATGCCATCCCCAGCCTGATGGTGACCGGCAGCCATATTCCGGATGACCGCAATGGCATCAAATTCAACCGGCCTGATGGTGAAATCCTGAAGTGTGACGAAGCGGCTATCCGCTCCCAGCGGGTTGAGATCCCGTTGGATCTCTTCTCCCGTGATGGAATGCTGGAGAGAGCACCCACCCTGCCAGAGGAGAATCCGCAAGCCTATCGGGACTACCGGCAACGCTATCTGGATCTCTTCCCGCAAGGGGCACTGCAGGGGTGCCGCATTGCGCTCTATGAACACTCATCGGTTGCCCGGCAGGTGATGGGGGAGATCTTTGAGGGGCTGGGGGCAGAGGTGACCCGGCTGCACCGCTCCAAGACCTTCATTCCGGTGGACACCGAGGCGGTGCGTCCTGAGGATGTTGAGCTGGCAAGGAAGTGTGCGCTTACTCGTAATTTTGATGCCGTGGTTTCGACGGATGGTGATGGCGACCGCCCGTTGATCAGTGATGAGCAGGGCAACTGGCTGCGTGGCGATATTGCAGGCATTCTCTGCGCCCGCTATCTGCGGGCAAGCTGCGTGATTACGCCGGTCAGCAGCAACAGTGCCGTGGAAAAGTGTGGCTGGTTTGAGCGGGTGGATCGTACCCGGATTGGCTCACCCTATGTAATTGAGGCGATGCACTCCGCCCTGAGAGAGGGCTTCAACAATGTGGTCGGCTATGAGGCCAATGGGGGCTTTCTTACCGCAACCGATATTGAACTGGAGAGTGGCCGGTTATCTGCCCTGCCAACCCGGGATGCGGTGATCGTCCCCCTCACCATACTGCTGCTGGCCAAAGGTGCAGACAGCACCATCTCAGAGCTGCTGACACAGCTGCCACAACGATTCACCCACAGTGACCGCTTGAAAAACTTCCCCACAGAGTTGAGCCGCAGCCGGATTGCCGCACTAAGCAGCGGTGATGCTGATCGGGACAGCGCCGCTGTAGCGTCTCTCTTTGGGGATCATTTTGGCAGCGTGAAACAGCTTGATACGACCGATGGCCTGCGCATTACCTTTGAGAGCGATGAGGTGGTGCACCTGCGGCCATCCGGTAATGCGCCGGAGCTACGCTGCTACACAGAGGCCGGCAGCGCCGCGCGCGCCGCCGAGATGAACCGGATCAGCATGGAGATTCTCGCCGGATGGGATGACAAATCGCGCTGAGGGTCTACAGTATTTTATCAAGGGCAGAAATGCTCAACACCAACTCAAACTGGGGAAAAGATAACGATGCTGCCACACTCCGATAACAGGAATTTCTTTCGCATGGAGGTCGAGTGCCCCGCACGCTTCCGGATTGAAGGGTCAGATGAGACGGCTGGTGCCATTGTGAAGAACCTGAGCGGCGACGGATTGCTGCTCTGGCTGGATCACAAGGTTGAGCCAGGCACGCGCCTCTCCATCATCATTGTGCCGGGCAAAAGCATCACGCCACCGCTCTCCATGGTGGTCGAGGTGGTACGCTGCTATCCGCTGGAGACTGAAGAGGAGGGCAACTTCGCTGCTGCCTGCATCATCAGGGACAAGCTGGAGGCAGAAAAACTGGATAAGGATTTCCCCTGATGCCGGCTCTATCAGCAAAAGCCAAGGGGCAAGAAAAACAAAGCAGGGCCTCTTGAACCTTGTTACTTGAACCTCCCCGGCATACCTATGCGATTCCGCTCTTCAGCTCTTAGAAAAGCCTGTATATTGGCCGTTAATTCATCGACCAGCCGTTGACGGGCTTCGCGACTGGCCCAGGCAATGTGGGGGGTGACAATCAGGTTTGGAATGCCCGGTTCCAGCAGCGGGTTGCCTTTCGTTGGAGGCTCTTGAACCAGCACGTCCACCCCCGCGCCACCTATCTTTCCTGAACGCAGTGCAGCCGCCAGTGCCGCTTCATCGACAATACCGCCACGGGCGGTGTTGATCAGCAGTGCCCCTTTTTTCATCAGACCCAGCTCCCTTTGTCCGATCAGGTTTTTTGTGTTTTCTGCCAGTGGGCAGTGCAGACTCAGCAGATCCACCTGTGGCAGCAGCGCTTCCAGCGGGATTCGATTGGGCTGCGAGCTGCCGCCCGGGCGCTGGGCAACCAACACCTGCATGCCAAAGGCCTTTGCCACCTCCGCTACGGCACGACCCAGCTCGCCATAACCGACAATGCCCAGCCGCTTTCCAGCCAGCTCCTGAATTGGAAAATCGAGCAGACAAAACTGGCGGCTCCGCTGCCAGGCTCCATTGGCAACTGCCTGGCTGTAATCTGCCAGCCGGGTGATGAGTGTCAGCATCAGACTAAAAACATGCTGCACCACGGAAGGGGTGGCATATCCGGCTACATTGGTGACGCTGATGTCCAGCTCATGGGCCGCTTGCAGATCCACATTATTGGTACCGGTTGCCGCAACACAGATCAGCCGCAGCTGCCTGGCCTGGCGCAGAGACTCCCGATCCAGAACGACCTTGTTGGAGACCACAATAGTGGCATCGCGGATGCGCTCGGCGGTTTCATTGGTGCGGGTCGCCGCATGCCATTGCCACTGCGGCAGAACCTGTTTGAGAGCGGCAAGATTGAGGTCACCGCAATCAACCGTCTCCAGATCAAGAAAAACCCCTTTTTGTTCACGCATAATGTCGATCCCGAGTTTCTGCCCCTATCGATGGGCATGCTATTATAGCGCACTGTCTCCTTATAACTTTCACCTTGCCATTCACGCCTCCCTGATATGACTGCACAGCAACGCATTCGCGAAATTCCCTATAACTACACCTCATTCTCTGATCGCGAGATTGTCATCCGCTACCTGGGTGAGGAGATGTGGCAACTCATCGGAGAGCTGCGAGGTTCCCGCCGCACCGGGCGCTCGGCACGCATGCTGTATGAGGTGCTGGGTGATATGTGGGTGGTCAATCGCAACCCCTATCTGCAAGAAGATCTGGAGGAGGACAAGCAGCGCAGAGCCGCACTGACCGATGCCCTGACCCACCGGCTGGATCAGTTCGAGGCGCGTGCCGACGGCAACGAACAGGCGCTCCGGCTGCTGAAGGCAGCGCGTGCTGCGGTGGAGAAATTTGCCAGTGAGCTGGAGCACAATCTGCAACTGCGCAAAAAGGTGAGAAAGCAGCTGGGCAAGGTGACGTGCAGAGACAATATCGATTTTGGCGGCCTGGCACGTGTCTCCCACGCCACAGATGCCACCGACTGGCGTGTCGAGCACCCCTTCGTGGTGCTGCTGCCCGATACCGAGCGCGAGGTAGCCCCTATCGTGCGCGCCTGTATCGACGCTGGCCTCAACCTCATCCCGCGTGGCGGTGGCACCGGCTACACGGGCAGTGCCGTACCGCTGCATACCCAGTGCGCCGTCATCAACACCGAGAAGCTGGATCGGCTCAGTGAGATCGAATATGTCGAGCTGCCCGGTGTGGCGGAGAAGGTGCCCACCGTCCATGTGGGTGCCGGTGTGGTAACCCGCCGGGTATCGGATCTGGCCGAAACCCAGGGGCTGGCCTTTGCGGTTGACCCCACCTCGCAGGACTCCTGCACCATTGGCGGCAATATCGCAATGAATGCCGGTGGCAAAAAGGCAGTGCTGTGGGGCACCACGCTGGACAACCTCGCCTCCTGGTGCATGGTGATGCCGGATGCCAGCTGGCTGGAGGTGGTGCGACTCAACCACAACCTGGGCAAGATTCACGAGCAGGAGCTGGTCAGCTTCCAGATCAATCGCTATCAGACTGACGGCAAGACTCCTATTGGCGGGCCAGAATGGCTGGATATCCCGGGAGCATCTTTCCGCAAGCCGGGGCTGGGCAAGGATGTGACCGACAAATTCCTCAGTGGCCTGCCGGGGGTGCAGAAGGAGGGGTGTGACGGCATCATCACCTCCGCCCGCTTTGTGCTGCACCGCATGCCGACACAGATGCGCACCATCTGCCTGGAGTTCTTTGGTGCTGACCTGGCCGGTGCCGTACCGGCCATTGTCGAGATCATCGACTACCTGAAGGGACAGGAGGGCGTTGTCCTCTCCGGTCTGGAACACCTGGATGACCGCTATATCAAGGCCGTCAAGTATTCGAGCAAGGCCTCCCGGCGCGAACAACCCAAGATGGTACTGATTGCCGATATCGCCAGCGACGATGCCGATACTGTCGGCGCAGCAGCCTCAGAGATGGTGCGGCTCACCAACGCCCGTGATGGCGAGGGTTTCATCGCCGTCAGCCCCGAGGCGCGCAAACGCTTCTGGTTCGACCGCACCCGCACCGCCGCCATCTCCGCCCACACCAACGCCTTCAAGATCAACGAGGATGTGGTCATCCCACTCGACCGGCTGGCCGAATACAGTCGCGAGATCGAACGCATCAACATCGAGCAGTCCACCCGCAACAAGCTGCAGATTGCGGATGCGGTGCTGGCCTACCTGACCGATGACCTGAGCGAAGCGCACCCGGAGGGCAACCAGGCAGAGAGCGATGAGAACAACGCCATCGTAGAGGCCAAACGGAGCGCCGCACAGGAGATCGTGCAGCAGGCACAGCGGCGCTGGCAGCGCATCCTGCAACGGCTGGATGAAAGGGCACAGGATCAGACCGAGCTGCTGACGGAGGCCGAGCAGAGCCGCATCCAGGCTGGTGACAGCCTGCTGGATCTGCTGCTGCGGCGCGATCTGGTCATCTCCTACCGCAGTGAAGTGATGGATGAGCTACATGAGGTCTTCCCTGGCCGCGACATGGCGCGAGTACGCGGCCGACTGGATGCGATCCATGCCGAAATCCGCAATGCCCGCCTCTTCGTCGCCCTGCACATGCATGCCGGAGATGGCAATGTGCACACCAACATCCCGGTGCACTCACAGAATTACGAGATGTTGCGCGAAGCCGAGCGTATCGTGGATCGGGTGATGGAGCTGGCCTGCTCACTGGGTGGTGTCATCTCGGGTGAGCACGGGATCGGCATCACCAAGGTGCAGTATCTGGCACCCGAAAAACTCCAGGCCTTTGTTGAATACAAAAAGCGCATCGACCCGCAAGACCACTTCAACCGGGGCAAACTACAGCCGGGTTCGGGACTGGCACAGGCCTACACGCCGTCACTCAGCCTGGTCAAGGAGGAGGCGATCATCCTGGAAGAGAGCGAACTGGGGGCACTGAATGATGAGATCAGCCACTGTCTGCGCTGCGGCAAGTGCAAACCCGTCTGTCAGACCCATGTGCCACGCGCCAACCTGCTCTACTCCCCGCGTAACAAGATCCTCGGCAGCGGCCTGATCACCGAGGCCTTCCTCTACGAAGAGCAGACCCGGCGCGGCCTCTCACTGCGCCATTTTGATGAGATGAACGATATTGCAGACCACTGCACCGTCTGCCACAAGTGTGAAACAAAGTGCCCGGTAAACATAGATTTCGGCGATGTTACCGTCCGTATGCGTAAGATACTGACCAATTCAGGACATAAGCGCACAAGTCTTGGTGGCAAGGCTGCGCTCACCCTGCTCAACGCCACCAACCCGCACGCCATTCGCTACCTGCGCAAGGGGTTGGCAGAGTGGGGCTTCAAGAGCGTCAACATGGCTCACACCGCAGCCAAAACCGTGGGGCTGTTGGGCGGCAAGGATCAGATCCCATCCGCAACCACCGGCAAGCCCAAAAACCAGATAATCAATCTGGTGCGGCGGCCACTGCGGGTGGAGGTTCCAAAATTCACCGCCCGCGCCCTGCTGGGGCTGGAGGCTAAGGGCGAGGTGCCGATCCTGCGTGACCCCAAAAAGATCAACGATGACTCCGATGCCGTCTTCTACTTCCCCGGCTGTGGCTCCGAGCGCCTCTTCAGCGACATCTCCATGGCCACGCTGGCGATGCTCTACGAAATCGGTGCCGAAACAGTGCTGCCCCCCGGCTACCTCTGCTGTGGCTATCCGCAGATCTCAGTCGGACAGCACGATGTGGGGCACCGCATCTCCACTGAAAACCGGGTGCTCTTCCACCGCATCGCCAACACCCTCAACTACATGGACATCAAGACCGTGGTGCTCTCCTGCGGCACCTGCATGGATCAGCTGCTGACCTATGAGTTTGAGAAGATCTTTCCCGGTTGCCGCCTGCTGGATATTCACGAATACCTGCTCGAAAAAGGGGCCACCCTGGGTGAGGATAGCGGCCAGCGTTTCCTCTTTCACGACCCCTGCCACAGCCCGATGAAGCAGAAAGACCCACTACAGGTGGCCAGCCAGCTGATGGGAGCCGAGGTGGTACTGAGTGAACGCTGCTGCGGCGAGGCCGGCACCCTTGGCACCACCCGCCCGGACATCTCCCGCCAGATCCGTTTTCGCAAATCCGAAGAGCTGAAAAAGGGGATGGAGCAGCTGGGCGGCGGCAAGATGAAGCTGCTTACCTCCTGCCCTGCCTGCCAGCAGGGACTCTCCCGCTATGCCGATGAGACAGGGATGGAGGCAGGCTTTCTGGTGGTAGAGCTGGCCAAGGCCTACCTGGGCGAAGATTGGCAAAAGGTATTTATTGAAAAAGCCTGTAAAGGAGGGATTGAGAAGGTGCTTTTGTAGCGCAGCCTCCTAATGCCGGCCTTTAACTCACTCCAGATGACCTGCCTCCAGTAGCGAGGCCAGCCAATAATAGACCCCGCTACCAGAAAAATCCTTTTTTACCCCTTCCACCAAACGGGTTGCCTGCTCCTGCCCTATTGCGATCTGAAACAATACCTGCGCACGCCGCCCGGCCACCTGCTCAGCCGCTGACATGGAGTGGATCGAGGCACCGTGACCGTTAATCCGGAAGCTGGAGAAACCCGTTACCTCCTCTTGCTCAAGCAGCCAATCGGTTAATGCATCCTCTACCGAAGGGGATACAGCCAGAGAGACCAGAACCTTGTTTTCCATCTCAGACTCCTTATTTAGCAACCGCAAAACGGCGGTAAAGAATAGGTAGCAGAATCAGTGTAAGTACGGTGGAGGACATTAGCCCACCAATCACCACGACGGCTAAGGGGCGCTGGATCTCAGAGCCTGGCCCTGTTGCAAACAGCAGGGGAATCAGGCCAAAGGCGGCGATATTGGCGGTCATCAATACGGGCCGCAGACGTCTTTTGGCACCTTCAACTACCACCTCGCCAATGGGCCTGCCCAGTGCCAGCAGCTGGTTAAAGTAGCTGACCATCATTACACCATTGAGCACAGCAATACCCAGCAGGGCGATAAAGCCCACTGAAGCTGGAACCGAGAGGTATTCACCCGTGACCCACAAACCCACGATACCACCGATCATGGCAAATGGGATGTTGCTAAGCACGAGCACCGCCTGGCGCACAGAACGGAAGGTGGAGAAGAGGATCAGGAAGATCAGCCCCAGTGCCACCGGCACCACAATAGAGAGCCGCTTGGCCGCCCGCTGCTGGTTCTCAAACTGGCCTCCCCACTCCAGAGAATACCCGGTGGGCAGCTTGACCTGCTCCGCCACCTTGGCCTTCGCCTCTTCCACAAAGCTCACCAGATCCCGCCCCGATACGTTGGCGATGACCACTGCCATCCGCTTTCCACCCTCGCGATTGAGCGCTACCGGCCCCTCTATGCGCTCTATCTGCACCAGGTTGGAAAGGGGTACGCCCTGCCCATCAGGCAGACTGATCTGTAACCCGGCAAAGGCCGCCGGAGAGTTTCGCAATGCTTCAGAGCCCTTCAGAATCAAAGGAATACGTCGGTTGCCTTCATAGATCATACCCGGCTGCACCCCCTCTACTTTGGCGCGCAATACACGTTCCAGGCTATCCACATCCAGCCCTAACCGACCGGCAGCAAGACGGTCTATTTTCATCCGGTAATATTGGGCACCCTCATTGCGTGGTGAATAGACATCTTCACCGCCGGAAATACCCTGTAGCACAGCTACCAGCGCCTCTGCGGTGCGATTCAGTCCCTCCTGATCATCACCGAAGATCTTTATCGCCAGATCTCCCCTGACCCCCGTCAGCATTTCGGAGACGCGCATCTCAATGGGCTGGGTAAAGGCATAGGCTATGCCGGGAAAATCGGCCAGCACCTCTCGCAGTGAGGCATTCAGAGCCTCCTTATCTGGCACAGTCCACTCCTCTACGGGCTTGAGCACCAGGAAGCTGTCCGTTTGATTCAAACCCATGGGATCCAGACCCAGCTCATCAGAGCCAGTACGTGCAATCACCCCCTGAACCTCGGGCACTCGCTCCATCACCGCACGCTGGAAACGGGTGTCGATGGCAATGGATTGCTCCAGATTGATTGAGGGCAGCTTTTCAAGTTGAACGATGAGATCCCCTTCATCCATGGTGGGCATAAAGGTCTTGCCCACCTGGGTATAGAGCCCCCCCGCTGATACCAGCAGTACCAGGGCAAATACAAACAGCACATTGCCGTGATCCAGTGACCAGCGCAGCACAGGCTCGTAGAGTCGGCTGGCCTGGCGTATCAGCCAGGGCTCTTTATGGCTGACATTCCCCAGCAGGTAAGAGGCCAACACGGGAATCACCGTCAGCGAAAGCAGCAGTGCTCCACTCAAGGCAAAGACAATGGTCAGTGCCACCGGCCCGAACAGCTTGCCTTCCAGCCCTTGCAGTGTCAGCAGTGGCAGGAAGACGATAATGATGATCAACATCCCTGAGGTGATCGGCAGTGCAACCTCACGCGCTGCCCGGTAGATCAAATGCAGGCGTGGCAAGCGTGCTGCCCGTTTCTGGTTCGCAAGGTGGGTGACAATATTCTCCACGACCACCACGGCCGCATCGACCAGTATGCCGATGGCAATGGTCAACCCACCCAGGGACATCAGGTTGGCGGACAAACCGAACTGGTTCATTAGGATAAAGGTCACCAGTGCGGCCAGAGGCAGCACCAGGGCGACCGTCAAGGCAGCACGCAGATCCCCCAGGAACAGCACCAGCAATATCAGAACCAAAACAATGGCCTCTACTAGAGCCTTGGTGACCGTTCCCACCGCCCGGTCAACCAGGCGGCCACGATCATAGAACACCTCAATTCGAACATTTTCTGGAAGACTCTGCTCCAGCTCCGCCAGTTTGGCCTTTATCCCCATCACCAGCTTGCGGGCATTGGCACCACGCAGACCCAGCACCAGCCCCTGCACGGTTTCACCCTCTCCATTACGGGTCACAGCTCCATAACGGGTCAGGGTGCCGATGCGCACCTCGGCCACATCGCCTACCCTGACTGGCTGATTCGGGTCTGGGTGTATGACAATGGTGGAGATATCTTCAAGGGTCTGAACGCTTCCCTCAACCCGCACCAGCAGTGCCTCTTCACCATCATTCAGGCGGCCGGCCCCATCATTGCGGTTATTGACCTCCAGCGCTCTGCGCAGCTCCTCAAGGGTGATGCCCCGTGCGATAAGCCGGGCATTGTCCGGCACTACCTCGAAGGTACGCACCAGACCACCCAGCGCATTGATATCCGCCACACCGGGAACCGTGCGAAGGGCTGGGCGAATCACCCAATCCAGCAGCTCCCGTCGTTCCATAAGCGAAAGCCCGTCACCCTCGATGGTAAACATAAACATCTCACCAAGTGGTGTGGTCAAGGGGGCAAGTCCCCCGGTGACACCCTGCGGGAGATCCCCCCAGACGCCGTTGATACGCTCAGCCACCTGTTGCCGCGCCCAATAGATATCGGTTCCCTCTTCAAAGTCTACGGTAATATCTGTCAAGGCATATTTAGCCACTGACCGCAGCATGGTCAGGCGAGGAATGCCCAACATCTCCACCTCGATCGGCACGGTGATGCGAGCCTCGATCTCTTCAGGCGTCATGCCGGCAGCCTTGACGATGATCTTCACCTGGGTGCTGGAGACATCGGGAAATGCATCAATAGGGGTACGCTGGATGGCCATCCAGCCGGCCCCTATCAGCAGTGCGACAACCAACAGCATGAGCAGCCGCTGGGTCAGTGCAAATTGAATTAGACGAGCCAGCATTATTCGTTCTCCAACCAGGCAGATTTAAGGGCGGCGGTGCCGGATATTGCCAGCTTGTCACCCGAAGTCAGTTTTCCGCTGATAATGAGATGATCCCTCTCCTCACTCCGCATTTGAACCTGGGTGGGGCTAAAGCCATCCGTGACGGCAATGAATACCCAGCTCTTTCCGGCACTGCGCACCAGTGCCGCGCGCGGGATACGAAAGCCCCCGGCCTCTTCGGCCTGGGCAATTCTGACCTGGACAAACTGGCCGGGACGCAGAAGCTCTGCCCCCTTATCTACCTGGGCGCGCACCAGGATACCCTGGTCTTTTTCATGCACCATGCGTCCCACGGTGATAATGCGACCCCCCACCTCAGGCTCATCAACCTCAACCAGGGTGCCGTTAGCCGATGTCCCCAGTTTATCCAGGGGCACATGTATCTCTAACCATAGCGGAGAGAGTTGCCCCACTTTGTAGATTGGCTCCAGCGCATCCACCTGCTGCCCTGGCGTTGCAAGTTGGTCCAGCACTACAGCATCCATCGGGGAGCGTATCTTCAGGGCACTGGTGAGACGGCGCTCGCGGGCCAGGATTTTCAAATCACCCTCTCCCAGCCCTGCAAGCTGCAACAACTGGCGATGCTGTTCCACACGGGTCTTGATCTGGATATTATTGGCTCGGGTCTCCAGGTAGCGGCGCTCGGCAATAATGCCCTCATCATGCAGTTGCTGATCCCGCTTGAGGGCAGCACGGCTCAGCTCCAGCCGGGTAAGTGCCGTAAGATAGTCGCGTTGTTGCTCCAGGAGCTGGGGGCTTTGGATTACCGCCAGCGGCTGTCCTTTTACAACCTCTTCGCCTTCGGCCACCAGCAGCGCCTCTAACAGGCCTGCCCGCAAGGCGCTTACTACGCGCAACTGGGCATTGGGCACCACCACTTTGGCCGGGAATGGCATGCCCCAGGTGCTTACTACCGGCTGTGGTGATTCAACTCTGATATCAAGTGCCTCCCGCTGAGCAGGATCAATCGCTATTTTTCCGGCAGCATGGAGTGACCCAGCCAATAAGACAGACAGTAAAACAAGTGTTTTTTTCATTACAAACCTTCTCCCCGGATATGGTTCAGTTGAGCAATGGCATGCATACGCTCCAATCGATAGAACTCGAGCTGCCGGGCTGCCGTAGCAGCCTGCTCACGAGCCAGCAGCAGAAAATAGAGATCCGCTTCCCCCAGCTCAAAGGCGCGGCGGGCAAGCCTGATTCGTGTTTGGGCAAGCCGGCTTCCCTGCTCGGCCAGCGTTAGATTCTTTGCTGCGCGCACTGTCCCCTGGTGCGCTTGCTCCAATTCAAGCTCCAGCGCCCATGTCACCTGCGCCCAGTCGGCCTGAGCCTCGGTCAGGGCAAGTTCAGCCCCGGCAATCACGGGAGCAGCGGAGGCATGGGTTCCAAACGGTACGCTGATGCCTACACCCAGTGAGTTACCATAAGGATCCCTGCCAATGCCCCGGTCTCGTTTGGCATACAGGGTAAGTACCGGGTTATCACGCCGTTTTAACTTCACATCATTCCGCTGTGCACGCGCCTGTTCAATAGCAAGTTCTGCAGCCACAAGACGGGGATGAGATGGGTTCAACTCAGTGCCTGGACTCTGCCTGGCCATCAGATCATGTGGCAGCTCATCGAAAGTGGTATAGGCTCGCCAGGAGCTACGCTCCCGTTCTACGGTGGCCATTGCATGTTGGTAAGATGTCTCTTTGGCAAGCGCCTCCTGTTGCGCCAGAATCAGATCACTGCGGGCAAGCTCACCGGCATTGACCCGGCGCTCTATATCTATTTCAAGAGCCTTTGCTGAATCCCACTGGTTTTTGGTCTGCTCCTGGTTGCTCTCAGCCAGACGTAATGTCCAGGCTCGCTCCAGCACCTGGCCGGCCACCTCCCAGGAGAGCAGACGGAACTCAGCGCCAGCCCGGGAGATAATGCTGCCTCCCAGGTTACGGCGGACACCGCGCTGACCCGGTAGCCACAACGGCATATCCAGGTTTGCCTCCCACTCCCGATATCCCCGGTTACTGCCTGCATCATCACTTCTATAGGCTAGACCGGCCACCGGATCATCACCAAACAGCGCGTCTGCCTGCTGCTGATAACCCTCTCCAACTTGCCGGAGCGCCACATGAATTCTGGCTTTAGGGTGAATCTGCAAGGCGGCCTGAACCGCCTCATTAAATGAAGGGGCCGCTTGCAGTGCAGGAAAAAAGAGCACCGCTGCAAACAGTAAAACTACCAAATGAGCCCTATATTTTTTTCTACTCTGGTTTTCCATTCCAATCTCCAATTCATACGCTTGGTAGAATATCCTGGGCAAGACGAAAGCCCACATTGTAGCCACTACGATCCGGTAGATACCCATCTCGCTTAGCTGAGCGTACCCACTGGGGGATGTCCCCCCAGGAACCGCCCCGGATAGTACGGGATCCCTTGTCATCCCAAATCGCACAGACCATCTCCGCACCACCGTAGTGTTCGTCATATTTGGAGCAGGTCCACTCCTCCACATTTCCGGCCATGTCATACAGGCCCCATGCATTTGGTGTAAAGGAGCCTACAGGCGACGTGTATTCCCAACGGTCTCTGCCTTCTATCTGTCCACCACAACAAATATCCTGGCCATAGTTTGCATAGTCATGGCTTGCGCTCTCTCCCCAGCTATAAGCCGTTACCGTCCCTGCCCGTGCTGCATACTCCCATTCAGCCTCGGTGGGCAGACGAAAATGTTTTTCCTCCTCTTTCGAAAGCCATTCAGCGTAGGCCATAGCATCATGCCAGCTTATGTTGATCACCGGTCGGTCACCCCGACCCCAGCCAAGGTCATCCGGCTTTTCCCTGCCTGTCGCTTCAGCAAACAGGTCATACTCCTCAAAGGTGACCTCATGCCTGCCAATGGCATAGCTCTTCAAACATACGGCATGCTGAATTTCATCCCTCCCCCGACCAAGCGTTGTATTCGGGCTGCCCATCTTGAAGCAACCGGCTTCGATAAATGCCATGCTTGAAGCCAGTAAAGAATCTGATGGGTTTGCCTTTTGGTCATCGCTGTTATAGGGGTTTTTGCCCTCCGCGATGCCAGCAAAAGCGGCAACAATAATTACCGCCGCCAAGTTGTTTGCCGCCCACTTGCGATGATGTCCTGGAAATATATGGTTGTTCACAGTATTGCCTCCTCTATCAATCTGTAACTTCAGCATACCCAGACAAACTGAAACCAAACTGAACGCGGATCAAGCATATTGTCAGCAGTGCTGTTTTATAGGTGGGTCTTAAAGGCTGTCCCTGCTACAGGGCTTTATTTGGCAAGCACTAACGCAGGGGATGATTGATACCTAAATCCTGCAATCCTACTGAATCAATAACAGTATAATGATATACTTATCATGCGGTTACTACATAAATCACACCGAATGATGAGTCATTATTTTCATGAGTAAAAACAGCAGAAATACTTCCTCAAAAGCACGCCAAAAACCAGCAAAAGTCCATTTTGACCGCACAGGCAAAAATATGACCAGCAAGGCAGGTCTAATTCCGGTTGTTAAATTTCTTGAAAAGCCAGGATTTAATAAGCTATTTCAAAATACGGTAAAACATAAACGAGGCAATAA
>JAKISI010000019.1 GCA_021648685.1 Candidatus Polarisedimenticolaceae bacterium
GGAAGTATTTCTGCTGTTTTTACTCATGAAAATAATGACTCATCATTCGGTGTGATTTATGTGGTAACCGCATGATAAGTATATCATTATACTATTATTGATTCAGTAGGATTGCAGGATTTAGGTAGAAGACCTGCTACCCAAAAAGTGGACACAAGTGCGGAACAGCCATTTCGGCCAGATTTGTTGGCCATTGACATTGCTGTACGGATCAATAGCTCGCCTCAAGCGCCTGCTTTTGGTGCGCTGAGTGAGTGCGAGCACTTGCAGGATCTAGGTGGAAAACTTCAAGGCATATAAAAACCGTATGGAGCTACAGCTCGCGCCGACCATCTTGCTCTACTGCGGATAATGTTGGCTTTGCCTCTTCCCTGATCAGCAGGCTGGATGTATGCTGCACAATCCTGTTTTCAAATCTGCCAGGCGTCCCTGCCTGGCGGATCGCTCATTGATGAAGCCATGGCTCGAATTATCACTATTGCCAATCAGAAAGGTGGTGTCGGCAAGACGACTACATCGGTCAATCTTGCAGCCGCCATCGCGGGCAAACGCAACCGTGTGCTGCTGGTCGATCTTGACCCCCAGGGCAATGCTACTATGGGTTGCGGGGTAGATAAGTACAAACTGAAAAGCTCGTGTTGTGGCGTGCTGCTGGGTGAGTGCCGTCTGCATGAGGCGGTGATCACGTTGGACAAGATCGGGATGGATATCCTGCCGGCCAATGCCGACCTGACGGCGGCAGAGGTGGGTCTGATGGATCTGCCGCTACGCGAGAAGCGTCTCAGCCTGGCGCTGGAAGGGTCGCAGGAAGATTATGACTATATTTTTATAGATTGCCCCCCCTCACTCAACATGCTCACCATCAACGCCCTGGTGGCATCAGGCGGGGTGTTGGTGCCGCTACAGACGGAGTACTATGCGCTGGAAGGGCTGACGGCGCTGATGAAGACCATTGAGCAGCTCAAGCACAGTCGCAACCCGGGTCTGCAACTCGAAGGCATTCTGCGCACCATGCATGATCCACGCAACAATCTTGCGGTGGAGGTGTCGGCACAGCTGCTGACTCACTTTAAAGACAAGGTATTCAACACGGTGATACCCCGAAATGTGCGAGTGGCCGAAGCGCCCAGCCACGGGCTGCCGGTGCTGATGTATGATAAATCCTCGCGTGGGGCGATCTCCTATCTGGCACTGGCCAGTGAGGTTTTACGGCGACATGCACAGTGCCGTCCCGCCTCCGCATAACCCCCGATCAACACACAATCTAAACCCTGACTGATTCGATATGGCAGCAAAAAAACGTGGTCTTGGACGAGGCCTGGACGCCCTGCTGGGCAGTGGGATTTCTGAAGAAGCGAGCGCCACTGATGGTGGTGACAGCGGCTCAAAAGATGGTGATTTTGCCATTCTGCCAGTAGACCTGATCCAACGGGGTCGATACCAGCCTCGCCGGGATTTCAACCCCGATAGCCTGCGTGAGCTGGCGGACTCGATTGCAGCCCAGGGCGTGGTGCAGCCAATTGTGGTGCGTCCAGTGGGTCGAGGGCACTATGAGATCATCGCTGGTGAGCGCCGCTGGCGGGCAGCCCAGCAGGTCGGCCTGAGCGAGATTCCGACCGTGATCCGGGATGTATCGGATCAGACTGCCATGGCCATGGGGCTGATCGAAAATATCCAGCGGGAAGATCTGAATCCGTTGGAAGAGGCCACAGCCCTGCACCGCCTGCTGAATGAGTTTGAACTCACCCACCAGCAGATCGCCCAGGCGGTTGGAAAATCCCGTACCACGGTAACCAATCTGCTGCGCCTGCTGGAGCTTAATGAGGATGTCAAACAGCTGGTGGAGGCGGGAAAGGTTGAGATGGGACATGCCCGCGCCCTGCTGGGGCTACAGGCGCAGGCACAGAGCGATGGTGCCAGAGAGGTGGTCAAAAAGGGGTTGTCGGTCAGAGAGACCGAGCGGCTTGTGCGCCGTCTGCAAGGGGAGGCATCCGGTGATTCTGCAAGGGACAAAAAGCCCGTAAAAGATGATCCAGACATCTCACGGCTACAGGATGATCTGTCAGAGCGGTTGGGCGCACAGGTGAAGCTCCAGCAAGGGGCAAAAGGGAAGGGAAAACTGGTTATCTCCTATAACAGCCTCGATGAGTTGGAGGGGATTTTGGAGCACATCCAGTAGCCGATGAGCGAATCGCTAATTATTTAACCGCACCGATTGACCCGGTATCTGAATCCGCCTATACTCCGCCGCTCTAATTTCGCCCGGCATTGGTACGGTATAGGGGCTCGGGATGCAAATTACAGACAGAAGACAGGCTTTCAGGGTGGTTTTTGCGCAATTTTTGATGACCCTGCTAGTCTCTGGCGTTTTAGCAGTGGTTGCACCGCAGCATGCCAGTTCGGCGCTGGCTGGTGGTTTGATTGCAAGCAGCGCGAATGCATTTTTTTCATTTTGGGTGTTTGGCCGCTACAGTGCTCAACATCCAAACAGGCTGGTTGCCCGGCTCTATGGAGCGGAGGCTACCAAGCTGATCCTGGTCGGAGTGCTGTTTGCAGCCGCCGTCCAGTTAATAGTTCCGCTCAGTGGAGGCGCCCTGTTTGGTGTCTTTTTGCTGATCCACTTGATGCCGGGATTGATGAGTATTGCTTAATTAACGAAAAATAAGTTTGAGAATGTAAAGAGATGGCAGGCGACACCCTCACTTCAAGCGAATATATCAAGCATCATTTGACTAACCTGACCTTTGGTCAGAAAACAGATGGTTCATTGGGCGTTGCGGATTCCGCAGCAGAGGCTGCGCAGATGGGTTTCTGGGCAATCCACGTGGACACCATGTTCTGGTCCCTCCTGCTGGGCGGTATTTTCCTTTACTACTTCAAAAAAGCAGCCGATACAGCAACCACAGGCGTCCCTGGTGGGTTGCAAAATTTTTGCGAATGGATCATTGAGTTTGTTGACGAGAGTGTTCGCGGCTCCTTTACCAGCAAGAACGTGCTGGTTGCCCCATTAGCGTTGACCATCTTTGTATGGGTCTTCCTGATGAACCTGATGGATCTGGTTCCCGTGGATGTTATTCCGCTGATTGCAGGCTGGTTTGGCATCCATTTCATGAAGGTTGTCCCCTCTACCGACCTTAACGCCACCTTTGGTCTGGCTATTGGTGTTTTTGGCCTGATGGTCTTCTACAGCATCAAGGTAAAAGGCCTCAAGGGGTTTATAGGCGAACTCACCTTCATGCCGTTCCAGTCAAAAAACCCGGTTGTTCAGGTAATGTTCATTCCGATTAACTTTTTACTTGAGTTTGTCAGCCTGATTGCCAAGCCGGTCTCACTGGCACTTCGTCTCTTCGGTAACATGTATGCTGGTGAGATGATCTTTATCCTGATTGCCATTATGTACAACGCTGGACTTGTTCTTGGTTTGTTCGGCGGTGTGCTACAGCTGGGCTGGGCGATCTTTCATATCCTTATTATTACACTACAGGCGTTTATCTTTATGACGCTGGCTATTGTTTATATGGATATGGCTCATAACGAGCACTAATTTACTTTTCTATTCACTAACTAACTCACCAAATTTAAGGGGAGAGCAAAATGACAGAAGCAACAGCAATGTTGTATATCGCCGGAGCACTCATGATAGGCTTTGGCGCTCTGGGGGCTGCGATAGGCATTGGCATACTGGGTGGCCGTTTTCTGGACGGAGCCGCACGTCAGCCGGAACTTGTTCCAATGTTGCGTACCCAGTTCTTCATCGTTATGGGTCTGGTTGATGCCATACCTATGATTGCTGTTGGTCTGACGATGTACATACTGTTTGCGGTTGCCGGTTAACCCCCGGTTTATTAACCCAATTATCTGCGAAGCGACTTTCAGGTGACTGAAAGCGAGGTAATAACAGAATGAACATCAATTTAACTCTATTCGGTCAGCTCGTATCGTTTGGCGCGTTCGTGTGGTTTACGCTGAAGTATATCTGGGTTCCGATGATGGGCGCACTAGAAGAGCGTCGCAACGGAATCGCCGATAGTCTCTCTGCTGCTGAAAAAGGCAAGCATGATGAAGTGCTTGCAAGGCAGCATGCCAAAAAAATCCTGCTTGAAGCCAAAAATCAGGCTTCCGAGATCAAGGCGCAGGGTGAAAAGCGTGCGTCTGAAATTGTCGATGAGGCAAAAAATGAGGCGCATGCAGAAGGCCAGCGTCTGCTAGCAGCTGCGCGTGCTGAAATTGACCAAGAGGTCAGCCGGGCTCGTGAGCAGCTACGTGAGAAGGTCGCGGCGCTGGCAGTCTCTGGTGCAGAGAGAATTCTTCAGCGTGAAATCGATGCAGCAGCTCATAAGAGCGTTGTCGATTCAGTCGCCAACCAGATCTAAGGCACCGTTATGGCTGGAGAAAACTTAACCATCGCCCGCCCGTATGCAGAAGCAGTTTTTGGTCGAGCCCGTGAAAGCGATAAGCTGGATCACTGGTTAGATACGCTCGGCTTGCTGGCTGCCATCGTGCAGGATGAGAGGGTAGCCGCCGCGATCTCAAATCCAAAGCTTGAGAGTGACCAGCGCATTTCAATGATGCTGGATATCTGCGCAAAGCATCTGGATGCGGAGGGTCGAAATCTGGTGCGGCTGCTGGTGCATAATAGCCGACTGAGTGTCCTGCCTGAGATCGCATCGATCTACGAAGGGCTCAAAAATGAGAGCCAGGGAAGCCTTGATGTAGAGATAGTCTCCGCATACAAGATGACCAAGGCTCAAGAAAACACGCTTGCAGCTGCGCTGAAAAAGCGCCTTGACCGAGAGATCCGGGTTACCAGTGAAATCAATCGTGATCTGATTGGTGGCGTAATCATACGTGCTGGAGATCTGGTGATTGACGGATCTGTACAAGGTCGACTGCGAAAGCTAGCCACTGAATTAGGAATATAACGAGAAGCCATCATGCAGCTCAATCCATCTGAAATTAGCGATCTGATTAAAAGTCAGATTGAAAAATACGAGCCAGAAACCGAAGCCCGCACAGAAGGCACCATCGTCAGCTTGACGGATGGTATCGCCCGCATCCACGGTCTGGCAGATGCCATGTCTTATGAAATGTTGGAGTTTCCAGGCAACACCTTTGGTCTTGCCCTGAACCTCGAACGTGACTCTGTCGGCGCGGTTATCCTTGGTCCCTATACGCACCTCTCAGAAGGCGATGCCGTAAAATGTACCGGCCGCGTGTTGGAGGTACCTGTCGGGCCAGGGCTGCTGGGTCGCGTTGTTGATTCGCTGGGCCAGCCGATTGATGGCAAGGGTGCTATTGAGGCCGCTGGCACTAAGCCGATTGAAGAGATCGCACCAGGCGTTATCGCACGTAAATCTGTCGATGAGCCGGTTCAAATCGGACTTAAAGCGATTGATGCCATGGTGCCGGTTGGACGTGGACAGCGTGAGCTGATCATTGGTGATCGTCAAACCGGTAAATCAGCCATCGCCATTGATGCCATCATCAACCAAAAGAATACAGGCATTAAGTGTATCTATGTTGCGATTGGTCAGAAGGCATCTACCATTGCACAGGTTGTTCGCAAGCTCGAAGAGCACGGCGCAATGGATCACACCATTGTGGTTGCCGCTTCCGCCGCTGATACCGCGGCACTGCAGTTTATCGCGCCTTACGCTGGTGCCACCATGGGCGAGTATTTCCGTGATCGCGGTGAAGACGCACTGATCATCTATGATGACCTGACCAAACAGGCCTGGGCCTATCGTCAGGTATCACTGCTGCTGCGTCGTCCACCGGGTCGTGAAGCCTATCCGGGTGATGTATTCTACCTCCACTCACGTCTGCTGGAGCGCGCATCGCGTATCAGCGCCGAGCATGTCGAGAAGATCACCAATGGTAAAGTGAAAGGCAAGACCGGCTCTTTGACCGCGCTGCCTATCATCGAAACCCAGGGCGGTGATGTATCAGCCTTCGTACCGACCAACGTAATCTCTATTACGGATGGTCAGATCTTCCTGGAAGCTGACCTGTTCAATGCAGGTATTCGTCCAGCGATCAATGCCGGTCTCTCTGTATCACGAGTAGGTGGTGCCGCGCAGACCAAGATCATCAAAAAGCTGGGGGGTGGTGTACGTCTGGTGCTGGCGCAATATCGTGAGCTGGCAGCATTTGCCCAGTTTGCATCAGATCTTGATGAGGCTACCCGCAAGCAGCTGGAGCGCGGCGAGCGTGTGACCGAGCTGATGAAGCAGGCGCAATACTCCCCGCTCTCTGTAGCCGAGATGGCGGTCTCTCTGTTTGCTGCCAATGAAGGCTATCTGGATGACGTTGAGGTCAACAGGATTGTGGCGTTCGAAGGTTCTCTGCACGGCTACATGAAGAGCAACCAGCAGGCATTGAGCGATAAAATCAATGCGGAAGCTAACTACAATGACGAAATCATCCAGTCATTGCATGATGCGCTCAAGGATTTCAAAGCCAACCATAGCTGGTAGGCCGAGAGATAGACGGGATCGCATTTAGGCTTATTTAACAGAGAGCAATCATGGCAGGCGCAAAAGAGATACGCACCAAGATCGCCAGCATCAAAAACACGCAGAAGATCACCTCTGCGATGGAGATGGTGGCGGCCGCCAAAATGCGCAAGGCTCAGGAACGCAAAGAGGCAACCGCCCCTTATGCGGCAAAGATGAAAAATGTCATCAGCCACCTGTCCCATGCGCATCCAGAGTACAAGCACAGCTTCATGATCGAACGTGAAGTGAAGCGAGTGGGTTACATCGTTATTTCATCTGACCGTGGTCTGTGTGGTGGTCTGAACAACAACCTGTTTCGCCAGCTGGCCAGAGAGATCAAGGCGCAGCAAGAGAGTGGTGTGGAGGTTGAGTTCTGTACCATTGGCAAAAAGGCGCTGGGGTTCTTTCGCCGCTACGGTGGCCGGGTGATGGCAGAAGTCACCCAGCTGGGTGATGCCGCTCGCATCGAAGATCTGATTGGTGTGGTCAAGGTGATGTTGGATGCCTATGAGAACGGTAAAATAGACCGTATCTATATTGCCTACAACCAGTTTGTTAATACCATGACCCAAAACCCTACCGTTGAGCAGCTGGTGCCAATAGCCGGTGAAGCTGAGGAAGAGCTGAAGCACCACTGGGACTACATCTACGAGCCTGAGTCAAAAGAGGTTCTGGACGGTTTGTTAACACGCTACATTGAGTCACTGGCATACCAGGGTGTTGTTGAAAATGGAGCTTGCGAGCAGTCTGCACGCATGGTTGCAATGAAATCCGCATCAGACAACGCAGGCGAACTGATTGATGAGCTACAGCTGATATACAACAAGGCGCGCCAGGCAGCGATTACCCAGGAGATCTCCGAGATCGTGAGTGGTGCCGCAGCGGTTTAAGTGCTACGAGTTATTTTCAGCTTGAGCAAAACGAATTTTTTAGAGTATATATTTTCAACCTGACCCGATCAGGCAAGAAAGAGGATTAACTAATGGCCGGTAAAGTGGTAGAAATCATTGGCGCGGTAGTGGACGTTGAGTTCCCCCGTGATGAAATGCCTAAGGTCTACGATGCGCTGAAAATCGAAGAGGTCGGTTTGACCCTGGAAGTTCAGCAGCAGCTAGGCGATGGTGTGGCTCGTACTATTGCCATGGGATCTACCGATGGCCTGAAACGTGGTCTGGCGGTTGATAACACAGGCGCACCCATCCAGGTGCCCGTAGGCCAGGGTACCTTGGGACGCATTATGGACGTATTGGGTAACCCAATCGATGATGCAGGCCCTGTAGAGACAGATAAACGCATGCCCATCCACCGTACGGCTCCCAAGTTTGATGAGCAGTCTGGCTCATTGGAAGTGCTTGAAACCGGCATCAAGGTTATCGACCTGATCATGCCCATCCAGAAGGGCGGCAAGGTTGGCCTGTTCGGTGGCGCGGGTGTAGGCAAGACCGTTACCCTGATGGAGCTTATCCGTAACATTGCGGTCGAGCACTCCGGTTTCTCGGTATTCGCCGGTGTGGGTGAGCGTACTCGTGAGGGTAACGATTTCTACCACGAAATGGCGGAAGGCAACGTGCTGGATAAGGTGTCACTGGTCTATGGGCAGATGAACGAGCCTCCAGGCAACCGTCTGCGCGTGGCGCTGACGGGGCTGACCATGGCCGAAAACTTCCGTGACGAAGGGCGTGACGTGCTGTTGTTCGTTGACAACATCTATCGTTACACCCTGGCGGGAACCGAAGTATCTGCACTGCTGGGTCGTATGCCTTCTGCGGTGGGCTACCAGCCTACCCTGGCGGAAGAGATGGGCGCACTGCAAGAGCGTATTACCTCTACCAAGACCGGCTCCATCACCTCATTCCAGGCCGTCTATGTGCCTGCGGATGATTTGACCGATCCCTCTCCTGCAACCACCTTTGCTCACCTGGACGCGACCCTGGTGTTGTCTCGCCAGATCGCAGAGCTGGGCATCTACCCGGCTGTAGACCCGCTGGACTCCACCAGCCGGATACTCGATCCAAACATCGTGGGCGCAGAGCACTACGAAATAGCTCGTGGCGTACAGGGTACACTGCAACGCTATAAAGAGCTGAAGGATATTATCGCCATTCTGGGCATGGACGAGCTGTCAGATGAAGATAAACTCTCCGTAACCCGCGCCCGTAAGATCCAGCGTTTCCTCTCCCAGCCATTCTTTGTAGCAGAGGTATTTACCGGCGCACCCGGTAAATACGTCTCACTGAAAGATACATTGACCGGTTTTAAAGCCATTCTTGCGGGTGAGTACGATCATCTGCCAGAGCAGGCCTTCTACATGGTTGGTGGAATCGACGAAGTAGCAGCAAAGGAAGAGAAGTAAGCAGCACTTCCCGCTCTGGAGATATTTAGATGGCAATGACAATACATGTAGACATTGTAAGTGCAGAGGGAGCGATCCACTCTGGACTGGCCGAGATGGTCTATGCACCTGCCGTAATGGGCGAACTGGGTATTGCGCCTCGCCATACACCGCTGGTAACTCAGCTTAAGGCGGGTGAAGTGCGAGTAGATGAAGGCGATGGCAAAGAGATGCTGCACTTCTTTGTTTCAGGCGGCATCCTTGAGGTTCAGCCGCATGTCGTTACCATCCTTGCCGATACCGCTATCCGTGCAGCGGATCTGGACGAGGCTGCTGCACTTGAGGCCAAACGCCGGGCAGAAGATGCCCTTGCCGGTCAGCAGGCTGACTTCGAACATGCTAAAGCGCAGGCAGAGTTGGCGGAAGCGGCCGCACAGCTGAGAGCAATTGACAAATTACGCAAAACACACGGTTGATTACTGGACATTAATGTGGCACTAAAAACGGTTCTCCCTGAGAGCCGTTTTTTTTTGCGTATACAGGTACAATTAATCTTCACTCTAAATAACGAGACGGAAATCAGATGAAACTTGGGGTTGTTATTCTTGCTGCCGGACAGGGAACACGCATGCGTTCCTCGTTACCTAAGGTTTTGCATCGATTGGCCAACCGCCCGCTGCTCAGGCATGTGGTTGATACCTCCAAAAAACTTGCCCCAGAGCAGGTCATTGTGGTCTTTGGACACGGTGGGGAGATGGTACCAAAGACCTTCTCCTCGGATGGCGACTTGACCTGGGTGGAACAGCAGCAACAGCTGGGTACGGGGCATGCCGTAGATCAGGCGCTTCCGGCTCTTGCCGATGTCGATCAGG
This sequence comes from Candidatus Polarisedimenticolaceae bacterium, assembly GCA_021648685.1. Taxonomy (GTDB): domain Bacteria; phylum Pseudomonadota; class Gammaproteobacteria; order Chromatiales; family Chromatiaceae; genus WFXD01. The sequence continues at coordinate 9,702 of JAKISI010000019.1, forward strand.
TTCTGGTGCTGTATGGCGATGTGCCGCTGATCCAGGCCGAAACGCTCTCGTCACTGATCCAGGCGGCAGCGGAGACCGACCTGGCACTGCTTACCGTTGAGCTGGAAAACCCTACAGGCTACGGGCGCATTGTGCGCAGTGCACAAGGCAGGGTGCAGCGCATTGTAGAGCAGAAAGATGCAACAGCAGAAGAGCTGGCCATTACCGAGATCAACACCGGTTTTCTGGTTGCAGATAAAAAGAGACTGATCAATTGGCTGTCACGCGTCGATAACCATAATGCTCAAAAGGAGTACTACCTTACGGATATCGTAGAGCTTGCAGTTGCCGATGGTGTCAATGTAAAGGTGGCACAGCCGGAGGATGCAACAGAGGTGATGGGTGTGAATGATCGTGCCCAGCTGGCGCAACTGGAGCGCCACTATCAACAACACCAGGCCAAAATATTGATGCAGCAAGGGGTGGCCTTCCTGGATCCATCACGGTTTGATCTTCGCGGCGAGCTATCGGTTGGCCGGGATGTTCAGATTGATATCAATGTGATCATCGAAGGCAGGGTAGAGCTGGGAGACAATGTCTGCATTGGTGCCAACAGCGTTATTCGCAACAGCGCGGTTGCCGATGGGGTTCAGATTCTTGAAAATTGTGTGATTGAAGATGCCACTATCGGAGCAGAGAGCGTGATTGGCCCCTTCGCACGCATCCGGCCTGGAACCCGACTGGCGGGTAGAAACCGGGTGGGTAACTTTGTTGAGATTAAAAAATCAATTATTGATGAAGGCAGCAAGATCAATCATCTGAGCTATATCGGCGATGCCGTGGTTGGAAAGGATGTCAACATTGGTGCCGGTACCATCACCTGCAACTATGACGGTGCCAATAAATCTCAAACCATTATTGGTGACAATGCCTTTATTGGTTCTGATTCACAGCTGGTTGCCCCGGTTGAAATTGGTGCAGGAGCCACCATCGGAGCAGGCTCCACCATTACTTCTGATACGCAACCGGAGATGCTGACTCTCAGCCGCAGCAGACAATACAGTGTCAAAGGCTGGAAACGTCCGGTAAAAAAACCGAAAAAATAGAGGCAAAATTACTATGTGCGGAATTGTCGGTGCCATTGCACAGGAAGATGTAACAGCTGTTTTGTTGGAGGGGTTAAAACGCCTTGAGTACCGGGGTTATGACTCTGCAGGGATCGCGATCAGAACGGCGGATGGTCGGCTGCAACGGCTTCGCTCTGTTGGCAAGGTGGCAGCGCTCCAGGAGCTACTGGATAGGAACACCGTTAAGGGTAATCTGGGCATTGCGCACACTCGATGGGCAACTCACGGTATGCCTGCTGAGCGGAATGCCCACCCCCACATGAGCGGCGAGCAGGTTGCCATTGTGCACAATGGCATCATCGAAAATCACAGTGAGCTGCGGAAGCAGCTTGAGGCTCAAGGCTACACCTTTACCTCCGAAACCGATACCGAGGTTATTGCCCATCTGCTGGCCAGCCTGATGGGAGGCAGCCAGGGCCTGGTACAGATTGTGCGTGCTGCCATCAAAAAACTTATTGGTGCCTATGCATTGGCGGTGGCGGATCCTGAAGATTCAGAGCGGCTGGTAGTGGCGCGTGCGGGAAGCCCCCTAGTGGTTGGTGTTGCAGAGGATGGCAACTATATCGCCTCGGATGTTTTCGCACTGCTGCCGGTTACCCAGCGTTTTATATTTCTTGAAGAGGGTGACATTGCGGAAGTGCGGCGTGATGGAGTCACGGTGTTTGATAGAGACGGCAATGTGGTAGAGCGCCCGGTTCGAAAATCGCACCTGGCCGCATCAACTGCGGATAAAGGCCCCTACCCGCACTACATGCTCAAAGAGATCCATGAGCAGCCCGCAGTGATTGCCGAAACCCTTGAGGGGCGCATCTACAAAGGGCGGCTGTTGGAAGAGAGTTTTGGCCATGAGGCGAAGCTGCTGCTGGATCAAACAGAGGCGGTGCATATCATTGCCTGCGGCACCAGTTATCATGCAGGACTGGTAGCAAAATACTGGCTGGAGGAGATAGGCCTGCAGTGCAGTGTGGAGGTGGCAAGCGAATACCGATATCGCCGGGTTGTGGTGCCGAAAAACACGCTATTTATCACGATCTCCCAATCAGGTGAGACGGCAGACACCTTGGCGGCGCTGCGAGGAGCAAAGAGCGCCGGTTACCTGGGGAGCTTTTGTATCTGCAATGTGCCCGAGAGCTCATTGGTGCGTGAGTCGGATGTTGCGCTGATGACGCGTGCCGGGCCGGAGATCGGGGTAGCCTCGACCAAGGCCTTTACCACCCAACTGGTCGCCTTTCGCCTGCTTACCCTGGCGTTTGCCCGCAGGCGCGGGATGACCCAGGAGCGCGAAAAAGAGCTGGTGGATGAACTGCATGCCCTGCCCCGTCAGGTCGAGGTGGTGCTGGAATTGTCGGATGCGATTCGTGAAATGGCCAATGGCTTTGCCAAAAAAGAGCATGCACTCTTTTTAGGGCGTGGCGCTTTTTACCCCATTGCACTTGAGGGTGCGCTGAAGCTGAAGGAGATTTCCTACATCCATGCCGAAGCCTATCCTGCCGGGGAGCTGAAGCATGGGCCATTGGCCTTGGTGGATGCGGATATGCCCGTGGTGTGCGCCCTGCCGGATGATGCGCTGCTGGAGAAGGTGTTGTCGAACCTGCAAGAGGTGCGGGCACGAGGCGGCGAGTTGTTTCTGTTCAGTGACCGCGCCGTCAGTATCGATCTGGATCACTACCAAAACCTGACGCTGGATGATATTTTTCCAACTACAGCACCTATCGTCTATAGCATCCCGCTACAGCTTCTCTCATACCATGTGGCTGTTTTGAAAGGCACAGATGTTGATCAACCGCGAAATCTTGCCAAGTCAGTGACGGTAGAGTAGTGCGTCGCTTACTTTGCGGCCTCGATCTCTTTATGCACAGATTCCAGGCTGCGCGCCCAGATCCCTTTTTGTCGTAGCTGTGATGCAAGCTTTGGCCGGGCGGCTATGGCAGCAGCCCGGTCAGGGTAGATGCCGTAGAGCAGTGGATACCAGGCTTTGCCGTTGCGAGAGGTTTTAAAGTAGGCAACCTGTCCCGCCAGCTTGTGCCGCTTGATGTAGGCAGGGATGTTTGAGTGGTCTGTTAAGCCAATAATCTGGAGCGTATAGGCAGTTGGTTTTTGAGCGAGCAACCATGCCTCCCGCCCCGGCTCTTTTTTGACGGTTTCGAGTTTGGGCGTGGCTTTTATTGCTGGTGCAGCAGCAGGTGGTTTTATTGCCATCCTGGGGGCAGAGGGGGGCTTGACAGGGGTGATGACGGGTTTGACCACCTCTGGGATTGCTATAGCGGGCGCTGTTGGCGCCTCGGCCAGGTCAACCGTTGGAACAGGCGGTGCTAGCTCCTCTATTATCTCAGGCGGAGCTTCTGCTTCGCCTGTTGGTGGCGCAACAGCTGTGGCCACCGCCGCTCTCTTTGAGATGGGTTCCAGCTCTTCAACGGGCGTGATATACGGTGGTAATTCCGGTAACTCTGATACCTTCTCCGGTACTGCTTTTGGCTCAGGCAAGTGCGGTAGCTTCAGGGTTATTTCAGAGCTGTTTTCGATTATGGCTGGGTCAGCAGGAGCCTCATTGGGTGATGTTTTATAAAAAAAGGCATTGATCTCATCTTGAAAGAGTAACAGCAGCAGGATAATGGAGATAAGCCCGAGTGTGCTGACAATGGCGGTTACGGGCAGGTCTTCCATCAGCAGCTTCAGTGCAGATCGTTCGGTTGGCTTTTGAGGTGTAGCGGGATGAGCTGGTAGCCTGGTTAAGAGGTTTTCAATCTGCCCAGGTGACCCCTGGCTGCTATGGATAATCTTCTCCATTTGGCCGGCAGTCAGCGCAAAGGCTTCGAGTGCGCCTCGGGCCAGGAGTACCTGCGTGATATAGGCGGCGGCCTGCTCGGGGTTGAGTGGGGGCATATCCAGTGTCTGGATAGCTTGAGCCGTAAGGATATGAGCCTCTTGTGTCTGTAAAATATTGTCGATTGCTGGAGCAGCAAATAAAACAAGGTGCAGCAGATGTTGCTCTTTCGTGGTGGAAGAGAGGTGCAGTTGCAGCAGCTCAGCGATGGTATCTATGGGCAGTAGATGTGCATCATCGACGGCAATGACGGGGAGTGTGCCATCGTGTTGTAGCTGCTCAAAGTGGTTTAGGATCTGCTGCTTTATCTGATCGTCTTTTTCCGTGATGCCGAAATGCTGAGCGAGTAGCGAATAGAGCTGCTCGGGGTGCATCATGGGGTTGGCATCAATACGGCAGAGCATCCAATGCTCGGGTGTTTGTGATTGAAGCTGAAAAAGAAGGGTTGTCTTGCCTGATCCCTGTGGCCCTTTTATTAAAGGAATCAGTTTGCTGTTTTCAGTTAGATGATGGATAAGATCCAGACACTGCGTCAGCTCTGGATAGGTAAAAAACTGTGATGGGCGGGTTGATGCCATGCCGCCAGCCGAATCTGCCGGCCTGCGGTCGGAAGGGGAGTAGCTATCGGCTGGCTCTTCTATATTCATTTAGCGTGGCATTTAGATGGTCATGGTTAAAGTCGCCAGTCACAATGGATTTTCCAATGCCCTGGAGCAGCACCAGGCGCAGCTGGCCATCCACTACTTTTTTGTCTACTGACATGAGCTCTATAAAACGTTCCGGCGTTAAGCTGGGGGGGGGCTCCACAGGCAGGCCGGCGCGTTTGATCATCGTTACAATACGCTCTTTTTCATCGTGGGTCAGCCACCCCTGCTTTTGTGACAGGGATGCGGCCATGCATATCCCTGCACCGACGGCCTCTCCATGCAGCCAGTCTCCATACCCTACCCCGGTCTCTATGGCATGGCCAAAGGTGTGACCCAGATTGAGCAGGGCGCGCTGGCCTGCCTCAAGCTCATCAGCTGCAACGATGCGAGCCTTGTTTTGGCATGAGCGGGCTATAGCATAAGAGAGGGCCTTGATATCCCGGTTTAGAAGGGCATCGAGATGCTGCTCTAACCAGACAAAGAACTCTGCATCTGCAATAAGACCATATTTGATAACCTCTGCCAGGCCGGCTGCCAGCTGGCGCTGTTCCAGTGTGTTGAGTGTCGCGGTATCGGCAATGACGCAACGTGGCTGGTAGAAGGCGCCGATCATATTTTTGCCCAGCGCATGGTTCAGGCCGGTCTTTCCGCCGACGGAAGAGTCAACCTGCGCCAGCAAGGTGGTGGGGATCTGAATGAAGTGAACGCCACGCTGATAGGCAGCGGCGGCAAAGCCGGCCATATCGCCAATGACACCACCACCCAGGGCGACTATGGTGCAGCGCCGGTCAAAATGTTGTGCCAAGAGTGCATCAAATATACGGTTCCAGACCTCAAGGGTTTTAAACTGCTCGCCATCGGGGAGTATGATGGAGGCGGTTTGAAAATCTTTGAGAGCAGCGAGCAGTGGCTCCAGATAGAGGGGGGCAACGGTCTCATTGCTGACCACCATAACCTGCTGACTGGGGATATGGCGCTGGTAGAGTTCTGCCTCGCCTAAAAGGCCGGAGCCGATGTAGATGGGGTAGCTTCTTTCTCCAAGGTCAACGTGCAGGGTTTGAGGGGTCGATTCCACAAGCAGGGTTCCATACGGTAAATTGGACAGGGGGGCTATTATCCCGGAAAGCAGAGCCTGGTGCCATCATGCGCGGGTTGATGCGCTAAGCAGTTTACCCCTCAGAGAGCTGCTGGATGATATCCTTTGTTACCGCGGCGGCGTTACGTTTTTCGGTCGATATAATGTAATCAGCAACCTGTCGGTATAGCGGGTCGCGCTGAGCCATCAGCTCCTGTAGTTTGGCCAGGGGGTTTTCAGTCTGTAGCAGGGGGCGGCTGCGATCCTTTTGGGTGCGGGCAAACTGCTGCTCAGGAGAGCAGTGCAGGTAGAAGACGACCCCGCGTGCGGTGAGGTGTTGTCGGCTTGTGGCATCCAGTATAACGCCACCGCCGGTCGATAACACTACCCCTCGTTGCTGGGTCAGCTCATCCAGAATGGCCTGCTCCCGCTTTCTGAAACCCGCTTCACCTTCGAACTCAAAGATGGTGGGGATATCCACCCCGGTGCGCTTCTGGATCTCAAAGTCGCTATCCCTGAATTCCAGGCCAATCTTTGCTGCGAGCTGTTTGCCGATTGTGCTTTTGCCTACCCCCATTGGGCCAACAAGAAAGATATTTTCAATACGTTGCATGCAGAGGTTATCCAGCTATCCAGTCTCTATAATTACTTTGGGAATATTCACCACCAAGGAGCGGTTCAGTGTGATCAACGTATGCTCAGTGTATCTTTCAGGATCCTGGGGGTGACAAAGATGAGCAGCTCTTTATTATCATCTTTTTCAAAACGTTGCTTAAACATGAACCCAACGTAAGGCAGGTCGCCAAAGAATGGAACGCGTTCTATATTTTCTACCTTGTCACGCTCAAACACGCCACCAAGTACAACGGTCTCTCCATTATCCACCAGCACAGTGGTTTCGACAGAGCGCCTGTCAATAGGTGGTATGCCCAGAAGTGCGCGCGTGTAATCAGGGTTGTCCTTGTTAATGACAAGATCCATGATGATGCGGTCATCCGGTGTGATATGGGGGGTGACTTCCAGCTTTAGCAGGGCCTCTTTAAAGGCAATGGTGGTTGCACCACTGGAGGATCTCACTTCATAAGGGATCTCCAGACCTTGCTTAATGACCGCCTTATTCTGGTCAGAGGTGATAACACGAGGGCTGGCAACAAGTTCGCCCCGACCCTCTTGCTGCATGGCGGATAGTTCAAGGTTTAACAAGTAAGAAGCTAATTTTCCAATTAATAGATTAACCGCGCCTCCACGAGTTGCACTTAGTGTTTGAGGCAGATTGACTTGCAGGGCACGGTTTCCTGATGTAGCAGGGTTTTCAATACCAACGGCTGTATTGATGTGCTGGCCTGAATCATAGATGTTATTTGATATGTGCCCTGGCAGCCCACCAGCAATCTCAATCTCATTGCTTTTAGTGATGTTTGCCCGGGAAAAGCCCAGGCGCACACCAATGTCCTTGGCAAAATCATTATTGGCAATAACCACCCGTGATTCAATGAGTACCTGCCGGATCGGGATGTCCAGCAGCTCGACCAGGCTGCGAACCTCCTCCAGTTTGGAGCTGGTGTCCTGCACCAGCAGGGTATTGGTGCGCTCATCGATGGTCACATTGCCACGCTCAGAGAGCAGGTTGTTCTCTTCGCCCTTTAATAGCGTGGCAAGGTCTGCTGCCTTGGCATAGTTGATCTGGATAAATTCAGAGCGCAGAGGTGCCAGCTCTTCGATCTGGCGCTCTGATTCGAGTATCAGTTTCTCTCGGGCAGCAATCTCTTCTGTGGGGGCGACCAGTATGACCTTGTCGGTGCGCCGCATGGAGAGCCCCTTGGTTTTGAGGATAATGTCCAGCGCCTGATCCCAGGGGACATTCTTCAATCGCAGGGTGATGCGCCCTTTTACCGTGTCGCTGGTGACCATATTCAGGCCGGTAAAATCAGCCAGCAGCTGCAGCACAGAGCGCACCTCGATGTCCTGGAAGTTGAGGGAGAGGCGGTCTCCGGTAAAGATGGCTTTATCCTGTTCCATCTTCTCTTTCTGTGCCCTGGTGAGTGGGCGCACCTCAACGGTATAGAGCTGATCTGTCTGGTAGGCCAGATGCTCATAGTTGCCGACAGGAAAGATCGCTATTTTGACATTGTTGTCGGATGGGGAGGCCTCAACGGTCTGTACCGGCGTAGCAAAATCTGTCACGTCATATTTGCGTGTTAGTGGCTGTGGCAGTGTGGTATCCAGGAACTCAACCACAATGTGGCCGCCCTCTTCACGCAGGTCAACCAGGGTGCCTGGGTCTGAGAGGGTGATCATTATGCGCCCCTCTCCGGCATTGCCCCGGCGGAAGTCGATGTTTTCAATAGCCCGTGCCCTGGGGGTGCTACGGGCATACGAGGCTGTGGTTCCTTGTGATGGCGCTGACCGTGGGGCTGCTGGGGGCTGATCGGCAATCGTGTTTCCACCTTCAATGGTGATGATCGCCTGATTTCCATCCAGGCTGATGTTGTAAGGAACGGCTGTGACCAGATTGATAACAATACGGGTACGTGAACCGGCTTCAATGGCAGTAATGCTTCTGGCCATGCCAACACTGATCGGGAGGGTCTTCTTTTTCAGGCCACTGGACATGCCGGTAAAATCCAGGGCGATGCGCGCAGGATGATCCGTAGTAAAGCTGGTTGGTGGCATCAGCGGCCCGGAAGCGGACAGGGTGATCTGGACACGATTGCCGGGCAGTGTTGTGGATTTGATATCTTCTAATACCACAGCCTCCATCGCATGAGCAGGTGAAAACAGTGCCGTTATGAAAAGTAGCAGTAGCGCTTGGATCACTACAGCATGGTGGCGGTATCTGCCTGTTCTGTGGTTAGGAGGCTGTCCAAGAATAGAGACCGTAGCGAGGAGCAGCCATTTTGAGTCAGGTTTTTTGATCAAATGAGGCGAATATAGGCCATATTTAACGAATTTGATCGGGAAATCTGGCCGAAATGGCTGTTCCGCAGTAGATCTTCTATTCTCGGACAGCCTCCTAGCCTGATGCTGTGATCCGGATTGGATCGGCTTGCTGTTCATCTTCATATCCTCTGCTTTATTCATCATCGCTCAGTGAGAGTGCGGCGGGTCGTTCCATATAACCTGACTGTCCGTCTGGCACGATCTCTATCAGTTCAATCTGGTCTTCTGAAATGCGGGTAATGCGCCCGTGATTCTGCCCCATGTAGTTGTCCGGTTGGACTCGGTAGATGGTTCCCTCCTGCGACCGAACCAGCCCCCAGGTGTTTCCAGCTTGCTCCAGGGTTCCAACCATGCGCAGGGAGTCCAGAGGGAAATCTTCAAGCTCCTCCTTGCGACGCAGGGTATCGGGCCGAATGCCATTGTCGGGAAGATCTATCGCCATCTCAGGCTCCTCCCCCACGGAGAAGGCAAAGGGGTTGCGCCTGTCTGAGGCGGTATAGATGAAGGTCTCTATGGGTTTGATCTCTGGAAGCGGTGTGATCCGCCCTGCCTGCCGGGATTTGACCTCGTTGACAAACTCCTGGAGGTCGGCCATCTGGTTATCGCTGCAGGCGGTTAGCATGACACAGGCAAAAACAGTGGCGACGCTTTTTAGCAGAGGGGAAAAGGTGTCCGTTTTCACTATTCACCCCCCTCTTCGAGATAGCGGTAGGTTTTTGCAGTTGCCTCTAAAATCAGTTTTGTGCCCCCCGGCCGTTTGCGGGAGCCTCCCTGCTTACCTGTGGGATAGATTCTTACATCATGAATGGTGACAATGCGAGGGAGAGCGGCCAGCCCGCTGATAAACTCCCCAAACTCGTGGAAGCCGCCATGCACTTTCAGTTTTATTGGTAGCTCGGCATAAAACTCTTTGGGTACCTCACCTGTGGGTTTGAAAAGCTCAAACTCCAGCCCTGCGGCCAGCCCGGTTTGCGAGACATCAACCAGCAGTTCGGCAACCTCGGTTTTGTTGGGAAGCTGGCGCAGCATGGCACCAAATGACTGCTTCATCTCTTCAAGTTGCTGTTTGTACTTATCAAGATTGGCTGCTTTGGCCTGTTGCGTCTCAAAATTCTTTTTGAGTGTGATCTCTTCCTTTTCTGCTCGCTCAAGCTGTAGCAGCTGATCCTGGGTATCAAGGTAGTAAAAGCCGACGGAGAGGAGGGTGCAGACGAGCAGGATGAGTGCAATCTTGACCGGCCAGGGCCAGATGCCGACGTTGCTGAAATCCAGCTCATTGAGTTCATCAAGGTTCACTGGTCGCTCCCGCTGGCAGGATTGATCTGCTTGGCTCTCAAGCGAAAATGGTTAAGGCCAGTGCCGGTTTTGTCCTTTGTCTCAATGACCAGAAGCTGGGGTTTGCCCAGCCACTCTGATGCCTCGATTTTGCGCATATAGGTGGATACCCGGGCATTGGATTGGGCGCGCCCCTCTATTCGGATACTCTTTCCGCTCTGTTCAACCTTGGTGAGCAGCGCACCTTCAGGGACGGTCTTTACCAGCTCATCAAACAGATGGACGACCTCTGGCCGGCTGCTCTGCAGCTCTTGAATCACTTCCATGCGTGCTAACAGCTTTGCTTTGGTTGATTCCAGGTTTTTAATCTCTTTGATCTTGCTCTCTACCGCAGCAATCTCTTTCTTTAAAAAGGCATTTCTATTGTTTTGATGTTTGATCAGGCCAGCAATATGCATATGGCCGATAATCAGCAGCAGCACGGTAATAACGGCCATGCCTCCAACCGCAACACCAAATTCGCGTTGGCGCTGTTTACGAAGATTTTCGCGCCAGGGCAGCAGGTTGATCTGTGCCATCTTTAGTCAAAGCTCCTTAACGCCAGGCCACAGGCAATCATCATGGAAGGGGCATCGTTGCTCAGGCTCTGAGGTTTTACCCGTGATGAGACTGACATATTGGCAAACGGGTTGGCAATAATAGCAGGGGTTCCTAGCTTCTCTTCAATCAGTTCGTCAACCCCGGGTATGGAGGAGCAGCCACCCGCCATGACGATATAATCCACGCTGTTATAAGGGCTGGAAGAGAAGAAGAATTGCAGGGATCGACTCACCTGTTGCACCATTGCTTCGCGGAAGGGATCCAGCACCTCGGGGATATAGTTATCCGGCAGGCCGCCCTGGCGTTTGGCCATGCCGGCCTCTTCGTAGGAGAGACCGTAGCGGCGTTGAATCTCCTCGGTCAACTGGCGGCCGCCAAAGTTCTGCTCTCGGGTATAGATAATCTTGTTGTTGTGCAGCACATTCATAGTGGTGGTTGCCGCGCCGACATCGGCAACCGCAATGGTTTGATTTTCACCCTGCTCTGGAAGCTGATCTGCAATCTGGCTAAAGGCATTCTCCATGGCGTAGGCCTCCACATCGACCACCTCTGCAGTGAGGCCGGCAATTTCAATGGCGGCAACGCGATCATCGACATTCTCGCTGCGTGAGGCGGCTAGCAGGACATCCATCATCTCCGGGTTTTTTTCGGAGGTCCCCAGCACCTCAAAATCCATATTCACCTCTTCCAGTGAATAGGGGATATATTGGTCTGCCTCAAGCTGGATCTGCGCCTCCATCTCCTGATCGGAGAGAGATGCGGGCATGGTGATGATCTTGGTGATGACCGCAGAGCCTGAAACGGCAACGGCAACGTGCTTGGCGCGGGAACCAGAGCGTTTTACGACATTTCTTATGGATTCACCGACTGCATTAACATCGGCAATATTTTTCTCCACAACTGCATTTTCCTGTAGTGGCTCTACTGCATAGCTCTCTACTTTGAATTGAGCGCCAGCGCGACCCATGGAGGATGTCTTGCTCAGCTCCAGGAGTTTGATTGCCGTCGAGCTGATGTCCAGCCCAATGATGGCGGGTTTTTTGCGTTGGAAAATAGAAAGCATGCGGCACTTATTCTCGCTGTATTAACATGGCCTTAATGGGGATGTTAAAGGTTTTGCTTTAACTAGACTGCTTAACTATATAGCAGTAAATAAAAAACATGTGAAGTATTTTTTTTACTTTCAGCAAAAAACCCACTGATGTTTTTTGCTATTATAGCTCCTTTCTCCTTTCTCCCCCTCTATTCTGGGGTGTCCCACCCAAAAAAACTGTGACAAGGTGCATGAAGCGACTCATTGGATTGATTAAAATTGGAATAGTGCTGGGATGCCTTGGCGCAGTTGTCAGTGTAGCCTCAATAGCTGCAGCCTATTATTATCTTGAACCTGAGCTGCCATCGGTAAAACATCTGCGGGATGTCCGCCTGCAGGTGCCGTTGAGAATCTTTAGCCGAGATCACCGGCTAATTGCCGAATTTGGAGAGAAGCGTCGCATCCCCCTCTCTTATGGAGAGATTCCGGATCAGATGGTCATGGCCTTTCTCGCCGCAGAGGATGACCGTTTCTTTCAGCACCCGGGGGTGGACTATAAGGGCCTCCTGCGTGCTGCCGTCAGATTGGTGCAGAGTGGCCAGCGCCGGCAGGGTGGCAGTACCATCACCATGCAGGTGGCCAGAAACTTTTTCCTGACCCCGGAAAAAACCTATATACGCAAACTCAAGGAGATCTTTCTTGCCTTGCGTATTGAGGGTGAGCTGGAGAAGCAGGATATCTTTGCGCTCTATCTGAATAAAATCTACCTGGGGCAGCGTGCCTACGGTGTGGGTGCCGCCGCGCAGGTCTACTATGGCAAGCCAGTGGGGACGTTGTCACTGCCAGAGATTGCGATGATTGCCGGCCTGCCCAAGGCCCCCTCCAGCAACAACCCGCTGGCCAACCCCAAGCGAGCCGTAGAGCGGCGTAACTATGTGCTTGGGCGCATGGCAAAACTGGGTTTTATTGATCCTGCTGAATACAGTACAGCCATGAAAGCACCCATTATGGCTTCACTGCATGTCCCCAAACCGGAGATTGAAGCCTCCTATTTCGCAGAGATGGTGCGAGCGGATCTGGTGGAGCGTTTTGGTAACGACGCCTACACCCAGGGCTATCAGGTCTACACCACGTTGGACAGCCGACTGCAGAAGGCGGCCAACGATGCGGTACAAAAGGCGCTGATAGACTATGACCGGCGGCACGGGTTTCGTGGCATCACGCAGCACCTGGATCTGACAGAGGCGACTACAGAGCAGGAGTGGGATGTGTTTTTACGGGATAAAAAACGGCTTGGTGGGTTGTGGGCTGGTTTGGTTACAGCACTTGCTGAGCGCTCTGCAACCGTCTACCTGGGCGGGGGGAAACAGGTAACGATCAAGTGGGATGGCCTGAAGTGGGCCAGGCCTTACATCAATGAAAACCGGCGTGGCCCAGCGCCCAAGGTGGCGGGGGAGATTCTGGCGGCGGGAGATCTGATCCGTCTCCAGAACCGGGGGACAGAGCTGGAGCCAGAGTGGCACCTGGCTCAGATCCCTGCGGTAGAGGGTGCGTTGGTTGCGGTCGATCCAAACAGTGGTGCGCTGGTTGCGCTGGTGGGGGGCTTTGATTTCTACCGCAGTAAATTCAACCGAGCTCTTCAGGCCAAACGGCAGCCCGGGTCGGGCTTTAAAGCCATCATCTACTCCGCCGCCCTGGATGAGGGCTATACCGCTGCCAGTCTGATCAATGATGCGCCAGTGGTGTTTGATGACCCCAGCCTGGAGCGCGCCTGGCGCCCGAAAAATTACAGTGGCAAATTCTTTGGCCCTACCCGCCTGCGTTTTGCACTGACCAAATCCCGCAACCTGGTCTCCATTCGTCTGTTGCGTGCCATTGGTGTTGACCGGGCGCTGGAGCAGGCAGAGAAGTTTGGCTTTGACCCCAATGAGCTGCCGCACAACCTTTCACTGGCCTTGGGCAGTGGTGCAGTGACACCACTGCAGATGGCCATGGGTTACTCGGTGCTGGCGAATGGTGGCTACCGGGTAAAGGCCAATTTTATTGAGCGCATCGAGGATGGGCAGCACAACATTGTCTTTAAGGCTGCTCCGCTACGGGTGTGTGATGACTGTCTGCTTGAAAAGGGGGAAGGGGCGGCGGACAGGGAGATTGAAGGGCCGCCTCGGCATGTTGCGCCCCGTGTGATCAGCCCGGAGAACCACTATCTGATGAACTCCATGATGCAGGATGTCATCAAGCGAGGCACAGGCAGAAAGGCGCGGGTATTGGGCCGCAATGATCTGGCGGGGAAGACCGGCACGAGTAATGATCAGCGTGATGCCTGGTTCAACGGCTTTCATCCGGATCTGGTTGCGATTGTCTGGGTGGGTTTTGACTCCTCCCAACCACTGGGCAGGGGCGAGGTGGGCGGCAAGGCGGCACTGCCAGCCTGGATTGACTTCATGAAGGTGGCGCTAAAGGATGTTCCCGAGCACCCGTTGCAGATGCCGCCTGGCATGGTAACGGTACGTATCGACCCGCGTACCGGCAAGCGCGCAGGGGCGGATCAAAAAGAGGCCATATTTGAGGTTTTCCGCGCGGCAAATGCCCCGGAAGAGCAGGCAACCTCAGGCCGCCACTTGGGTGGTGGATCGAACTCGGATAGCCCAGAAGAGATCTTTTAGCCGGTGTCTCACAATCGAAGAGATGACCAGCTGCGCCAACGTATGGCCTATGAGATAGCGCGTACCCTGGCAGATGGAACCTGCCGGGATATGCGCGTGGCGCGTCGCAAAGCAGCGGAGCGGCTGGGCACCACAAGTCGCTTTGAGCTGCCGACAGAAGCGGAGGTTGAGCTGGCGCTAAAGGCGCATCAATCGCTGTTTCAGCATGAGCAGCAACCTGTGATATTGGAGGAGCTGCGCCGACAGGCTTTGGCAGCGATGAAAACCCTGGCCTCCTTTAGCCCCCGTCTGGTGGGGCCGGTTCTGACGGGTACCGCCGTACCCCATAACAGGATAGAGCTGCACCTCTTTAGCGAGACACCAGAAGAGGTGATCCTGTTCCTGCTGGATCGGGATATCCCCTGGCATGATGGCGAGAGAACCCTCTGCTTCAGCGGCGGGGTAAAGCGCAGGTACCCAGTCTGCCGTTTTCGCGCCGGAGATACCGATATTGAGCTTACACTCCTTCCACCGGAAGCGTTGCGCCAGCCACCATTGGGCCCCCTGGGTGACAGACCCCTGCAACGAGCCTCGCTAAGCCAGTTGCAGGAGCTGGTGAAGAGTGCCCCATAGGGTTGGATCTACCCTCTTTTATCAAGCGGCACATAAGCGCGCTCGGCAGCCCCCAGATAGAGTTGGCGGGGGCGCGCAATACGGTGATCCGGGTCACCGATCATCTCCATCCAGTGGGCAACCCAGCCAGCGGTGCGGGCGATGGCAAACATCACGGTAAACATATTCATCGGTATGTTGAGCGCCCGATAGATAATGCCCGAGTAGAAATCAACATTGGGATAGAGCTTGTGAGAGATAAAATACTCATCTTTCAGCGCGATCTCCTCCAGCTTCAGCGCTAGTTCAAACAGTGGGCTATCGGCAGTTGGCATATTCTCCAGCACGTCATAACAGACCTTGCGGATGATGGTTGCCCGGGGATCATTGTTTTTATAGACCCGGTGGCCAAACCCCATCAGCCGGAAAGGGTCGCTTTTGTCCTTGGCCCTGGCGATATATTTATCGACATTGGAGACATCACCAATCTCATCCAGCATATTCAGTACCGCCTCATTGGCCCCGCCATGTGCAGGCCCCCAGAGAGAGGCAATACCGGCTGAGATGCAGGCAAAGGGGTTGGCACCAGAGCTGCCGGCAATGCGCACGGTGGATGTGCTGGCATTCTGTTCATGGTCGGCGTGCAGGATAAACAGCAGATCCAGCGCCTTGGCTGCGACGGGGTCTGGTTCGAACTCTTCACAGGGGGTGGCGAACATCATGCGCATAAAATTGGCGGTATAGTTCAGATCATTGCGTGGGTAGATAAAGGGTTCACCCTTGTGCCGTTTGTAGCTGCATGCCGCAATGGTGGGCATCTTGGCAATCAAACGGTGGGCCGAGATCTCACGGTGGCGGGCATCGTGGATATCGAGTGAATCATGGTAGAAGGCAGAGAGGGAGCCCACCACCCCCACCATGGTGGCCATGGGGTGCGCATCGTAGCGGAAGCCCCGGTAAAACATCTGCAGCGACTCATTGATCATGGTGTGATGACCAATGATGTACTCAAATTCTGTGAGTTGCTCTGCTGAGGGCAGCTCACTGTAGAGCAGCAGATAGGCCACCTCCAGAAAACTGCTCTGTTCAGCCAGCTGTTCAATGGGGTACCCCCGATAGCGAAGGATGCCTTTTTCCCCATCAATAAAGGTGATGGCGCTACGGCAGCTGGCGGTTGCCATAAAACCGGGGTCAAATGTGAACATCCCTGTCTTTTTATATACAGAGGTCACATCAAAGGTTTTTGGTCCGACACTGCCTTCCAGTATGGGGAGTTCAAGCGTTGTGCCATCTGGTTGGGTAAGAGTGACGTGTTCTTTTTCCATATCGAGGCTCCTCGGATAGATTGGGGTGGTTGTTTTTTATATTGGTTAAGGTTAGCACTATGGCGGCAGGTTGTTTGATTACCTGGAGCTTGTCCGATAAACGAGATGCATAAATCTTTAAATTGAATAATGAATAACGAACAAAGAGTGGGTGCAGCCCCCTAAAGAAACTTTTCCAGCAAGTTGTTGAGAAAACGCCGGCCAAGTGGGGTGGGGCTAAATCGGCTGTTGTGATGTTCCAGCAGCCCCTCAGAAATGGCCTGCTTAACCGGTGTGGCGATGGTGGCAAAAGAGTGCCCTGTGCGTAGCGAGTAGAGGCTTTCTGGGAATCCCTGGCGCAGCCTCAGCGCATTCATCATAAACTCCAGTGCAATCTCATCCGCTGCCAGGGTTTTTTGTCCGGATAATCCCTGCTCAGTGCCCGCTGTGGCAAGATAGGCTGATGGCTCTGGGGGCTTCCAGCGGCGTGTTATTGATCGGTCGGGGTTTGTTGATTTGCCATGAGCACCTGCACCGATTCCGAGATAGTCACCAAAGATCCAATAGTTAAGATTATGGTGGCACGGCTCCCCAGGCCGGGCATAGGCAGAGATCTCATATTGGCTGTAGCCTGAGTTGTGGAGCAGGCGCTCCCCCTGCTGCTGCATCTCCCAAAGGTGGTCATCCAGCGGCAGGGCGGGTGGTGCGTGGTAAAACGGGGTGCCGGGCTCCAGGGTCAGCTGGTAATAGGAGATGTGCTCCGGGCGCAACGCAATGGCTTGCTGCAGATCGTGCTGAGCCAGCGTCATATCCTGGCCGGGCAGGCCAAACATCAGATCCAGATTGATTCGCTCAAAACCGGCATTTCTGGCGGCATGGAAGGCGGCAACGGCCTCCGCCGGCCCATGGATGCGGCCAAGCCGTTGCAGGCACCCGGCATCAAAACTCTGGACACCGATTGAGAGCCGATTTACCCCGGCAGTACGGTAGTGTGCGAAGCGACCGGCCTCCAGTGTGCCGGGGTTTGCCTCCAGGGTGATCTCCGTATCGGCTGGAACGGGTATCCGCTGCTGCACACCATCCAGCAGATCCGTGATGGCTTGACCGGAGAGGAGGCTGGGTGTGCCACCGCCGATAAAGATGCTTTGCAGTGGCCGACCATGCAGCTGAAACAGCTCGCTATCCAGGTCAGCCAGCAGGGCATTGACATAGGCCTTTTCGTTCAGGTTGCCTTTCAGTGCCCGGGAGTTGAAATCACAATAGGGGCATTTCTGGATACACCAGGGGATATGGATATAGAGGGAGAGAGGCGGCAGTTGAAAGCTGGGCATTTAGGTTGATTCGGCAGGCGGGACTACCAAAAGCAGGCGCTTTAGGCGAAATCCCGCTTTCGGAGTTATCAGCCGCTGTCCCGTGCCTGCAGAAAGGCCAGCTGGGAGATGTTGCTCCAGCGCCGGGCCTGGTTATAAAACCGGGAGTAGGAGGCATAGGTCTTTTTGGTAAAGGCATCCCTGTTGGCCAGATCGGCCACCACCTCTTCCGAGAGCTTGCGCAGCTGCTGCAATACGTCCTGCGGGTAGATCCGCATATCCACCTTATGTTTGTTCAGCAGGGTATCCAGCGCAACCGGGTTGCGTGCGGTGTACTCGCAGAGCAGATCCTGATTTACCACCCGGCAGGCGTTGAGCACGATGGATTGCAGATCCTTCGGCAGTGCATGCAGCGCCTTTTTGTTGATGAGCGCCTCCAGCGTGGTGCCCGGCTCATGAAAGCCGGGGTAGTAGTAATATTTGGCAGCTTTGTAGAGACCAAAGGCCAGGTCATTATAGGGGCCGACCCACTCGGTGGCATCGATGGCACCGGATTGCAGCGAGGTGAAAAGTTCGCCGCCCGGCAGATTGACCGGCGTGCCACCCAATCGCTTCAGCACCTCGCCACCCAGGCCGGGGATGCGCATCTTCAGCCCCTTCATGTCGGCCAGGCTGTTGATCTCCTTATTGAACCAGCCGCCCATCTGCACCCCGGTATTCCCGGCAGGGGCAGGCACCAGCCCAAACGGGTCGTACAGCTCCCGCCACAGTTTCAGCCCATCGCCATAGTACATCCAGGCGTTCATCTCTTGGGCGGTCAGCCCAAAGGGGACGGTAGAGAAAAACTGCGCGGCTTCACTCTTGCCTTTCCAGTAGTAAGCGGAGCCGTGCCCCATCTCGACTGTGCCGCGAGAGACTGCATCGAAGGTCTCAAAGGCGGGCACCAGCTCTTTGGCACCATAGACCTTGACCCGGATGCGTCCACCACTCATCTCACCGATCAGTGCTGCCAGCTTGTTGGCGGCGGTGCCCAGGCCGGGAAAGTTCTTCGGCCAGGTGGTGACCATCTTCCATCGGTATTGTGCCTTGGCCTGAGCGGCTCCGGCACCCATCAGCCCGGCACCCACGACCAGTGATGCGCCCCCAGCCTGTTTAATGAAGTCACGACGCTGCATACGCTAGCTCTCCTCTAAAGCGTTTGAAGATTGGCGTAGGTGGCCACCAGCCACTTGGTGCCAATCTCCTCGAAATTGATCTGTACCCTGGCGCTGCTCCCCTGCCCTTCGGCATTGAGCACCACGCCATCGCCAAATTTGGCATGTCTGACCCGCTGACCCAGCTGAAAGCCGGACGGTTCGGTGCGGAATGCACTGCTCCCCTGCTGCACCGGCTGCGAAACCTGGGGCCGGCTGCGGATCTCCTGCATCAGCTCGGCGGGTATCTCGCGCAGAAAACGCGAGGGACGGGGGTAGCTCTCCTTACCGTGCAGGCGTCGGCTTTCGGCGTGGCTCAGATAGAGCTGGCGCATGGCGCGGGTCATGCCGACATAGCAGAGGCGGCGCTCCTCCTCCAGCTGCTCCGGGTCATCGGCAGAGCGGCTGTGGGGAAACAGACCCTCCTCCAGTCCGCTGATAAAGACCAGTGGAAACTCCAGCCCCTTGGCCGAATGCAGGGTCATCAGCTGGACACAATCCTCAGATTTGTCGCCCTGCGCCTCGCCCGCCTCCAATACGGCATGAGAGAGGAAGGCAGTCAGCTCATCCAGCCCGTCATCGGTTGATTCATGCGTGAACTGGCGGGTGGCATTGAGCAGCTCCTCCAGGTTTTCGATACGATCCGGGCCGCGACCATCACGGCTCTTCTCAAAATGTTCAACCAGTCTGCTGCTGGCGATGGCATGCTCGGTGATCTCTGCCAGGGTCAACCCTGTGGTGACGGCCTGTAGCTCCTCGATCAGATTGAGAAATCCGCGCAGGGCATTGGCTGCCCGAGGTGTCATGCCGCCCCCTTTGAGCAGCGCCTGCGCCGCCTTCCAGAGGGAGCAGTGGAGGTCGCGCGCATGGGTGCGCACCGCCTCCAGGGTGCGCAAGCCGACGCCTCGTGGCGGCATGTTCACCGAGCGTTCGAAGGCGGCGTCATCGTCCGGGTTGGCGAGCATGCGCAGGTAGGCTGTGGCATCCTTGATCTCGGCACGCTCGAAGAAGCGCAGCCCGCCGTAGACGCAATAGGGGATCTGGGACTGGATCAGCGCCTCTTCAAACTGCCGTGACTGGGCGTTGGATCGGTAGAGAATGGCCGCCCCGGCCCGCTGATGGCCCTGGCTGGTAAATTCACGGATGCGGTCGATTACGAAGCGTGCCTCATCCACCTCATTGAAAGCGGAGTAGAGGCGGATCGGATCACCCTCATCACCATCGGTCCAGAGGTTTTTGCCCAGCCGGGAGGGGTTGTTGGCGATCAACGCATTGGCGGCGCTGAGGATATTGCGGGTGGAGCGGTAGTTCTGCTCCAGCCGTACCAGTTGCGCATCTTTATAGTCCTGCTGAAACTGCTGGATGTGCTCGACCCGCGCACCGCGCCAACCGTAGATGGACTGGTCATCATCGCCCACCGCAAACAGATTGTTGCGGCTGCCCGCCAGCAGTCGCAGCCAGGCGTACTGGATCTCGTTGGTATCCTGAAACTCATCGGCCAGGATATGCTGGAAGCGTGTCTGATAGTGTTGCAGGATGTCGGGGCGATTGCGCCACAGCTCGTGGGCGCGCAGCAGGAGATCGGCAAAATCGAGCAGCCCGCCACGCTCGCAGGCCTTTTCGTACTCCTGATAGATGGTGATCATCTGCCGCTGGTAGGGATCACCGCCATCATCCAGATGTTTCGCGCGCAGCCCCTCATCCTTGCGGCCATTGATGAAGTACTGTGCCTGCCGGGGTGGCCAGCGCGCCTCGTCGATATTGAGCGCTCGCATGGTGCGCTTGATGAGTCGGAACTGATCGTCGGAGTCCAGAATCTGAAACCCCTGTGGCAGCCCTGCATCCTGCCAATGGGCGCGCAGCAGACGATGCGCCAGACCATGAAAGGTGCCGACCCACATGCCGCCGACCGGCATATTCAGCAGGTTTTCGATGCGTTCCCGCATCTCCCGCGCTGCCTTGTTGGTGAAGGTGACGGCCATGATCGACCAGGGAGGGGCGTGTTCCACCTGAATCAGCCAGGCGATACGGTGCACCAGTACACGGGTCTTGCCGCTGCCGGCCCCGGCCAGCACCAGCATGCCGCCGGCCGGAGCAGAGACTGCTTCGCGCTGGGCATCGTTCAGATCATCGAGAATAGAGGAGACATCCATCGGATCATTTTACCTGATATAACCCTAGAAAAATCAGTAGGCTCAACTGATTTTTCTAGGGTAACAGTAGAGTGGACTTTGAAAAAAATGACTTTTATCATCTCCTTGCAACCATTGGCCATGATCCGAAGAGTGTGATGAATCTCCAGATAGACAATACAACCTACCTCAAGCTGAAGCGTATCGCTGCGGTGTGTATGCGCGATGAGCGGCACAACCACACCCTCTCGCCCACGGCGTTGGTCAACGAGGCCTACCTGCGCCTGCACCCCGCGGGTGAGAAGGGCAGTGCCGGGCACCGGTGTTTTCTTGCTGCTGCGGCGCGCGATATGCGCCAGATCCTGGTGGATCATGCCCGGGCGAAAAAAGCAGAGAAGCGGGGCGGCGGCCTGCCGGCCCTGACGCTGGATGAGAGCATCCATGGCGATGTCGCCGCAACAGTTGATATCCTTGCCTTGAATAGCGCGCTGGAGAAGATGGCGATGTCCGATATGACCCGGGTGCATGTTGTGGAGATGCGCTACTTCTGTGGTATGACCCTGGAGGAGATTGCTGCCGAGCTGGAGATCTCAGTGGCTACGGTAAAACGCAAATGGACAACTGCCAGGGCCTGGCTGTTTCGGGAGCTGTCGGATTGAGTCAGAGAGCAGAGAGGCTTGAGCTGCTCTTTTGCCAGGCCCTGCAGCAGGCTGCGAAAGATCGCTGTGACTGGCTGAAAAAACAGTGTGCCGATGAAGCCATGCGGAATGAGCTGCTTTCGCTGCTCGATGCGCATGAGCAGGCGGGGGATTTTATGGATCGACCGTTGCAGGTTGATGTTGATGTTGATAGTGTTGTTGATTCTGAACTGGCAGGCCGTCAGCTGGGCCCCTATCGGATCGACAGCCTGATTGCCTATGGCGGCATGGGGCGCATCTACCGGGCGCACCGCAATGATGGAGCATACGCACAGCAGGTTGCGATCAAGCTGATTGAATCCGGCAATATTGATCCCGCACTGTTGCGCTATGAGCGCCAGATTCTGGCTGATCTGCATCACCCCAATGTGGTCTCCCTGATCGACGGCGGCTCGCTGGAGGAGGGGGTGCCCTATCTGGTGATGGAGTATATCCAGGGGCGGCCGATCGACCGCTATGTGCGTGAAGAGCAGCTCTCCCGTCACCAGACGTTACGCCTCTTCAGCAGCCTGGCCAGGGTGGTCAGTCAGACCCATCAGCATGGTGTGATCCACTGCGATCTCAAGCCCGACAATATTCTGGTTACGGATGAGGGGGATCTCAAACTGCTCGATTTTGGAGTAGCGCATCTCTACTCCATGGCTGCAGCTGAACAGGTGCCACTCAGCCGCGCCCTGACTCCTGAATACGCCAGCCCTCAGCGCCATCAAGATCCGCGACCCAGGGTCAGTGATGATATCTACAGCCTGGGGGTCATCTTTGGCGTGATGCTGAGTGGTGAACACCCCGGCAAACCGCTGGCTGCGGATGGTAGCGGCTGTGTCGCGCTGAGCCACATTGAGTCCCATCTGGGACGAGAGCGGCGGGCGATCTTTTGCAAGGCCACCCACCCTGATCCGCAACAGCGATACCAGACGGTCGAAGAGATGAATGCCGATATCTTTCGCTGGTTTGACCGGGAGCCGCTGCTGGCGATGGGTGACAGGCCCGGTTACCGGCTGCGGAAATTCCTGCGCCGCTACCGGCTCAGGCTTGGTGTCAGTGCGGCGGTGCTGGCATTGGTTATCAGCATGTTCGCTATCTGGCATGCGCAAAAGCAGAGAGCGGATCAGGCGCAATCACTGGCCGTAGCGCAGGTTGAGTCGGTACTGCGGGAGCTGGATGACCGGATGGAGCGGCTCTCCGGCTCGACACTGGCGCGGGTTGCCACGATTGAGGAGGCCCTGAAGCGGCTGCAGCAGATGGGCCTTCAGCAGCCACTAAACCGTGAGGTCAAACGCGCCGTGGCCGATGCCAATATGAAACTTGGGGATCTGCTGGGGCATCCGTTTCGCCTGCATCTAAACCGGTTTGAGCGCAGCCGGGCACATCTTGAACAGGCACTGGCCATCTATCGGGAGCTATTTGCTGAAGAGCCGGAGAGCTTCCCGGCTGCCATGCAGATGGCCAAGGCCGAACGCATACTGGTTGCACTCATGGTCTATCTCGACAGGCAGCCGGAAAAAGGGCTTGAACGGCTGCAACAGACGCTTTCTGTACTTCAGCAACTAAAGCGCGGCACCCTGCTGCACAATGGACAACTGGCGGTACAGCATCTGGCTATTGCTCATCTGTTGACCCGGCAGAGGCGGCTGAAGGAGGCCGCTGAAATCTACCGCAAGGTTGAAGTGCTGCTACAGCATCCCAACGACTCAAAGGGTAAGTATGAGCAGGAGCATAACCTGAGTGTTTTCCACTTTTTTCTGGATGAAAGGGCGGCATTTATCCTGGCCAGTGGCGATTACAGCCGCGCCAAAACGGCATTTGAAGGGATTCTGCAGCACTCCCGGGGGAGCCTTTTTTGGCGGGATCAACGCCGCCACAGTCGATCCCATTATGCGCTGGCCTGTATTGGCCTGCTCAACCAGGAGCCAGTGGTGCAAGCGGCTGACCATCTGTACCAGGCTCGGGAGATTGTCCGATCCCTGATACAGGAGTACCCGGTGGCCACCTCATTACAGTGGGAGCTGATGCGTTATGCGCCACTGGAGCATGCCATACCCGAGTCAAACAGCGCCTGGATAGCGGCCTTTGACTGCCACAATGCCTATCGGATTATGGACCCGCCCATGCCACCCCTATCTCACGAAATCTGAAAAAACAGAAATAGTTGAGCTGTTTTTTGCCCTGGTTCCGCCTATATAACAGGTCAATAACCAATAAAAGCGGAGTTTTAAATAATGCAAAAAATCAATAGTTACCTGCTGGCGGCACTGTTTGTGCTGGCAATTACAACCTCAACTGCACAGGCGGCGGTTATTGGGGTGAGTGCCGATAGAACGACCATCACCCCCTGCGTAGGGCTGGGTGATAACGACCAGCTGTTCGAGGGGATGAAGTGTGGCCCAAACAGCCAATCCGATCGTGTATACGATGCGGGCCTGGATCGCTTCACAGCAGATATTGGCCAGAATGCCATCGGCTCGGCGCATGTCTCTTTCGATGCCGACTCTGGTCTGCCGGTATTGAAAGGCAGTGCATTTAGTTCTGCTGATGAAGGCATATTCGTGGGGGCTGAGGCTGTCCGGAAATTTGTCTACACCGGGGCAGACAGTTTTCAACTGACGGTGACGGGCAACCTGCACGGCCTTCTTGCCGGTGGCACCGCCGAGATGTGGGGCGCTGTCGCACTGTTTCGTGCTGGAAACAGCACTGATCCGTTTGGCAATCCGACAGGGCTGACCGATGCACTGCTCGATGAGCTGGGCAGTGGCAACAGCCTCTCTGGATATATAGGCGAAATGCTTTCCCCGGCAGCGTATGACAGTACACGTGAAAAAACGATGGGTGAGCATGATCTGGGGCTTTCCGTCAGCATGCAGGTGAATAGTGGAGAGGAGTTCTGGGTCTGGGCCAGTTTCCAGGCATCGGCAGCCGATGGCAGCAGTTTTAACGGGCTCAACACCGGCACCTTCGGCTTCAATACAGCCCAGACCGCTCCAGTCAGTGGTGCGCCAGCCTCCGGCTCTGTGCCTGAGCCAGGAACCCTGGCGCTGCTGGGGATGGGTCTGGCTGGCTGGATAGGCCGCGCCCGGAAAAAGTAGCGCTCCCCCCCTCCCCATCTCCACATAAAAAGCCCGCTTCGGTGGGCTTTTTATGTGGTGCCTTGGAGTGGCGTAATACTCTTCCGATCATTTTAATGGGTCTATGCCATATCGAGTGGTTCAATGAATAGACACAGAGACCACGGAGGCCACAGAGCATGAAGGAGTGTAGTAAGGAGCTGTCAGAAACAGTGATAGATTGTGCTATTGAGGTGCATCGTACATTGGGTGCTGGACTGTTAGAAAACACCTATTGAGAAATGTTTGGCTTATGAACTAAGCATGAAGGATATACCCTTTATTGTTCAGGCACCCATTCCGATACAGTATAAGGATATTAAGCTTGAATGTGGCTACAGGCTTGATTTTCTGGTGGACGACTGTCTAATTTTAGAACTTAAATCGGTTGAAAAATTACTGAAGATCCATGAGGCACAGATATTGACCTATTTGAAATTAACGCATATCTCTACGGGATTGCTGATAAATTTTAATGCATCCAGGTTGGTCAATGGAATTAAACGTTACAAACGATAACTCTGTGTTCTCAGTGGTCTCTGTGTTTATGAAAAATAGCTGTATCCCCCACTCAATATGGCATAGCCCCCATTTTGTTGCCTCGAATCTTTATCGTGAGGTGATAATGAATGATCTGAGGACTGGAGTGTAGATGGGGTCTATGGGGCGTTTATGCTCTTCCAGATAATCATGAGATGTGCTTTTCGGGTTAAAACGGCAACTGGGCAGGGTTTTTGTCGTGACCGTTTTTCTCTTGTTATTGTGAATGTTCCTGAAGTGATTTCAGTAATATGTCTAACACTCGCTCCTCGGGAATGGCGATCTTTTTCTCTTTCATTGCCTGGGTCAGTCCTGGATCCCATTCGGCGCTGATGGGTCTGCCTTTTAGTTCCATTGTTGCCGTAACCGGGTGAGCCAGTGGGTTCTCTCGCAAGCTCACCTTGTAGGCCATCTCATCAAAATGCCATGGCCTGGCATCGAAGCGGTGCATAATGCCGTTGGCGATGGTGATTCCCGGCCAGTCGAAATCACCATGATAGAGAAGTTTGGCTCCGGCTTCTTGTAGCTGGCTGAGTAGATGATTGACGGCGGCACGGGGTTGGCCGTAGGTGCAGATGAGCGGTGCGCAACTGCCCCCCAGAGAGTCGGCTGCTGCGGCCACTACGGCAGGGTTTTCGCAGATATGGATGGTGCAGCCCTCCACCTGCCATTGCGGTGGGTCGCGCACCAGTTGGCGCAGCGTCAGCCATAGGGGTTCTCCCTGCTGACCGGCCTGATGAATGATGTTGTCGCTGAATGAGCTGCCTGATACTGGAAGATTAAGCACCAGAGCCGTGCTGGTAATTGCGCCGCCTACCAGGATTCCAGCACCGGCCCATAGTTCACGTTCACTCTCCTCTTGCTCTTTGTTGAGGCTTTCTGACAGAGCGGTTTGTTCGAGGGCTCTTTTGACCAGTGTCGCCACAGGGCGGCCGCTATCCAGGGCATGTGCATCCCCCAGGGTGTTGGCAGCAAGGGTGCTGAGTGTCTGCCCCTGGCCGGGGAGTTGGCGGATAACGGTCAGCGCCTGGTGCAGCAGGGTTGTTGCTTTGCCTGGGTCACCTTTAGCCAGGCGCTTGAGCAGACCCTCTTTGCGTAGCCTATCCAACCACGACTCAATGCCCCGTTGTTTGGCTTCTGCCGCTATGGCATCGAATACCATTTGCCATCGCTGTTGTGTGGCTGCTCTTTCGTTAGCCAGATCCCTTAACGGACCGCGCAGTGATTCTACTGCGGTACGCAGATCGGGAGCCAGCCCGGCTCTTTGGATGACCTCTTCCAGGTTGGCGATGGCGATGCGGATGGAGTTGCCGCTGCCGGGTGGCCGCCCCAGCAGTGAGGCGACCGCCTTGCGTTCGGCTAGTTCCGGATTGGGCAGGGTGAGTGTGGGGCTGTCGATGCCACGTTCGAAGCGGGTCTGTAGTCGATCCATCAACCTTGCCAGCTCCGGTTTGCCGAAGGTGCTTTTCAGGCGGGCTGGATCGACCTTGTAGGTCACATTGTCTCCCAAAGTGTTTGCTGAGCCTCAAGGTCAGGGATCGGCTCCTTCGCCCGTTGACGCTGTTTGCCATCCCACCACCAATGGCCGACGTGGACGGCATCCACCCCTTCACGGCGGGTCAGTTGAGCGATGGCAATGCCGGGGACTTCGGCGTAGCAGCTCCACTCCCTTTCGCTGGTCATGACTACATCCATGTCAAACTGAGCCAGCAGTCCCAGGCTCTTGGCACGAGAGTCGTCATCAACACCGGCAAAGGCCTCATCCAACAGCACCAGACGGGGGGCATGAGAACCGGCACTGGTGTAGTGGCTGGAGGCGGCAGCAAACAGCGGGATGGTGACTACCAGTACCCGTTCACCACCGGAAGCGGGGCCATAGGCGGGACGCCATTCGCCATCTTGCCAGCGCTCAACCACAAAGCGATGCCAGTAGCGGTAATCGAGCGCCCGTGCCATCACCTCTTGCAGGGCGGTGCTCTCTTCGGCAATGCGGGCATCATCGATCTGTTTTTTGAGAAAGGTTCCCACGGCTTTGCGGTCTTCCTGCGACCACACTTCGGCACTTTGACGCAGCAGTTGATTGCGAGCCGCGCTGAGACCATCGGGTGCAGTGTGGTCAAGCCAGGTCTCACCGTCAGCCAGGGGCTTCCATTTAAGCCGCAGTTTCATGCCGGTGCTGGTGGGGCGGCACTCCAGTTCTTTGTTCATGGCGTTCACTGTCAGCTCTGCCTCCTGGATCAGGGTTTGCAGATGGCTGGCCAGTTCGTTGATGAGATGTTCTTCCAGCAGCGCCTGCTCCTTGGCATCCAACAACTCGCCCCGTTCGTGAATATTGTCGGCGATACGTTGAGCCAGCCGTTCCGTGTCACAACGCTGTGACTGAAAAACCACCCGCACGGCAATGAGGTCATCATTCTGCTCGGCGCTGGCCTCGTGGCCGTGGCGTGAGAGCGCACTTTGCAGTTCGCTGATACGTTCGTGCAATCGGTGTTGTTGGCTCTGCCAGGCTTTGTCGCTGTCATCCACCTGCTGGAGCTGTTTTTCCATGCTGCGGGCAAGGTGCAGGGCATAGTCGATGGGCCACTCGCCTGCTCTTGTCCCCTCAGTGTGATCCGGCAATGCGGCATCCAGTAGCCCCAACGTAGCGAACTGGGTCAGGCGGTTGACGGCCTCGCGCCGTGTCCGGTTATGTTCGAGCAGTGCTTCACTATGACTTGCCACGGCGGTGGCCGCGGCGGAAATCCTTTTGACCGTGCCAATCTGTGCCTGATGCAGCCGCTCGCTATCCCGCTCTAATTGTTGGATCTGCTTGCTTGCCTGCGCCAGTTTCTGCTCCACGATAGCGATGGCCTCGCCCAGGGTTTCACGCAGGGTGTCGCGATGTGTGGTTGCTTCACGGGCGCTACGTTGTGCCTTGCTGAGTCGACGGTTTTTCTCTTTCAGGCGGTCTCTCTCTTGTGCCAGCGCTTGCTGTGCCTGGTGGAGTGTATCAAGCAGACCCCAGTGGTGGCGCAGGCTGGGCCAGAAGCCCTGGCATCCGGCGTGGTAGTTGTTGAGCGTGGTGTCAAGTTCGGCCAATGCCTCCGTTTCTGTGGGCAGGTCAAGATCCTGGGCGGCCAGATCCCGTGCTTCGCACTGTTGCACCATCTCTGTTTGCGCCTCGGCGAGCCGTTGCGCTGCTGTTGTCACTTTTGCTTCTTGTGCCTGTTTTTGCGCGATCAGTGTCGTGACTTGCCGATGCGCTTGCCGCAACGCTTCGTCGTCGGGGGCTGCCTTCCACTCTTTATCGAGTTGAGTTTTCCGTTGGGCCAGCCGGTCAAGCTGTTGTTGTAGTGCTTTCAGAGCGGCTTCACTGCTGCTGATTTCGATGGCCAGTGTAGCCAGGCGTCGGTGCCGGGCAGATTCACGCGCACCATGGCCGATATATTCGGCCTCGGTTTTTTGCCAGCAACCTTGCAGTGTCCCCAGTTGCCACTGGCCGTTGCTGTCGATCCAGACGTTGTGATCTGATTGACCCCAGCCGATGCTGACCAGTAGCGCATTCAATACCGGGTCGCTGACGGCATTGGCTTGAGAGTCATTACGATCCACGGCCGGTTTGAGAATCTGCGCAAGGTTCTGCTCAAGTGGCGAACCGGAGGTAAACAGCGTATCCCAGGTCTGGCTGTCCAGGAGCTGACCCTCTGGGAGCACCCATGCATCGAGCAATCCACTGGCTTCAAGCGCTGCCTCTACGGTTGCCCGCAGTTGTGGGTCTGTATCGCTGTGAAAATCGATCAGTTTCCACAGGGGCGCACCTGGGCGATGCTGGCGGCTCTCAGGAGATGAGGCGTCCCGGCGTGTGTAGGGGCAGGGCGGTTGTTGCTCTTCACCCGCCTCTAAACGCCTCTTCTCCTGGCACAGTTCGTCCAGTGTGTACTCTTGCTGCTCTTTTTTCTGTGTTGTCTCTGCCTTCTCATCCGCCAGACCATGGCTGGCTATCTCAAAGGCGCTGGTTAATGCCTGGATCGCGGGGTTGTTGCCTTCAAGCGTGATCGTCCAGGTTCGCAGTGATTCTGCCACCGTATCGGGGTCGCTGAGTGGCAGTTCGCTCAGTTCCCGGCAGTAGCAGAGAAACGCGCTGACCAGTGCTTGCCCCCTCTGTTCGGTGGTTATTTCCGCCTCCAACTGCTCTTCAGTCAGCCGTTCCAGTTGGTCACTTGCCACCTGCCACTGTTCCTGAAAGTGTCGATGGTGGCTGAGTGCTTGATCCACGACCCGGTTAAGATGCTTGATATGGTTGAGCTGTTCCGAACGTCGACGATAGAGCTGCATAATGGCATTCTCCGTGGTGTTGATGCGGAGGTCGTCGCTGCCGACCGCTTC
Source organism: Candidatus Polarisedimenticolaceae bacterium (assembly GCA_021648685.1). GTDB lineage: Bacteria > Pseudomonadota > Gammaproteobacteria > Chromatiales > Chromatiaceae > WFXD01. The sequence continues at coordinate 39,102 of JAKISI010000019.1, forward strand.
ACCGCCGTTGGGGAGTTGCAACGGTGTTGTCAAGCGTTGGTGCTCACCTTCTATCCCCAGTGCTATCGCTAGCTCCGCTAGCAGGGTGTTGCGGTTTTTGATCTCTGTCGTGGAGCGTTTAACCTGGCTCCGGTATTGGTCGGTCTGTTGTTGTCGCTGTTCTACTTCATGAGCAATATTCCGTGACTCATTTTCTATTGTGGCCAGCTCGGCCTCTTTTTCTCCAGCCCTCTCTTCTGCCTGACGCAGGGTATTGGCATCACGCATCTCAGGGCTTTGTTGCAGTGTTCGTTCACGCGCTCTGGCTTTTTGCAGCGTGGTTTTTGTCTCTTCGATCTGCGCCAGAATATGAGACTCCTCTTCCCTGGCGGTGTGGGCTGAGGCGTTGGCCTGCTTTAGATCACTGCTAATTTTTTCGTGACGGCTTTGGGCGCTACGCACCACAGCGGCGCGGCGGCGACCGGCGACACGGGCATACTGGCGGTAGTGACGACGGAACTCATCCACTGCCTGCCCTGTCTGCCGCAGCCCTTCCAGCTCTTGTCGCTCTGCCTCCAGGTTACGAAAGGCATCGGCGACATCGCTGAGAATTCCCGGATCAATCGGTGGCAACGCTTCAGTCAGTGCCTTGGAGAGGGCTTTTTCGTCAGGCCGTTTGGATAGCTGGGGTTGGCGCAGCTGGATCAACAGGCTGATCAGCGCATCATAGCGCTCTGGCCCAAGTTGGAAGAGTTTATCGTCTACCACCTGGCGATAGCGAGAGGCCTGCTCGATGACGGCGTGTTCGCCCAGAGCCTCTCTGAGGCGCTCTTTGCTGAGAGTGCGTTTGTTGTTGTCCAGCAGGGAGAAATCCTGGGCAACACGCTGGTCAGTAGTGAAAAACCAGGTGGTCAATGGCCGCCCTTTGACCGCCTTCATGGCGCAGCCGATGGTAAATATTTCTGTTGAGCCATCCTGGCGCAGACGACCGAACTCCAGCCAACTGTAGCCGGTGCGCTCGTTATAACGGTTACCCATGAGCAGGTTCCACTCCATCCGCTTTTGGGCATCACCGTCCGGCTCGACCCGGCTGGGCATTGCCCGGCCGTCCAGCAAAAACGGCAGGGTGAGCGCCAAGACCTTGGATTTACCGGTGCCGTTATTGCCCCGCAGCAGCAGGCGGCCGTCGCGAAACCAGAACTCCTGATAATCGTAATAGAAGATATCGACCAACCCGGCTCGTAGCGGTTGCCAGCGTTCTTTGTTGGGCTTGGGAAGATGAATTTCCGGGTGGTTCATGCTTGCTTCTGCTTGCCGATTACCGTTGTTCCCCTCTAAGCAGCACTGTTTTTACATAGTCTTCAGTTGCTTCAAAGAGAGGTTCAACATGATTCATGCGTTTCATTAAAGGGACAACTTTGGTTCGAATCCCCATCCCCCTGGAATCGACATAACCATAATCACGAAGCACTTCCATGATAATGGCGTTTCTGCGTGAGCGTTGCCCGGCAATCATTTTTTCAATGGACATGGAATTTGGCAGAGCACCAGGGCTGATCACTTCGAGCCTGTTCGAGTAGATGCCGATCTCTATATCGACAAAGCGTGTCCAGTCGCGATGAGCCAGTGCGTTGAGCACAACTTCTCGTACGGCATCAATAGGGTAATGCCACTTGGTTTCTCTTCTGAAGTGCTCATCAATTTTAGCGGCTTCTGCGGAAATAAAAGGTGTGATTTTCTCAATAAATCGTTCGATGACTCCACTATCAATCAAGTTCTTTCCAGAATCGGTAACATCCCAGCGCCCCACCAACGGGCCATCAAGGATCTCATCCAAGAGCGCCTGATACTCTTTGTCTTCGCCATCAAAGGCAAAAACTCGCAAGCCAGATTGTTTTAAATAGCGACGTGGGTTTTTTCCAAACAGAACCAATCCTGCAATCGAACAGTAAACATTATCCTCTGCCTCTGACAGGAAACCCAAACCTAAAAGCCTCGATTCCCATTCTATGGGTGTTTGAGGGACTTCAGGGTCTGCAATAATATCTTTCAAGTAGTTTTGCAGCCGTGCTTCATCAAGGCAACTTATGTCTGTTCGGGGTACTGGCATGACTTCGGTATGCAGCATACCGCCCAATTCAAACAGCCGCATTTGTTGTTCGCGTGTGGCCAGCCGTGATGTTGATCCGACGCGGATATAGATTTTCTCCGCACCACCTTCTCTAGCCACATAAGGTTTAGATATTCCCTGGGGGAAGGTAATAATTGCGACGGTTTTGTTGTCGTCAAATTTAATCTCTTCATAGAATGGTAGAATCAGGGGATGAACTTTGGCCTGGATGGCATTCATCACCCACTCTTCGGCATTGCTTCGCTGAAGGCCGGAGATTGTTCCATCATCTTCCACACCCAGTATGACTCTGCCACCCTTAAAGTTGGCCATAGCCACAATTACTTTGGCTAATTGCTCGGGACGAATGTCATCTCGCTTGAACTCAACGCCAGAGCTTTCTCCGTTTGCAATAAGTTCTAACAGTTCAGTTTTTAGCATGATTCACCTTTAATTTCAAAACCCATACTTTGCCTTGCGCTGGTTGAAAGCGGTTTTACCACCTTCAAGTATATTTGCGGCGTTATCTCTAACCTGCGGTACATCAATCGCACCTTGCGATTCCGCTGGCATGTAAGACTGTCCTTCATGTGCCTCAAAAACCCCAATCCACTCGGCATCGCCAAAGACAGGGATGTTGGCATTATGTGTCGCGAAGATGAATTGGCGGGCTATTTTTGCTGAGCGTAACTCGGCCACAATTCGGTCGGCAATAAAGGCGTTGTCCAGATTGTCTTCTGGTTGATCCATAATGAGAGGGTCTCTATTTTGTAATAATAAAAGGTGCAGAATAGCGGTACATTGTTGTCCAGTAGATAGCTTATTCAGTAATCGAAAATTTTCTGCGCCCTCATGTGCAATATTTAATTCGATACGAATGACATCGGGTAGTTCTAATTCCTCTAACTGTAGAACTTGGAGCTTTGTTAACTTAGTCAGTGCATTTGCAACAGTTGGTGTAATTCCGGGTAATAAGCTAAGTTCCAGATCAGATAGTAAGCCTTCTGCTTGTGATTGCCGGATAATCTCCGCAAGTTTAACCGGAGAAAAATCATCTTGATCATTTATCCATGCAAGACGTTTTTCTCCAACACCGTCTAAATGACATTGCATCAGAAATTCAGTTACCGGTGTTCGGTCAGATTCCGGGAGGACAGTGAGTTTTAGCTTCCCTTTGAGTTTTTTATTTAAGCTTTTGAGGGATCGTTCAAATTGAGAGGAGCGTGCAGACCGGTGTTTGGACAGTTCAGACAGGAGGTTTTTGCGTTTCTGCTCCAGTTCTTCAACAATGGTGCGTTGGGTCTTGGCTATTGTTTGCCTCGGTTTGATTTTCTCGATCTCTTTCAGCAGAGCTTGAAACTCAAACCCAATTTCACGGCCGCTCTTTCCTTCACTAGACGGCAGCCCCTTAAAGGTTGTCTCTAACTTATCTTCCTCACTATTGATACCAATGTTCAGTGATTCCAAGAGTAAGTCAATCGCTGTTTTTGACGCGGTAAATTTCTCTTGCCACTGGGTTAGAATGGTTTCTGTATCACGCTTTAGCCTATCGAGTTCGATTCTTATTTTTTCTAATTCTTCGGCATGAGGAAGATTTTTTAACGCGGTGTCACTGAGAAAAATCGTGTCGGGTAAGACCTCCTGAATAGCAGAAAAGGCCGCTTTCAGATGCGCTAACTCTTCATCAGAAATCCGTTTTGATAATCGTTTTTCTGTTTCCAGCAAAGGGATGATTTTTAGCTTATCTTCAAGTCCAAGGGATTTGAACTGATTGACCTGCTCTTCCAGTTTGGGCAGACGTGACAGCTGATCTTCTGTGGAAGCGATATTGCTTAATGCATCTGCGAGTTTAACTCTGTTTTCAGCCAAGGCCTCCAGAATATTCCTGATTTTTACCTCGCTGCTGCTCTGCCCTGATTCCAGAAAACGAGCCAGCAACTTTCGTTGAGCATTCGCATCTTGAGCAATTTCATAAATTTCATTTTGTCCGTACAGCTCGATTTCAGGCAGCAGGTCTGCGGGCGTGAAAGGGGAAATAGTGCCACTTTCATCTTTTATGCTGGCACTTTCACCATAGCGCCGGGCAATCGTGAACTCCTTCCCATTCATTTTGGATGATCGAATTTTCAGCTCGATACGGGCTTTGGATCTGCCCAAATTTTCCTTGATAATCCCGTGATGCTGCTTTGAGGCGTTTTTGCTGATGGGTTCCAGCTCAAGGGCATAACGGATGCATTCCAGCAAGGTTGACTTGCCGGTGCCACGGCCACCGATGACAGCGTTCAGGTGTTCTGAAAATTCGATAGAGAGACCATCCAGATAACCACCCATTACCTGTAGCGTTTCGATTCTGGAATAGTGCTTTTCTATCACGTCACTGTTTAACCGCACCCGTGACTCCGGGTCTTGAAAAGCCAATTTAAAAGAGTCAAAACCGGGATTTGTCATCTTGATAAGGCAAGATGCTTTGGGGTTTTCCAAGTCTTGTGGTCTAGCCACATCTTTGGCATTAATAATGGCTACAGGCAGTTCCCGCTGATACGCGGGTGTTTTGTTTAACAGGATTTGCCGATAACCGCTGCCTGTTTCGTTTTTAAGATCATCCAGTGCTCCAGGTATCTGGGCGGCTTTGAGTAGTGGGTTTTGCCATACGTGATTTAATTTTCTAGATAAAACTCCATTGTCGTCTACGCAATGAGCTGCATAAGCAAAACCATTGAAGTCTTCTTCGACCTTCTTCAACAGTTGCTCTGCACTTAGACGAGATGGGCGGACACCATCTTCAGGGTTGAGCAACTCAAGACTACCCAAATAACGATTTAATTTCGTTATTGTCGTATTTTCTGGAAACAGACACACGAAATGGGCTTTTTCGCTGGAGGCGATCTCAAACCCTGGGAAAACAATAATGCCATTTGCATTCATTAAGGTGCGAATGGCATCTACTTCGTCGACATTGCCATGATTTGCCACACCGATGACCTTAATGTCATTTTCCTTGGCGATTTTCAAGAGTTCCTGATTATATTGCTCTTCCGTCAAGCCATGATCTTCACCTCGATAGGCGATGTAGCTGGCCGGATTTACCTGCAAGGCACATTTCCAGAATCTTGCTTTGGTGTATTGCTTTGGCATATTTATCTCTGTGCAAAGTTCCTTTGGGTCTTTCACCCGGCTACCCCTTCATCTTTTGGAGGCAACTTTAATTTTTTTTGTTTCTCCATTTTTTTACAGAAGGCATCGAACTGCTTTCGGGCCAGTTTGAATGGAGTCGTTTTGGCATTCTCCCAACGGTTTATGGTTGCAAAGCTGACGCCTAACTCATGAGCAAGCTCTTCCTGAGTTAGCCCCAGTTGTTTGCGAGCATCTTTTACCCGTTCCGAAAAAACGCTTGGATTCGTGATCATGGCACTGTGTTAGTTTGGTGTATTGAGTCTGAAAAGTATAACAGGTGATATGGCAGGTGTGAGGTTCGTGCGGCATATATTTTATGATCCATATTAAGGCGATTCACGACTGTTTCTGTTTGCCAACGATTGTGGTTTCACCCAAAACATGACGGCCAATGGCGGGCAGTGCCTGAATGCCATTATCAGAGATCTCCACCAGACGTAACGCACTCAGTCGTTGCAATGCGTTATTGCACAGCTCCACTTCGGCTCCGCTTTCGCGCACCGCTTTTTTCCAGTAGCCGCTGTATTCGTCAATCCAGCAGCGCATCTGTTGGTGTAGTGTTGCCAGGGGCTGTGGTGTGCGATGGCTTGCCAGGTAGTCCGCCAGCAGCAGGGTGGCATGGCCTTCGGTGCCTTCGCTGGGCAGGCGCTCATCGCTCAGGTCACCCGTGGGGTCGACCATTGCCATCCCTTCGGCTCGTACTTCGTCGATGAGCCCGGTCGCCTCGCGGATACGACGGGCGATGTGGGGGCGCTGGCTGCTGAGGTAGGCAAGCTCCTCATCACTGAGTTCATCCCAATAGAGTAGCGGGTCGTCCAGCAGGCGCGCAGTCAGGTGACGGCGCAGTGCTGTGTTGCGTGCATCGGGCGTGTCAGGCACAAAGGTTTCGGTGACGGCGGCAATGCGTTGTGACAATTCTGGTGCTGAACCCAGCTCGCTATCCACCAGCGATGGGCCACGGCTCACCACCAGCAGTGCCGAGAGCAGGCGGCGGTTGACATCGTAAAGTACATCCTGCTGAGCATGGATAAAGGAGCTTTCATCTCCGGTCACGCGGCTGAGGATGCCAAGTTCAAGCAGCAGCCGAACCACCGCCACCAGGTCGCGCCGTTCACTGCGTTCCTCCAGGGCGAATTTTAGTCCTACTGCCTTGAGATCGGGGTCTGCCGCCCCCTGGCGGATGGCCTCACCGAGCCGACCAAGGGTGATCTGTGGCTCGCCCCGCTCAAGTTCAGCCAATGCCAGGCAGGTCAGCGTGTAGCGGCGGCGGCTGAAGGGGGGTGAAGCGGCCGGTTTGCTTAACTTGGCGGGGCGGGTGTTGTCGCTATGGTCGGCGACACGCTTGCCCAGGCGGGCGAAGTCATCCTCCACCGTCAGCACCCAGCCGGTCTCACGACTGAGCCATTGACGCAGTGTATCGGCGTGTTTGCGTACCAGTGGATAGGCGGGATCAGTGTGGGGCAGCATGGGGCGAACGAGCAAGGTACGCAACGCCCGTTGTTGTTCATCCTGGCGGTTGCGTTCGAGGACATCAATAAGATGACTGCCTGCTGCACTCATGAGTGGCCTTCCAGATCGGTGATGCGAATATGATAATCGCGCCCGGAGAAGATGCCGATGGGGGTGTGAATTCTGGCCTGCTGATGCCTGGCCAGTGGCCTCATTTCGATCTCTATAGCGCCGTCACCGGTTGTGGTGTAGATCGCTGCTTCCGTATCTTCAGCGGCGGCCAGGGCTTCGCCTAAAAGTTGCAAAAAATAACGGAAGCTCCCTTCATCCAGTTCGCCGATGGCGCTGAGTGTAGTGGTTTCGCCAGTGGCCAGATGATGGCGAGCCTGGCGAGCCTCTTCACTCTCTCTGGCAATCTGTTTTGCCAGTTGTGCCTTCTCTTTACTCCGGTTGCGGATTTGAGCGGCAGCGCCGCGACGGGCGTAACTGCCGGTGGCACGCAGGCGGGGGTTGATGGTGAGTGGTGGCGCACTCCACCATGAGATTTGAGGGGAGACAGGTCTCTGTTCTCGTGCGGCCAGGGTATCTTCATCAATACTGAGATGGCGTGCCGGTGTCAGGCCAAATACGGCACGCCACAGGCGGTGAGCCTCGCCATCGTCTTCGCACTGCATGAACCAGCCTGCCAAGGTGCGAAAATCGGCAGAGCGGTCGCTGCGCCCCAGCCTCTTTTCGTTCAGGCGTACCACTGCCTCCAGCAGCAGCAAGATGGCGTGTCGGGCGCGGGATTGGAGCACAGAGGCTTGGGATGGATGGCTCTGGGTGCCGATAAACCAGGTCTGGAGCCCCTGCCAATGGCCGCGCCAGTGTTGCAGGGATTGCTCCAATTGCTGTGTGTGAGACGGCTTGTCGGGCGTGTTTGCAACCTGCGTCAGGTCGGGTGCCAGGTCTTCCGCTTCACGGGTGGCTACCAGAATCAGAAGTTTTTCGATGGGGCTGTCCAGGCTGCGTATGAGCTGGGCAATGTCGGGGGAGAGTACCGCCAGGTCACCGATAAAACGCTTGAGGTAGTCAATGACCTTCTCTTTGTAGGCAAGAAAGGCATCACGATCAATGCTGCGCAGATCGAGGGCGCGTCCCAAACCCGCCATAAATGCCTGGGCGTTGTCGGCCAGATCCTCAAACACCCGGCTGAGGTCACGCAACAGGGCATGAACCCGTCCCGCATCAAGCGCATCATCAGGTTGGGTCTCGTGGCAGAGTTGTTCGATGGAGGCGAGGATGTCACGGATATCCCGTAGTGCCACCGCCTGCAAGGCACCATGACGGCCCAGCAGTTCATCGAAGGTAGCCAATGCGGCTTCGGCGGCCTCCCCCTGACGGGAGAGCTGGTAGAGATGACGGGCGCGGTAGAAATCCTCTACCGTGGTAACGCGGCCGGTGTCGGGTTGTGCCAACAGGTTTCCCCAGGCGACCAGCTGTTCAAGTGCCGCAGGTACCTCTTCCGGTGACCAGCCACCATCAGGGTTCAGCCGCTCAATCACCTCCTCTGGACGCAGATGGACGATGAAGTGGCTCTTTGCAGCGGTGAATGCTTGCATCACCACCCGATAAAGAGCGGTCTTTTCTGCGGTAACGTAATTGAATGCTGTTGATGACATGCGTTGTCAGTTTTTTTACAGGGTTGATTTAACCCCCCGTATCCTAACCTGAGGTGCAGGTTGAGGCTATCGTGGATCGCAATCCAAAACCTGGAAGATCTCCCGGATGCTAGCCGCAAAATGCGCAACATGATGGAGTGGTGGCTCTGCCTGGTGATGCCCAAAGAAGAGGTGGAGCAGATTGCGAGATTCAAGGATCTGACTGAAGAGCAATACAGCTTGCAAGGAGCCAGGCAAGTACGTGGAAGCGCTGTTTCGCAATGTACCGCCGCCACTGTGTCTGGCGCTGGCTATGACTGAGAAGCATGAGAAGGCTGAGCGTGCACAGATCATGCGCGAGCGCAATTGCAGTGAGCTGGAGGCCGTCCATGTGGTCGCTGAGCAGCAGGCTGGAAAACAACGGGGGAAAAGGTGATGAGGAAAAAAGGTATTGACTTAAAAAATGTAGGGAGGGCCAGAGCATGTAATGAGTGAAGTCTCAACACACAACTCCTTCTTTATCATGGGGGTGAGGCTTATTAAAATTTTTTAATAAGCTGAATGACCAGCCATGGAAGGCTGGGCCGGGTCGTACTGCCAGGGATGGCGTGCCCCGCCTGTTCTGTTTGTCATCTCAATATATATATAGCCCTTTGCTTTTTTATAGTCTTGGCGGGACTAAAGTCCCGCTTCCTCCCCCTTTTTGCCCCACTTTCCCTGAAGTGAGATTTCACTCCACTCACCTTCTCGGAAGTGGGACTTTAGTCCCGTCAAAATTTGGATTTTATACTCATAGCGTTCATGTAAGTAAAGCTCGCTTGTGTCCGTTTTTCAATCGATGGAACCAGGTGTTAATAGTGAGAGGAGTAAACCCGGATTATGCTGCGCTTCATCCAGGTTACTTGCTGAGCCGGGTCGTGCGGCCAGAGATGGTGCACCCCACCTGTTCTGCTTATCGTCTCAATATGCATTCCCACGCAGGAGCGTGGGGACGAGAGCATGCACGGGTTATTTATTTGGCGGGTTATATAGCCCTTTGCTTTTTTATAGCCTTGGCGGGACTAAAGTCCCGCTTCCTCCCCCTTTTTGCCCCACTTTCCCTGAAGTGAGACTTCACTCCACTCACCCTCTCGGAAGTGGAACTTTAGTCCCGCCAAAATTTGGATTTTATACTCATAGCGTTCATGTAAGTAAAGCTCGCTTGTGTCCGTTTTTCAATCGATGGAACCAGATGTTAATAGTGAGAGGGGAGTAAACCCGGGGCAGAAAAGATTGCGCTCAGATATCCGACGACAAACCAATCCAAGGGATATATAGTTTGGGAATGGAAGACATATTTTGAATAGACTCTCATTGTATCTCCGCTGTTCGCCATTTATATGCGTGTTTAGATAGCCGCTAACACTGACCGATTAGAGATTCATTATACCCCGAAGCATGGTAGCTGGTTGAATATGGCGGAAATTGAAATTGGCGTCATGACGCAGCAGTGCATTGATCGCCGGATAGAGAGTCAAGAAACGTTAAGAAATGAAATAGACGCGTGGCAAAACCAGCGCAACAAAGAAAAAGTTCAAGTAAATTGGCGATTTACTATTGAAGATGCACGGATAAAATTGAAGTCACTTTACCCATCAATACAAAGTTGACGCTATACGTAGGACTGCCCATTACCCACAAATATTTTCACCCTTTAAAAACAATGGGTTACAAGCCACGCTCTGAGCAACCACAAAAAACATGACTCTAATGAAAACAACACGTTACATTACATCCCTGCCTTTACTACAGACTTATGGGTAATGGGCAGTCCTAGGTCACGCAAAAGTCACGCAAGGGCTTTTTTACACAACTTGCAAAATAACGTAAGTTATTGATTTGATTGGTGGGCCGTGAAGGATTCGAACCTTCGACCAAGGGATTAAGAGTCCCCTGCTCTACCAACTGAGCTAACGGCCCGGGAGAGGATTTCAAGTAACAAGTATTGGGGAAAGCGCCTGACTTGCTG
>JAKISI010000020.1 GCA_021648685.1 Candidatus Polarisedimenticolaceae bacterium
TAAACGATGAGAAGAACAGGGGGAGATGCACGACTCAAGAGATTCATTAAGGATATCTCTGCACACACACCATTTGCAAAGATGGTCATTCTATTAATCGTGCTGTGGCTACTGTTTTCTGCTGGCGTATACCTGGCAGAGAGAGGTATAGAAGGGGCGTCTGTAAAATCGTATGGAGAGGCGCTGTACTGGGGGGTGGCTGCATTTTCTACAGCAGGAATCGCTGATATGCCGAGATCCGGTGCTGCTCAGTTAATCGGCGGCCTGTGGATAGTCATTGGCTCCGTGTTGTTTTTCGGAACCATTGTCGCAACGGTTACAGGCTACTTTATGAGGCCCATGCAGCGCCCCCATAAACAGATAATCGATACCATAGAGTACAACCTCGAACAGTTAGATGATCTGACACTCGATGAACTTGATTTACTAAAAGAGACGGTCGATACACTGATCGTTCATGTTGAGCACTTAAAAGAAAAATCACCGGGAAGATAATGGCTGATCTCTCTGCAGAACCAATAATCCACTCTGAGCAGTTAGAGGTGTTGACGTACCATCCCGTGCAACCTATTGTGTAAGAAGAGGTGCCAAGAATGAAACGCCTATGTGCTGTTCGGTGACTCATGATTAGAATCAAGAGAGGTTTGGATCTTCCCATCACGGGCAGACCAGAACCATTACTGGAAGAGAAGCCGGTAACAGAGGCTGCACTGGTGGCCAGTGATTATATCGGCCTGAAACCGGTAGTGGTGGTTGAGACCGGTGAGAAGGTCAGCCGGGGGCAGTTGCTCTTTACCGACAAGAGCAGGCCGGATGTCTGCTTCACCGCACCAGCGGGCGGTATGGTGAGCGCTATCAATCGCGGTGAAAGGCGCACACTGCTCTCCATTGTAATCAAGATAGATGAGACGGAAGAAGAGACTCTATTTACCACCTGTTCCCAGGATGAGCTGGCTGGATTAACGGGCGAACAGGTTCGGAAAAACCTGCTCCGATCCGGGCTGTGGACCTGCCTGCGAACACGCCCGTTCAGCAAGATCCCGGCAGCGGACAGCACACCGCACGCCATATTTATCACTGCTATAGATACCAACCCGCTAGCGGCTGATCCAGAACTGGTTCTGCGTGGACGGGAACAGGATTTCATCAATGGCCTGGAGATCCTGGCACAGCTCGGGCCAGGCAGGCTCCATCTCTGTAAAGCACCCGGTGCCGCTATCCCGGAAAACCCCAACCCTCGCATGATCACGCATGAATTTGCCGGCCCCCATCCCGCCGGACTGGTGGGAACCCATATCCACTTTCTGGAGCCGGTGGATGAGAAACGATCCGTTTGGCATCTGAACTACCAGGATGTGGTGGCCATAGGCCGTCTTTTTACCACCGGCACTCTGCCGGTTGAACGCGTGGTCTCTTTGGCAGGCCCCCAGGTTGAACGGCCGCGCCTGGTGCAGAGCCGCATCGGAGCCAATCTGGCTGAACTGACCGCCGGTGAGCTGAAAGCCGGAGATAACCGGATTGTCTCCGGGCCACTGCTATGCGGCAGACAGGCGCAAGAGGCGCTGGCCTACCTGGGGCCTTATCATCTGCAGATTTCGGTGTTGGCAGAGGGTCGCCAACAGGAGCTGTTTGGCTGGCTGCGGCCAGGCAAGGAGAAGTTCTCAGCCCTCAATCTGTTCAGTTCCAGCCTCCCTCCAGCCAGAAAATTTGCTTTTTCCACCAACACGGGTGGCGAAGTTCGACCCATGGTGCCGGTGGGCAGCTACGAAGCGGTGATGCCGCTGGATATCCTGCCGACCCAACTGCTGCGCGCCCTGATTGTCGGGGATACGGATATGGCTCGACAACTGGGCTGTCTGGAGCTTGATGAAGAGGATCTGGCACTCTGCACCTTCGTCTGTCCCGGGAAATATGATTATGGGCCGCTGCTGCGCGAGACCCTGATCAAAATCGAGAAGGAGAGCTGACCTCATGGGTTTGAAGGCATTTCTTGCGCAGCAACGGCCAAAGTTCTCCGCTGGAGGCAAGTACCAGCGGCTGAGCGCGCTCTATGAGGCGACCGAGGGTTTTCTCTATACCCCGGGTAAAGTAACGGCTGGGCTGACTCATATCCGGGATGCCATCAGCCTCAAGCGGGTCATGATCATCGTCTGCATTGCCGTCCTGCCCGCACTGCTGGCAGGCGTCTATAACGTCGGCTGGCAGGCCAACCAGGCGATCGCAGCGGGGGGCGGCATGATCGAAGGCTGGCGCAGCCTGTTGGTCCAGCTGCTGCTCGCCGGTCATGACCCCGCTTCTGTGTGGGATAATCTGGCGCTCGGCCTGGCCTATTTCCTGCCGGTATATCTGGTTACCCTGGCAGTCGGCGGCTTCTGGGAGGTGCTGTTTGCCCAGCTGCGTGGCCGGGAGATCAGTGAAGGCTTTCTCGTCACCTCACTGCTGTTCGCACTGATCCTGCCCCCCAGCATCCCGCTGTGGCAGGCCGCACTGGGCATCTCATTTGGCGTGGTCATCGCCAAGGAGGTGTTTGGCGGCACTGGCCACAACTTTGTCAATCCAGCGCTGGCGGGGCGGGCATTTCTCTATTTTGCCTATCCAGCACAGAACTCCGGGGATGCGGTATGGGTGGCAGTCGATGCTGTCAGCAGTGCCACGCCCCTCGCCGTTGCCGTCCGGGCGGGGCAGAACATCTCCGACAGCACGGTAATGGCGGCCATTGAGGCATCTGGTGTCAGCTGGTGGGATGCCTTCGTAGGCAACCTGCCGGGCAGCACGGGGGAGACATCCGCCCTGGCCATCCTGTTTGGCGCGGCAATTCTGCTCTATACCCGTGTCGCCTCCTGGCGCATCATGTTGAGTGGATTGATCGGCATGGCGCTGCTGGCCACGCTGTACAACCTGCTGGCAAACGATGCCAATCCACTGCTGGCCATCCCGGCCCACTGGCATCTGGTGCTGGGCGGGTTTGCCTTCGGCCTGGTCTTCATGGCGACAGACCCGGTTTCTGCGGCGATGACCAATGCCGGAAAATGGCTCTATGGTGCCCTTATCGGCGTGATGGTGGTACTTATTCGGGTGCATAACCCAGCCTACCCTGAAGGCACCATGCTGGCCATACTGTTCGCCAATCTGATGGCCCCGCTCATTGATTACTGCGTGGTGAGGGTGAACATCAACAGAAGGAGGCGCCGTCGTGCAGGCTGACCATAGTAACCGCAGGGCTGTTGGTGTGGTTCTGGTAGTCTGCGTGGTCTGCGCTGCGCTGGTTACCACTGCTGTCGTACTGCTGCGACCAGTGCAGCAGGCCAACCGGTTGCTGGATCGACAAACCAATGTGCTGGCCGCCGCCGGGCTGCTGCAACCCGGCAAGAGCGTGGAGGAGCTGTCCCGGCAATTGGAACCCCGTCTGCTGGATCTCACCACAGGAGAGTTTGTACAGGCGGAGGATATTGACCATTTCGATGCCCGCAGGGCGGCCAGAAATCCAACACAGAGCATTGCCTTGACCCCGGAGCAGGATATCGCACAGATCAGACGCCGCGCCAACTCTGCCCGAATCTACCTGGTGCGCGATGCTGCGGGAGCGATCAAAACCATCGTGCTACCGGTGCACGGCTATGGTCTCTGGTCTCAGCTCTATGGTTTTCTGGCAGTGAAGCGCGATGGCAATACGGTCGTCGGGTTGAGCTTCTATGAGCATGCCGAAACCCCCGGCCTGGGTGGCAAGGTGGATGATCCGAAGTGGAAGGGGCTATGGCCGGGCAAACAGCTCTATGATGAAGCGTGGAGACCGGCAATACGGCTGGTGAAGGGGCCGGTGAATAGACAAAGTCCGGAAGCACAGTATCAGGTCGATGCCCTCTCTGGCGCTACTCTGACGACCCGGGGGATTGAGGATCTGCTGCGGTTCTGGCTGGGGCCGGACGGTTTTGGGCCATTTCTGGCAAAGATGCGTAAGGAGGGTTAGTGAATATGGTCTCTGATGCAAAAAGCAGACAGGCTCGTGACGCACTGCTGGGGCCTCTGTTTGATCGCAACCCCATCACCCATTATGTGCTGGGGATCTGTATCGCCCTGGCGGTGACCGCCTCACTGCAGACAACGCTGATTATGTGCATGGCTGTCATTGCGGTGTTATGCGGTTCCAACACCATCATCAGCGCCATGCGCCACCAGATCCCGAGCAGTGTTCGTATTATTGTGCAGATAACCGTCATCGCCTCTCTGGTGATTGTGGTGGATCAGTTTATCAAGGCCTACGCCTATGATTTAAGCAAATCCCTGTCAGTATTTGTGGGGCTGATCATCACCAACTGCATCATCCTGGGACGGGTAGAGGCCTTCGCCATGAAGAACCCGCCATGGCTGAGTTTTCTTGACGGCCTGGGCAACGGCCTGGGCTACAGCCTGGTACTGATTATTGTGGCAACGGTTCGCGAGCTGTTGGGTAGCGGCACCCTGCTGGGTTACACCGTGCTGCCTTCCGCCTATGAGGGCGGCTGGTATCTCCCTAACGGCATGATGCTGTTGCCCCCCAGCGCTTTTTTTATCATCGGATTGTTGATCTGGGCCGCCAACAGTTTTCGTTCAGGCAGGAAGTAAGATGGAATCCTACATCAACCTGTTTATCAAGGCTGTCTTCATCGAGAATATGGTGCTGGCTCTTTTTCTTGGCATGTGTCCGTTCCTGGCCGTCTCCAAGCGGGTTGAGACAGCCCTGGGTCTGGGGCTGGCGGTGATTATGGTGCAGGCCATCACCGTACCCATCAACAATCTCATTTTTCAATACCTGCTCAAGGATGGCTCCTGGGCCTGGGCTGGCATGTCGGATCTGAATATGCAGTTTTTAGGGCTGGTGATCTACGTTGGAGTCATCGCTGCTGTGGTGCAGATTGTGGAGATGGTGCTGAATCGGGACTTCCCTGCACTGCAACAGACACTCGGGATTTTCCTGCCACTGATCACCGTCAACTGCGCCATCCTGGGTGCCTCCCTGTTTATGGTGGAACGGGATTATGACTTTAGCCAGAGCGTTGTATATGGGCTGGGCACAGGTGTTGGCTGGACGCTGGCCATCGTCATTCTGGCGGCCATTCGTGAACGCCTGAAGTATGCAAATGTGCCAGCCGGGCTGGAGGGGCCGGGTATCATCTTCATTATGGCAGGGCTGATGTCTCTAGGTTTTATGTCATTCTCAGGCATCAGGTTGTAATAATGTTAGAAATCCTCTTAGGGGTCACTCTCTTCCTCCTCGTTCCCATGCTCCAGCGTGGAATCGCATACGTGAGGTTCCATAATGTATATGTTATGCATTCCCACGCAGGAGCGTGGGAACGAGGTACAGGTATTGATACTGGATTGCTCATCAACTTTGGCAAGAGCGTGAGCATCCGCAGAAAGTTTAGAACCTACCAGAAACCTGTCAATCCTGAAAAATCATGTTAATCCTGTCCATTATTAAGATAAGGCCTGAACTGTGTTGGAAATTGCTTTAGGGATTGCGCTCTTTACCCTCATCATCCTCTCTCTGGTGGGGGTGGTTCTGTTTGCCAAAAGCAAACTGGTCGCCGCAGGCCCGATCAGCATTGAGATCAATAACGACCCGGAGAAACGGATCGAAACAACGGCTGGCGAAACCCTGTTGACCCTGCTGACAGAGCGGGGGATTTTTATCTCCTCCGCCTGTGGCGGCAAAGGTGTTTGCGGCCAATGCCAGGTCAAGGTGCTGGCCGGAGGCGGGCCGGCACTTGCAACTGAAAAGGACCTTTTAACCAAAAAACAGATTGCAGAAGGGTATCACCTGGCCTGCCAGCTACGCCTGAAGCAGAATTTGAAGCTGGAGCTGCCAACAGAGATCTTTGAGACGCGCAAGTGGGAATGTGAAATCGTCTCCAATAAGAGTGTCGCCACCTTCATCAAGGAGCTGGTGCTGAAGCTGCCCGAAGATGAAACGCTGAATTTCAGGCCGGGCAGTTATCTCCAGATCGAGGCACCGCCGCATCATATTAACTTTTCTGATATTGAGATAGCCGAAAAGTACCGCCCGGTATGGGACAGCCTTGACCTGTGGAACCTGGAGTCCACGGTGGATGAGCCGCTACAACGTGCTTATAGCCTTGCCAACTACGCCGACGAACAGTGTGGACTCAAGTTTAATGTCCGCATCGCCCTCGCGCCACCAGGCTCCCATGATATACCACCGGGCAAGATGTCCTCCTATCTGTTCAGCCTGCGACCGGGTGACAGAGTGGTTGTCTCAGGCCCCTACGGCAGCTTTTTCCCACAACAAAGTGCTGCAGAGATGATTTACATTGGAGGGGGTGCCGGCATGGCTCCCATGCGATCCCACATCTTCCATCTGCTCAAACAGGCTGGCAGCAGACGTAAAATTAGCTATTGGTATGGGGCACGCAGCCTCTGTGAGGTCTTTTATCAGGATGACTTCGACCAGCTGCAGAAAGAGTATGACAACTTCGAATGGCATCTGGCGTTATCTGATCCGCAGCCAGAGGATAACTGGCAGGGCTATAGCGGTTTCATTCACCAGATCCTATATGACCACTATCTACAGGATCATCCAGCCCCCGAAGCATGTGAATACTATATTTGCGGGCCGCCCATCATGCTCAGTTGCGTAACAAAAATGCTTAAAGATCTGGGCGTGGATGATGGAAACATATTCTATGATGACTTTGGCTGACAGATGCCCACTCCTAAGGCTATTCATAGACTCCCCAATAGACAATGCAAACGAGGAAATTCATCATGTCTGATCAGAAAAGCACACCAGATACAGAGCAAAAAGAGAAGCACGAGCAAGAGCAGACGCTGGATGGCTGCATCCCTTGCAAGATATGCCTGAAAGAGATTCCTCAGTCTATTGCGCGCACAGAAGAGGGGGACGATTACGTCTTGTATTTTTGTGGTGCGGACTGTTTTGATCAGTGGGAGCATCAGAAAAGTAAATCCTGAATATGTACCAGCATATATAGAGAGGACAAGATAGAGGCAGATAAGGCTGTGCAGCACTGCCGAGCATCAGCAGGGTGTCGCCAAACTGGAAATCAGGGTAAAGGAGAGGGAGAGAAACCAGAAAATGAAAAATAAAATTATCTGTCAGATGGCTCTATTGACGCTTCTCCTGCTGTTGATTCAACCTGCTGCCGATCTCTTTGCCGCTGCAAAAAAGGGTGATTCGTGCATCACTGGAAAGTGCCACAACAAGATGGGCGAGTCCAGTTATGTGCATGGTCCGATTGCAGCAGGCGAGTGTACTTTCTGCCACGAAAAGATAGGGAAGCATAATTTCCGTCCGATTTCAGATGTTGGCAGCCTCTGCTATCAGTGCCATGAACCACGCTATGCGGGAGCATCTCTCCATACCCCGGTAAAAAGCGGTGACTGCACCCGCTGCCATGACCCTCATCAATCGGCATTCAGCTTTCTGCTTAAAGATGAGGGTTCTGCTCTCTGTTTCGATTGCCATGATGCGGCACCCTTCCAGCGAAAATTTCCACACGGCTCTGCCTTGGGGGACTGTGTTATCTGCCATGATCCACACGCCTCGGATGCCCCCTTTCTGCTCATGTCAGAAGGCAATGAAGTCTGCTTTTCATGCCATACCGATCAACAGGCAGAACTTGCACAGAAGCCATACACCCATGACCCGGCAGCAGAAGGGTGTGTAAAGTGTCATGACCCGCACAGCAGTGACTATAAATATGGCCTTGCAAAAGATGGGCGTCAGGCGCTCTGCTTCTCCTGCCATGAGGATATGCAGGAGCAGATCGCCGCTGCAACGGTAAAACACAAAGGATTGGCAGCAGAAAGAGGCTGCCTCACCTGTCACGACCCGCACACATCAAACTACAGCATGCAGCTCACTGCCCAGCCGCTGGCCCTGTGCATGCAGTGCCATGATCAGGAATATAAAACCAGCACCGGCAAGATTGCCAACATAAAAGCGGTTCTCGCCGCAAACTCGAACCACCACGGCCCCATCCGGGATAACGACTGCTCTGCATGTCATGACCCACACGGCTCTGCCAACTTCAGGATGCTCAAGGCCTATTTTCCCCGCCGTTTTTATGCCCCCTACAATCCGGATAACTACAAACTCTGCTTTATGTGTCACCAGAACACCATTGCTGAAACCGCCAGCACAACGACCTTGACGCGCTTTAGAAATGGTGAGCAGAACCTGCACTTCCTGCATGTCAACAGAGGCAAAGGCCGCACCTGCCGCGCCTGTCATGACGCCCATGCCAGCAACAACCCGGGGCATATTCGCAATGCAGTCCCTTATGGTTCCTGGAGCCTGCCCATCAATATCACCTTGACCCAAAATGGCGGCAAGTGCAGTCCTGGCTGCCATCAACCCTTTAGTTATGACCGAACTAAAGCCGTGCCAAACCGATGAGCGTAAAAATGGTTAAAATGATAGCGCTGCTGTGGATATTTACAGTGATGCCACTGCATGCCCAGGATCTGGAAAAAGGGATTGCCATGGCCGAAAAAGGCGATCTGAAAGGTGCTGAAAAGATATTAAAAGAGGCTCTTAGATCAAACCCAAACCCTGCAAGAGCACACTATGAACTGGGACGTATCTATGAAAAACTCGGCAATCCCATGCAAGCTGTTGCCGAATATAAAGCGGGCATAAAAAAATTCAAGCCTGTCCGACGATGACAAAATGAAGATGGGCAGAGCATATATCATAGTGTTTTCTTTACTATCCAGCCTGCTGTTTCTGTCACCACCATCTGCCGCCACGCTTAGACATCTACAGGTTGGATCGACAGCCCCTGACTTTGTGCTGAAAAACGTTGGCGGAGATGAACAGTCACTGGACAATCTACTGGGTGAGAAGCTCACGCTATTGATCTTCTGGGCCTCATGGAGCACAAAATCTGAAGCCGCGCTTAAGAAAGCTCGGGCACTGTTTGAGAAGTATCAGGGTCATGGGCTCTCAGTCATCGCTATCAATAGCGAGGGAGAGAGTAACAACAGGCAGAAGCCTGTAACCAGCATGGCAGACAGGCTACAACCCGGTTTTCCCAATCTCATAGATTACAGGCTGGATACATTCAGTGATTATGGCGTAATTGCACTGCCCACAATCGTCATCCTGGATCGAACAAAGACCATCCAGTATGAGCTTTCCGGTTTTCCCATTGTTGGTGCGGAAGAGATGGCAAACTTTGTCACAGCAACATTGAAGGGCAGAAAGCCACCCCTGACTCTCAGGCAGAAGATCGGCTACCAACCCAATAAACGAGCAATGATGCTGTTCAATACGGGAAATAATGCACTTTTGAGATCAAGATCCAGGGCGGCTTTAGCAGAGAGATGGTTTCTGAAATCAATAGCGGCCGATCCAAAATTTGCCGCCCCGCACCTGGCGCTTGGCAGACTCTATCTGGAGAGCACACAAACAGACAAGGCAAAGAGCCATTTCAAACAGGCCATATCAAAACAGCCTGATAGCGTCGTCGCCCTGTGTGAACTGGGCATGCTATTGATCAACGCTGGAGAACATGCCGAAGGAGAGAGTCTGATGGCCAAAGGGATAAAAAGTGATGCAGCCTATACCCCCTGTTATTACTATCTTGGGTACATCTATGGCAGACAGTCACATCTTGAGCAATCACAAAAGATGTTTGAGAAAGCGAAAGAGATAAACCGGGCTGACTCCAATATCTACATCTACCAGGCCAAACTGTTTGAGGCGCAAAAAAACTATAGCGCGGCAGCAAAAAATTACCGTCAGGCGCTCAGGCTGATGCTTAAATTATGAGGCCGCTTATCTATCCATTACTGTTGGTTCTAACCGCAAGCAACACAGTTAACACAAATGCAGCGCCTTTCGTCCCGGACAGAGATACGGACTCAAGCCAGCATAAAAAAGAGACCTTTCATACCCCTGCCAAAGAGGCGGCCTGCGTGGCCTGCCACAATATGGGTGGCACACCGCAAAACTCCAAAGATTCAACCTGTAAAACATGCCACAGACAGATAATCAACTTTAGGTTTGTGCATGGGCCTGCCGCAGTATGGGCCTGCCTTAGCTGTCATGATGAAGATTCAGAGCAAGGAAAATATGCGGTCATAAAACCTGACAGCAAACTATGCATACAGTGTCATGAAGAGCGAATGCAGATCTGGGCAGCCAAGAGATACCGGCATGGCCCCTCTCTGATCAGCTGTACGATATGCCACGATCCCCATGCAACGGATCAGCCCTTCAGGGCTCATATCAAAACGACGAGCCACTGCATATCCTGCCACGAAGAGAAAGCCAGCGGGGCACATCTGATCCGCGGTTTCTCCAGCGCAGGACACCCCACCGGAGGGGTACCTGATCCCCTTAGGCCGGGGCGGGAATTTACCTGCGCAGGGTGCCACAACCCACATGCGGGCGATACACCCAACCTGCTCTACTACGATAATACGAAGATGAACTCTTTCTGCACCATCTGCCATAAAAAATAGCTAACTGGTTAGCAGGGTACCGTATATGACTGATGATAAAAAAACGCCAGCTCCAAAGGCACCTGTCAAGATCGCTGGCGCCGGCCCTGCGGGTCTGGCCGCAGCAATCACCCTGGCACATGCAGGACGCCAGGTGGTGGTACACGAAGCGCACCAGGAGGTTGGCCACCGCTTTGGCGGTGATTTTCAGGGCCTGGAAAACTGGACGACCAAAGAGGATGTTTTGAGTGTACTGGAGGCACAGGGATTAACCACGAGCTTTGATGTCGTGCCCTCCCATAATGGCACTTTTTTTGATGCCCGCGGCAAGTGTCATAAAATCAAAAGTGATGAAGTGCTGTTTTATCTGGTAGAACGCGGCCCAGGCTCCGGCGCGCTCGACACCGCTCTGCTTGAACAAGCCCAATCGCTCGGGGTAGAGGTGCGCTTCAACAGCCGCCTGGATCAGATGGAGGGAGAAGGCATCCTTGCTGTTGGTCCACGAGCGGCTGATGCCATCGCTGTAGGTTACCATTTTGAGACGGATATGGCAGACGGTTTCTGGGCGATCTGTGACAATGAGCTGGCACCACAAGGCTATGCCTATCTGCTAGTGATAAACGGCAGAGGCACTGTCAAGAGCTGTATGTTTTCCGGTTTCAAACAGGAAAAACTTTATGTGCAGCGAACCCTGGAGGCATTCCAAAGATTGGTTGGCCTTGAGATGAAAAACCCCAAGCCTCATGGCGGCAGCGGCAACTTCCACATCCCTCATAGCGCCTATAGCGGCCTCCATCCACTGGTGGGGGAGCAGGCCGGTTTTCAGGATACGTTGTGGGGATTCGGCATGCGCCTGGCAATCTCATCCGGCGTGCTGGCTGCACAAAGCCTGTTGAATGGTGAAGACTACGACACCCTTTGGCAACGCGAGTTGAAACCACAGATGGACACCTCCGTTGTCAACCGGGTGCTC
The DNA here is from genome assembly GCA_021648685.1 of Candidatus Polarisedimenticolaceae bacterium. Classification (GTDB taxonomy): domain Bacteria; phylum Pseudomonadota; class Gammaproteobacteria; order Chromatiales; family Chromatiaceae; genus WFXD01. Next base: position 11,444 of record JAKISI010000020.1, read on the forward strand.
TACAGCCTGATGGGAAACCGTGGTTACAGCTGGTGCCTGCGGAGTCTCAGCAACAAAACCGACCTGCGTGAGTCACTGCGACGGCAGTATCAACCCTCTCTGCCCAAGCGCCTGCTGGCACCATGGGCCAAACGCCGCCATGAGAGTATGCGCAAAGATGTTTCTTGTGACCATATCGACTGCCACTGCATCTGGTGTCGTGGGGGCTGTTGTGATGATTAATCCAGGATTAAGAACAATACCATAGAGGCGTTTATGAACCACCTGTCAAATTATTCAAGCTCTCCTTCCTTATCAAGAAACCAGGGGCGGGGTTCACGTTTTTTAATCCTGCTCATGCTCTTTGCAATCGCATGTCCGCTGTACGCTACGGAGCGGCTTACTCTGGTGTCAGCGGTTGCCGAGGCGTTGAAAGGCAATCCCAATCTGGCTGCCATCAGAGCCAGAGCCAATGCACTGGCGGCGATACCGGATCAGCGAGGCACACTGCCTGACCCGAAGATGTCGGTAAAAATGATAAACCTGCCGCTGGAGAGCCTCTCCTTTACCCAGGAGGGGATGACCCAGCTACAGATCGGTTTCAGCCAGGGGCTGCCTTTTCCCGGCAAGCTCCGGCTGCGTAAAGAGGTGGCACAGGCAGTTGCCGATGCGGCCGGTTTTGATGTGGATGAATTGCGGCTGAGGCTTGCACGCGATGTCAAGATGGTTTGGTGGAACCTCTTCTATCTTGATCGTGCGCTGGAGATTGTCGACAGCAACCAGATCTTGCTGCGCCAATTTGTTGCGGTGGCTGAGAGTAAATACAGCGTAGGACAAGGGTTGCAGCAGGATGTTCTGCTGGCCCAGGTGGAGCTTTCCAAGCTGCTGGATAGCCAGATACATCTGGAGGGGCAGCGCCGCAACGAGGCGATCCGTCTCAATACGCTGCTCGACTACCCGACCACAGCACCGGTGCTGCTACCCACAGAGGTCAGCGAGGATTTCCAACCGCTACGTGATGAGACACAGTTGATGACCCGCGCTGAGACAACAAGTCCCTTGCTGGCAATGCGGGCGCAGCAGATAGAGGCAGCAAAGCTGCGGGTGGCGTTGGCCAAAAAGGATTACTACCCGGATTTCAATCTGGGAGCAGCCTATGGCCTGCGCAATGGCAATAACCCAAATGGCTCATCCCGCGATGATTTTGCCTCCATCATGCTCAGCATGAGCCTGCCAATCTATACCGGCACCAAGCAGGATCGGGCGGTCGATCAGCGCAACAGCGAGCGGTTACGGCAGCGCTATGCGCTAGAGGATGAACGCAACCAGGTGGCTGCTGCCATCGGCCAGGCGCTTTCAGATTATCGGCGCGGTGCGGAGAAGGTGATGCTGTTCAAGACCGGCATCATCCCCCAGGCAAGCCAGACGGTTGCCTCGATGCTGGCTGGTTACCAGGTCAATAAGGTCGATTTTCTTAATGTAGTCCGCTCTCAGATCACACTCTATGACTACCAAACCCTGTATTGGAAGGCCTTCAGTGGAGCCAACCAGGCATTGGCTCGGCTGGTGGCAGCCGTTGGTGAGGAGAATATCTATGAATAATAAAACGAATACACCATTGGCAGTTATTGCGGCACTGGCTATCGGCCTGGCCGGAGGCTATCTATTGTTCGGCGGTAGCCAGATGCCATTGGACAGCGCAACGGGTGAGGCAAGCGGCCAGACAAGCGGCAATCAGCCAACAGATGTACGCAAACCGCTCTTTTACCGCAACGCCATGAACCCCACAGTCACCTCGCCGATACCCGCCAAAGATGCCATGGGGATGGACTACATCCCGGTATATGCCGATAACAAAGCGGGTGACGCCCCTCCCGGCACGGTAAAGATCGACCCCGTCACGGTGCAGAATATAGGTGTGCGCACGGCACGCGCCGAGAGAGGCCCATTGTCACGGATCGTGCGTGCAGTGGGGCGGGTTGATTTTGATGAGACACGCCTGGCGCGCCTGCATCCGAAGATCGATGGCTGGGTTGAGAAGCTGTGGGTGGATAAGACCGGCGCGAAGGTTAAGCATGATGCTGTCCTGCTGAGCCTCTACTCACCGCAACTGGTCGCCAGCCAGGAGGAGTATCTGCTGGCCATGAAAAACGTCAAGATCCTTGGGGATAGCCCTTATGAGGATATCCGCAGGGGTGCCGAAGGGCTGGTGAAATCAGCTCGCCTGCGGCTGGAGTTGCTGGATATGCCGGAACACCAGATCAAGGAGCTGGAACAGACGGGCGAAATCAAACGCAACATTCATATCCATGCCCCTTTCCACGGTGTGGTGATCAAGATTGGAATACGCGAAGGTCAGTATGTCACCCCCAAGACCGAACTCTACCAAGTGGCGGATCTCTCGACGGTCTGGGTCTATGCCGAAGTGTTTGAATATGAACTGCCGTGGATCAAAGAGGGTGATGCCGCGCAGATTACCGTGGAAGGGCGACCAGGGCGCGAATTCCACGGCCACATTGATTATATCTATCCCTATCTGGATATGAAGACGCGTACTGCCAAGGTGCGGCTGCTGTTCGATAATGCCGATGGCGCCCTGCTGCCGCAGATGTTTGCCGAGGTGACCCTGCAGAGCAAACGCAGTGAAGCAACGGTGCTGGTTCCGGCTGAAGCCGTGATGCGCTCTGGCATCCGTAAACAGGTATTTGTTGTCAGCAGTCCCGGCAAGTTTGAACCGCATGAGGTGGTGGTGGGCATTACCAGTGAGGGCAAGACCCAGATCCTCAAGGGGATCAGCGAGGGTGATGAGGTTGTCACCTCAGCTCAGTTCCTTATCGACTCTGAGTCAAGCCTGCGCGAGGCGACGGCCAAGATGATAAGCCGTGCTGAGCCAGAAACAGCCCCAGCGGAGAAGAAGGCAGATGGAGAGATGAAGATGCCGGGAGCGGCCATGCCATCACCGGAGAAAAACCATGATTGAGCGTATCATCGAACTGTCGATGCGCAAGAAATTCCTGGTGGTGATCGCCACCTTTCTGATCATCGTCGCCGGTCTGTGGGCGGTCAAAACCATGCCGCTGGATGCCATCCCTGACCTCTCCGATGTGCAGGTGATCGTCTTTACCGAATATCCGGGACAGGCACCCCAGGTGGTGGAGGATCAGGTCACCTACCCACTGACTACCGCCATGCTCTCGGTACCCTATGCCAGCGTGGTGCGTGGCTACTCCTTTTTCGGTTACTCCTTCGTCTACATCATCTTCGAGGATGGCACCGATATGTATTGGGCCAGATCGCGGGTGCTGGAGATACTCAACTATGTGGGCGGCCGACTGCCCGAGGGAACCAATCCCGCCCTTGGCCCGGATGCCACCGGTGTCGGCTGGATCTATGAATATGCATTGGTAGACAAAACCGGTCGGCATGATCTGGCTCAGCTTCGCACCATTCAGGATTGGTATCTGCGCTATCCGTTACAGACCGTGCCGGGGGTATCTGAAGTGGCCGCGCTGGGCGGTTTCGTCAAACAGTACCAGGTGGAGGTCGATCCCAATGCACTGCTTGCCTACAACATCCCGTTGTCGAAGGTAAAACACGCCATAAAGACATCCAACAACGATGTGGGCGGCAAGCTGATCGAGATGGCCGAGACGGAGTACATGGTGCGAGGCCGCGGCTACATCCGTGGTATCGAAGACCTGAACGACATTCCAGTGGGAACGGATGGCAGAGGCACCCCCATCCGTCTGGAGGATGTTGCACATGTCCACATCGGCCCCGAACTGCGGCGTGGTCTGGCCGAGCTAAACGGTGAAGGTGAGGTGGTGGGCGGCATCGTCATTATGCGTTTTGGCGAAAACGCGCTGACAACGATCAAAGGGGTACGGGCAAAGCTGGCGGAGTTGAGCAAGGGGCTGCCTGAAGGGGTGGAGATCGTGCCGGTCTATGACCGTGGCGCATTGATCGAACGGGCAGTTAAAAATCTGGCCGAGACACTGCTTGAGGAGTTCATTATCGTCAGTCTGGTCTGCGTCATCTTTTTGCTGCATGCCCGTTCTGCCATGGTGGCAATCGTCGCCCTGCCCATCGGCATCTTGCTGGCCTTTACGGCAATGCGCTTGCAGGGGATTGATGCCAACATCATGTCACTGGGGGGGATCGCCATTGCCATTGGTGCCATGGTGGATGGTGCCATCGTGATGATTGAAAACGCCCACAAGCATCTGGAACGGGCAGGCAACCGCAAGGGGGGCGAGCTGACGAGTGCAGAACGCTGGGCCACCATCACGAATGCAGCCAAAGAGGTGGGGCCTGCTCTGTTCTTCTCGCTGCTGGTTGTCACTGCCTCCTATCTGGCAATATTTACGCTACAAGGGCAGGAAGGGCGACTCTTTACACCCCTGGCATTTACCAGCACCTACTCCATGGCGGCGGCAGCACTGCTGGCGGTGGTTCTGGTGCCGTTGTTGATGGGCTGGTTTATCCGCGGCAGAATTCTGCCGGAAGCAAAAAATCCGGTGAACCGGGCGCTGCACTTTCTTCACAGTCCGGCACTCAAGCTGGCCATGGGGTGGCGTAAAATCACGCTGATCTGTGCACTGGCGTTGCTGGCAATAACCTGGTACCCACTGTCGAAACTGGGTAGTGAATTCATGCCACCACTGGATGAAGGGGATGTACTCTACATGCCAACTACCTTCCCTGGCATCTCTATCACCAAGGCGCGGGAGCTGTTGCAACAGACCGACAAGATCCTCAAGAGCTTTCCTGAGGTAGAGACGGTGTTCGGCAAGGTGGGCCGCGCCGAGACCGCCACCGATCCCGCATCCCTGTCGATGATGGAGACCATTGCCCGCCTTAAACCACGCGAGCAGTGGCCCGATCCGGATAAATCGATGAAGACACTGATGGGTGAAATGGACAAGTCGATCCGTTTCCCCGGTCTGGCGAATGCCTGGACTATGCCGATCAAGACCCGTATCGACATGCTTTCCACCGGTATCAAGACCCCCATCGGCATCAAGGTGGGCGGGCCGGATCTTCAGGTGCTGGCGCGCATCTCGCAGGATATTGAACGCGCCATGAAGACCATTCCAGATACCCTGTCGGCCTTTGGTGACCGCGCCGTGGGTGGCTATTTTATTGATTTTGACATTGATCGTAAAAAGGCGGCGCGTTATGGACTTACTGTGGGTAACGTACAGGATGTCATCCTTGCCGCTGTGGGGGGGATGAATGTGACCTACACGGTGGAGGGGCTGGAGCGTTACCCGGTCAACCTGCGCTATCCGCGTGAGCTGCGTAACTCCCTGGAGAGCCTTGAGCGGATACTGATCCCTACCCCCTCCGGGGCGCAGATTCCACTGGCGCAGGTGGCAGATATTGTCGAGCGACGTGGCGCGCCATTGATAAAAAGTGAAAATGCCCGCCTCAATGCCTGGATCTATGTGGACATCAAGAGTTCCGACATTGGCGGTTATGTGGCACAGGCAAAGAAAGTGCTGGCCGAGCAGGTCAAGATCCCACCCGGTTACACCATCACCTGGTCTGGCCAGTTCGAATACATGGAGCGCGCAAACGAACGGCTTAAAGTGGTGGTACCGGCAACCCTGCTGCTCATCTTCCTGCTGCTCTACTTCAATTTTGGCAATGTCAGCACACCACTGGTGGTGTTGCTCTCTGTTCCCTTCGCACTGGTGGGGGGCATCTGGCTGATCTACTGGTACGGCTTCAATATGTCGGTGGCCGTGGCCGTTGGATTTATCGCGCTGGCAGGGGTGGCAGCAGAGATCGGCGTACTGGTGTTGACCTTCATCGACCAGGAGGTAGAGCGCCGCCGCCAGGCAAAGGGAGAGGCCGATGGAACCGGCCTTGCAGTTCTCACGGGTGAAGAGATTATAGCCGCTGTGAAGGCTGGCACATCAGAGCGGGTGCGCCCCATCGCCATGACCTCTATCGCAACGATTGCGGGGTTGCTGCCCATCATGCTGGGTGGCGGGACAGGCGCTGCGGCGATGCAGCGTATTGCCGCCCCCATGGTTGGCGGGATGGTGACCACAACACTGTTGTCATTAGTGGTATTACCTGTCATATACGGTTTTGTATTGCAGGTCAGAGAGAGGTTTCATCCCAACAGAAGCCAATCGTGAGACACATCCTCAAAGCGGTCAACTATGGAATCCAGGTTGAAGCAATATAATCTGCTCAGGGCACTCAGGCCCTTTTCCCTCGCCGTGGCCCTGATCTCCTGTGGGCTGGGCGTTTTGCTTGCGTGGCATGACGGATTTACCAGCGCATCAATTGCCTTGTGGATAATACTGGGCGGTGTGCTCGCACAAGCCGGTATCAACCTGATCAACGACATTGAAGACCTGCCCGTGCTAACCAAAGACGCCCCTGAATCAGCAATGATCCGCCGTAACAGAAATGCCGGCGTACTCTGTCTCGTATTGGCCGCATCGGTTGCGCTCTACCTGGTTTCACTGCGCGGCTGGCCGCTGTTTGTGATTGTCTTTCTCTCTACCCTTGCCGCGCTCAGTTACAACATGGGGCCGCTAAATTTCAAACATCGCGGACTGGGGGTGGTGCAGGTGTTTCTGGTTATGGGGGTGGTCATGGTGCAAGGCGCATACCTGGCCATGAGCGGCCAGTTTTCTGGTCATGTCCTGCTGCTCTCTTTACCGGTCAGCCTTCTGATTTCGCTGCTGCTGTTAAGCAATGAACTGCGCGACCTTGATGAAGATACCCAACTTGGAACACGAACGCTCACAGTGCGCATCGGCTACCAAAAAAGCGTACAGCTCTACTGGCTGTTGATCGCAACGGCCTACCTGCTGGCAGTGTTGCTCTCTGACTCCAGCCAGGTTGTCCAGCTGTTGTGGCTGCTGCTACCCTTGCCGTTGCTGGTTCCCATCAAACGTCTTCTACACGCAAGCGAACGGAGCCGGCTAACGCCGCTGACGGGGCGGTTTTTCCTCCTCTTTGGTGCAGCCTATTTGATGCTTCTAAGCCAGTAGATATGGAATGACAAACAGACTTCAAGCGCTTGAAAAACAACTTGGAGATACCCTGATCGAGCATCTTGGTATTGAGATAACAACCCTGGAAAAGAGCCGGGTCAGCGGAAAAATGCCGGTGGACAGCCGCACAACGCAACCGTCCGGCGTGCTCCACGGCGGTGCCTCGGCAGCATTTGCTGAGACCCTGGCCAGTATGGGCGGCATGGCCAATGTTGATTTCCCCGATGAAATGACGATTGGGATCGAGGTCAATGCCAACCACATAAGAGCCGTGCGTGAAGGCTGGGTTTTTGGAGTAGCGACCCCTGCCCATATTGGGAATACGACACAGGTCTGGGAGATCCGCATCGCCAATGAGGCGGGAGAGTTGGTTTGTCTATCAAGAGTGACACTGGCAAATCTGAAGCAGACCACGCTGTGAAGCCAGGCGTATTTTTTGCTGATGGCCGCAGCTCCCACCTGTCGATGCAGACCCTCTGGGCCGCAGCCATCGAGCTAGGAGCCGCCATCGCCATCTGGCGTCTGCCCCACTCCAGCAAGACTCATCTGTTGATCGATTTTTCCGCCCCTTGCAAGGCGAAGCAGCCTGATATTCAGGATGGCACGGCGGGTTTTGCAGTAAGCCCCTTCATCAATCCAGACGGCTGCAAAACCCTGCTGTTACGGCCACAGTTTCATATCACCTTTCAGCAGGATGGCTCAAATATTATATCTGCCAACGAAGCACCGGCAACCTTTTGGAATGAGATTGAGAGAGAGACAAACCAGCCCCAAACAAACCTGGAAACATATCCGGCAACACAGCCAGATGCAAAACCCGGCACCGACAAGGCCCATTTTCTCAATGTGGTGAATGAAGCACTGAAACGGATTGCATACAATGAGTTTGAGAAGGTCGTCATTGCCCGCACACTCCAGGTACCACTGACCGGGGGGTTAGATCTATTGGGTCTGTTACGGTGTTTGGGCAATCAGCAGCCAGACGCCCTTGTCACCCTCATCGCCCTGCCTGGCCTGGGCAGCTGGATGGGGGCCAGCCCTGAGCTGCTGGCGGGGATAGACCAGGGTGGGAATTTCCGTACGATCTCACTGGCAGGCACCCGAGCCTATCCCATGGATGCTCCACTATCAGAGGCCGTCTGGAACCAGAAAGAGATCGAGGAGCAGGCCATGGTCAGCCGCTTTATTGTGGCGCAATTCAAATCCCTGCACCTGCATGAGTTTCGGGAGACCGGCCCACGCTCGGTTCGAGCCGGGGCGGTCATCCATCTCAAAACGGAATATCAGGTCGATATGCAGGCCGCCCATCAACCAGGTCTCGGCAACGCAATACTGCGGCGTTTGCATCCGACCTCGGCCATCTGCGGCATGCCAAAAGAGACTGCCAGGGATTTTATTTTGTCACACGAGGGGTTTGACCGGGGGCTTTACGGGGGCTTCCTCGGCCCCGTGAATATGGATGGGGAGACACAGCTCTATGTCAATCTGCGCTGCATGCAGCTGTCATCATCACAGCTGACGCTCTATGCTGGCGCCGGGATTACTCGCGATTCTGTCGCAGAAAATGAATGGCGGGAGACCGATCTGAAATGTCAAACCTTACAGAATACGATGGTGGCTCATGGATGCCATTAAAAACACCCAGCATATCTATGACCTGGTGGAACTCTGCGCATGCAAGGGGGTACGCCACGCCGTGCTCTGCCCCGGCTCCCGCTGTGCACCGCTGCTGATTGGATTCGGCAAGCACGCCCAGATAAAAACCGTCTCCATCACCGATGAACGTGCGGCTGGGTTTATCGGGTTGGGCCTTGCGCAGCAGACAGGTGCACCAGTAGTGCTGGTCTGCACCTCAGGCACCGCCGGGCAAAATTTTGCCCCGGCTGTGACCGAGGCATTTTATCAAAATGTGCCGCTGATCATGCTCACTGCAGACCGTCCACCTGAATGGATCGATCAGTGGGACGGCCAGACCATCCACCAGCAGCACCTCTATGGTGATCATCTGCGCGCCCGTCTGGATTTTCAGGCGGGGCAGGATGCACTGCGCCAGGCGGAGGCAGTGGTGGATCTTGCAATGTTGCCCGTCGCCGGCCCAGTTCACCTCAACCTCCCCATCCATAAGCCCTTCTATCCACAGGGGCTGGATGAGGTGCACTTTCCTGTGCTTGAGGCGAAGCCTCCAGCTAAACCGTCAGTGGTGATAGCGGAGGAATATTGGGCGGCACTTGAAGCCATTTTGCAAACGGCCAAAAAGCCGCTGGTCGTCGCCGGCCAACAGCGGCTGGATAAAAAATTATGTGCGATGGTTGCGCAGCTCAATCTCCCTCTGCTTGGCGATATCATCAGTAACATCCACCCGGGTGCAGAGGCCATCCAATCGGCAGATACCTTTTTTGACTCAGATGAAGACCCTTTGCAGCCCGATTTTCTGATAACCATCGGACGTTCAGTAATCTCAGAAAATCTGAAACACCATTTTCGCCGATACAGGCCCATGCACCACTGGCATATCGGATTGGGGATGGTAGGCAACCCCTTTCAAAGCCTGTCACGAATCATCCCGGCCAACCCGTATGATTTTTTTCAGGGCTGGCTGGAGCACGGCCTGAAGCCACAGGGACAGGGCAGCTGGCAAGCGCAGCTCCATCAAAGAGACCGGCAGCTTCGCGCCCATCTCTCCAACTGCCTGCAATGCAACTCCCTGAACCAGTTTACCGCGATCAAAAGGATTCTTGACACACTACCAGAGTGCAACAACGCCCTGCACTTGGGCAACAGCATGCCGGTGCGCATCGCCAATATGATCGGTCTGGAGAGGGCGGGATCGGAGGTCTGGTCGAACCGGGGTACATCGGGCATCGATGGCACCTTGAGTACGGCTGTGGGCCATGCTCTGGCGCAACCAGATCAGCTGCATACGCTGATTGTCGGCGACCTCGCCTTTTTTTATGACCGTAACGGGCTCTGGCTGAACCAGGCATTTCCGGCCAATCTAAAAATAGTCGTGATCAATAACAGAGGTGGCGGAATCTTCCAACTGCTGCCCGGCCCCTCTGACCAGGATGAGCTGTTTGACCTGTTTACGACCCCGCACCAGCGCAGCGTAAAACTGGCAGCTCAAGAGTTCTCCCTCAACTATTTCCACGCAGATTCACTACCGGAACTGGAGGCCACCCTGCCCGCTTTTCTGGCGCTGCCAAAACCGGCCGTGCTGGAGATCCCGGTTCAGACCCGTGAAGATGAGCATCTATTTCACCGCATAAAACAGAGACCAAAAAAATGAACTGGAAACCAATTAAAACCTATCAGGATATCAAATTTGATTTTCTGGACGGAATCGCACGCATCAGCATCAACCGCCCGGAAAAACACAACGCCTTTACCCCGCTGACGGTGGAGGAGATGATCGACGCCATGTCACACTGCCGGGAAGAGACGACCATCAAGGTCATTGTATTGACCGGCGAAGGCGGCAAGGCCTTTTGCAGTGGTGGCGATCAATCTGTCCGGGGGCATGGTGGTTATCTTGGCGAAGACCAGGTACCCCGTCTTAACGTACTGGAGCTGCAAAAACAGATCCGCTCCATCCCCAAGGTGGTCATCGCCGCTGTTGCTGGCTGGGCAATTGGCGGCGGGCAGGTGCTGCATGTTGTTTGTGACCTTACCATTGCCGCTGAAAATGCCCGTTTCGGCCAGACTGGCCCCAAGGTCGGCTCGTTTGATGGCGGCTTTGGTGCCGCCTACCTGGCGCGGATCGTCGGCCAGAAAAAGGCGCGTGAAATCTGGTTCCTCTGCGATCAGTATGATGCCAATGAGGCGCTGGCAATGGGGCTGGTCAACAAAGTTGTGCCGCTGGACAAACTGGAGGAGACCGTCATCCAGTGGGCCGGCAAAATCATGCAGCACTCTCCACTGGCCATACGCATGTTGAAGTCATCATTCAATGCCGAACTCGACGGTCAGGCCGGTATCCAGGAGCTTGCTGGCAATGCCACCCTGCTCTACTACCTGACAGAGGAGGCCAAGGAGGGGCGGGATGCATTTATTGAAAAACGCCCCCCGGATTTTGATCGATTTTCGAAATTTCCTTAAACTGCATCTGTCCGGAGCCCTCCATGACCAAAAACCGCATTGATCAAAGTTTTGGCAACCAGCAGGTAGAGAGCCAGGAGCGCGAGCGGCGCATCCGCGATGTGTTCAACAAAGTGGCACCGCGCTACGACCTGATGAACGATGTGATGAGCTTTGGCATTCACCGCCTCTGGAAGCGGCATCTGGCACAGATGGCGAACGCCGGGACGGGGCAGACAATTATTGATCTTGCGGGTGGCACTGGTGATATTGCAATCCGCCTTGCCCGGCCGGATAACTGCGTCTACGTCGTTGATCCCAGTATTGCAATGATGCGCATTGGCCGACAGCGCCACCACCTCCCCTGCATTGCCGCACCTGCCGAGAAGATGCCCTTTTCTGACGCATCTGTAGATACACTGACGATCGCCTTCGGGATTCGCAATGTGACAGCGATGGAACCTGCCCTGGCGGAGATGGTGCGGGTTCTGAAACCCGGTGGACGCTGCCTGATTCTGGAATTCTCCACCCCCAAGTGGTGGCTGAAACCCTTTTATGACTGGCACTCATTCCGGGTCATCCCGCGGCTGGGCGGCTGGGTCGCCCGGCAACCCGCCGCCTATCAATACCTGGTCGAATCCATTCGCAAATTTCCTGACCAGCAGGCGATGAAGGCGCTGCTGGAACAGGCAGGTCTGCTGGATGTGCGCTACAAAAACCTCTCTTTTGGGATTGCCTGCATCCATACCGGCAGGAAACCCGCAGAAAACCAGTGAAACAAGGGCGGCCAAGGCGCTGAATCAGTATACCTCTTCTTCTAACTCTTCCCCATCACCGCACAGACTGGAGGTATCACCGCCTGCCAGTGCCACTGCCAACCGCCTCATTGTGTTGCATTCTGACATGAAGGTGTGTGTCACTTGTGGCGTATCAGCCAGTGCGGGAAAACGCTGCGTTGCATGTTGTGAATGGCAATTCACACAGCTCTCGGTCATTTTGGAATAGTAAAAAACCACCTGCTCCATATCACGCTTCTTGGCGGCATCGGATAGCATGCCTGCGGAGCTGTGGAAAACCTGATCCATCTTCTTGAAACTCTCCGGAAGGGTTGCCTGGAGCACCTTTTTCTGCGCTTTTGTCAGCTTCTGTTTTATGATGTAGCTGTCCCTCATCTGCCTTCCAATACCCTCCAGCCGGCTCCAGTCACCGGAGACAATGGCAGGGATGAGTTCACGCATACCTTGTTGCAACGCCTGCATCTCCTGGGTGATCAATGTCTTGATCTCCTGGGGTATGGCTTTGGGTTTTTGCTGATGGCTGTGGCGTGCCTCATCGGCAACGGTGCCAGCGGCGTAAAATCCGAAAAGAAGGAGCATGCCGATCCGTTTAATCTTGCTTTTCATCTGGTTCCTCGGTGAGTAATAGTGGAAAAAACTGTGACAGAACTCTTGGACAGCCTCCAGCGTAAAGCAAACAGAGGCTCTACTCAATCCCGCCTCTGATAATCTTGCCGCTCTCTGTGCGACTGAATTTACTGAGGAATCTGACCTCTCGCGGTTTTTCATATTTTGCCAGAGAGCTCCATATCCCCTGAGGGAGCGGGAAGGGTTCGCCTTCAATCAACAGCACCACCTTCTGCCCCAGCAGCTCATCGGCAGTGGCTGTGATATAGAATTGCCGCGCAGCGAGACAGGTCGCCAATTTTTGTTCGATACGTTCAGGAAAGATCTTTACGCCACCGCTGTTGATGACATTGTCATAGCGGCCCAGCCAGCGGAAGCGCTGATGGCTCAACAGCTCCACAATATCGTTGGTGACAATGGCCTCACCACCAAGATGATTGGCCTGAACGACCAGGCAACCACGCTCATCCTGCGAGAAACGGATACCAGGCAGGGCGCTGAAACAGTCTGATTTGCAGGCACCGTTTAAGGGGCGGATGGCGACATGCGAGACCGTTTCAGTCATCCCCCAGCTCTCAAAGACACGGGTTTTCAGCATCTGAACCTGTTTGGCCAGCACGGGGCTGACCTGCGCCCCACCCACAAGGAGGGTTTTTACCTTTTCCAGGCGTCCCCGGGCGATACTGCATGACAGTTGCCGGGGTGTCATGGCGGCAAAATCGATCTCTCCACAAATCTCTGCCAGCGGGTCGGATGATGGCTCGACCACCTCCAGATCCAGCCCCAGATGCATGGCACGCACCAGCATCATCCTGCCCGCTATAAACTGCGGCGACAGGCACAGCAGTGCACGCTCTCCCCGTTTAAGGGCAAACGCCCCGGCAGTCAGGCGGGCGGAACTTTTCATCCAGCTTTTTTTCATGATGACCTTGCGGGGTGCGCCGGTGGAGCCGGATGTCTGCAAGCCGATCGTTGGTGAAGGGTGCAGCCACTCAACCATGCAGCGGTGTATCTCATCCCAGATTGGGCTGGAGTGGCGGCTTAGTTGCCCATTTTTGATCCGCATGCTCAACGGTGATGGCAGGTTGTTGTTGAACAGCTGGCCGGTGCCCAAACCCTGAAAACCCTTGAGGGAGAGGCTTTGTGTCCATTGATAGATTGCATCCAGACCCACATTGGATTCGAGGGCAGAGGTAACCCAGCAACCGATACCGCGCTCTTCGGCAAGCTCGATCCAGCGTCTGCTGGCGGCAAAACCACCGAGCAGTCCAGGTTTGAGGACAAGATACTGTGGCATCACCCAATCGAGCATTTCGACCTGCTTTTTGAATGAAACCAGCGGCAGCAGCTCTTCATCCAGCGCAATCGGGATCGGCGGGTCTCGACATATCTCCGCCATTACATCCCATTGGCCAGCCGCTACGGGCTGTTCAATGGAGTGGGGGCGGAACTCCGCCAGCTGTTGCAACCGTTGTCTGACATTGTTGCGGGTAAAAGCACCGTTTGCATCCAGTCGCAGCTCCAGCTCATCAGGGCCATGCCGCTGCCGGATCTGTTGCAGCATCTCCAGCTCTCTGGCGAAATCCAGTCCGCCGATTTTAATCTTGATACAGCGCCAGCCAGCACTCAGCTTTTCATCGATCTGTGCACGCATAAAATCAGCGTCACCCATCCAGATCAATCCATTGATATCCAGTGCTGTTTTATCCCTTGCAGGAAAATATCGGCCTCTCCCGCCATGCTCAAGATCAAGCTGCGCCATCTCCAGCGCAAACCGAAGGCTGGGAAAATACACCAGTGATCTCAAGTTGTTGATATGCCAATCCGGGCGGGCGCAGAGCTGCTCCAGCCTGGTTTCAATCTCATCGATATTATCAAGACCAAGCCCTGGTAGCGGCGCACATTCGCCTATTCCGGTCACGCCATTACGGGTCAGAAACAGAAACCAGAGATCACGGTGGTACAGGGTGCCACGAGAGGTGCCTGCCGGATGTCTGAATTTCAGCCTGTACTTTTTCCAATGCGCCCGCAAGAGGACTCCTGATTAGGGGAAGAGCTGAACAGATCATCTCAAACTCTCTATTACAATCCAAATTTACCGCCATCCAGGGCGAATTCAAAATGGGTGATCTTCATGCCCTTTGAGCGTATTATCTTGCCCAGCAACTTCAGGTTGCTCACAGGTTTCTCTTCTAAAACAGATAGCAATATGGAGTAAACCGAATTGGAGTCAATACCACTCTCTGCCATTGCGCTGTTTACCTTTCTGTTTTGCCTCTTATCACGGCGGATCATTGACAGCTGGATCACCGCACCCATGGCCTTCACCGGACTCGGCCTGCTGCTGAGTGATGTCAGCCTGGGCATGTTCACACCGCATTTGCGCTCTCACCTGGTGACGGTGATCGCAGAGATCACCCTCATTCTGGTGCTCTTTTCCGATGCCTCCAGAATCTGTGCCGCACGTCTGCGGCATGATGGCGCGCTGCCTCTGCGCCTGTTGACGCTGGGGCTCCCCCTGACCATTATCATCGGCACCATCATTGCCATGCTCCTGCCCCTAGGGCTTGGCATTTGGGAGGCCGCACTGCTGGCCGTGGTTCTCGCCCCAACCGATGCCTCTCTGGGGCAGGCAATTCTTACCATCAAATCCATTCCTCTGCGCATACGGCAGGCGCTCAATGTGGAGAGCGGCCTGAATGATGGCATTGCGCTGCCTGTGCTGCTCATGTTTCTGGTGCTTGCAACGGATGGCGCAAGCGGGGACCTTGGTACATCCATCTACCTTATCGTCAAACAGGTTGTGCTCGGCGCAGTGGCCGGTATCTCCATCGCCTTCCTCGGTTCACGGGCATTTGACTGGTTTGGAAGCAGAGGGTGGATGAGCGGCGATTTCGAGCGGATCTCGGTATTTGCGCTCGCACTGCTAACCTATGCTGCTGCTGAGGTAATTGGTGGCAACGGCTTTATAGCAGCATTTTTCGCAGGCCTTACGGTTGGCAATATCTCACGACGAATGCCCAGATGTATTGTTTCGTTTGTCGAGACCGAAGGCCAGCTTTTCACCCTGGCAATCTTCTTCCTGTTCGGCGTTTCAATGGCAGCTCCAGCACTTGCTGCGGTTGATCTGCCTACTATTGCCTATGCGCTGCTCAGCCTGACATTGATCCGCATGGTGCCCGTGGCTCTGGCGCTCAAAGGGATGAAATTCCGGTGGGATACGATATTGATACTGGGCTGGCTCGGCCCCCGCGGTGTGGCGTCGATCC
Organism: Candidatus Polarisedimenticolaceae bacterium; assembly: GCA_021648685.1. Taxonomy (GTDB): domain Bacteria; phylum Pseudomonadota; class Gammaproteobacteria; order Chromatiales; family Chromatiaceae; genus WFXD01. Next base: position 27,188 of record JAKISI010000020.1, read on the forward strand.
TCTATCTTCTGATCCTGATTGAACATGAGGATGAGCACGCAGTCCCTGGTCTGAACACCATAGAGGTCGTGGCTGTATTAACCGTTTTGCTCAGCATCCTGCTGCACGGTATCAGCGCCAAGCCGTTAGCCACTCTCTACAGCCGCCGGATAAACAAAAAAACCGACTTGCCGGAACATGGGCCATTCCCAGGACACAAAAAAACAGAAAACAGCTCCCAGCAAAATGGCGAGAACGACACCTGAGCAAGAGACAGTCCGTGCAACAAAAAAAGCCGCCGCAACACTTAGCCATAACCATAGCTTTCTGGATCAAACATAACCCTGCCACTGCCACGCCACCTCCCTGTTGATTACAAGATAGGCAGCTGAATATAGCTACAGCTATATCTGCGACAAAATGCCATGCGTCAATAGGCCACATTTTCAACCGCCTGCGCACTAAGTACTATCTCTCCCGGTTTGGTGGCAGGGCACGGTTGGTAGATTGCTTTAACTGCCTTGCACCACATCCCTAGTTCTATAACGCCCAACGATTGCAGCTTTACCAATGCAAAAGTTAGCGCGTGCCCTGTATGTTGTTTAAAGGCTGGATAATCATGATTAAAAAAAGTAACCACCGGATAACGCCCTGTGCCATCCTGAGTGCCACCCTGGTATCTGTTGGCAGCAACGGGCTTGCTGTTGCTGAAGAGACTATCAGCTCCCTCGATACCATTATCGTCTCTGGCTCACGTTCAGAGGAGCTGTTGTTGAACACACCAAACGCCATCTCCGTAATCGGTCAGGATGAGATTGATAGAGTAAAGTTTATCGATGCAAACAAAGAGCTGTTGTCACGCATCCCTGGCAACAGCATGAGCCGAAATCTCAGGTGGGCGTTCGGCGGCAAAAACTACACCGTCAACCTGCGTGACGGGGTGATGATGCGCCCCTTTGGCAAAGGCTTCAATGGGTCACTCAATGAGGTCAACTCATGGGATATCGAACGGGTAGAGATTATCAAGGGGCCGGCATCTGCACTCTATGGCAGCCATGCCATTGGTGGCGTAATCAATATTATCACCAAAGAGCCACCGCCCGAGAGAGAGATCAATGTCTGGGCCGAAGCCGGCTCATGGGAGCGTTACAGGACAGGGGTTTCCATTGGCGATACGCAGGGTAACTTTGGCTACAAGATTGATGTCAATGGCCTGACAGTTGATGGCTGGCGTGAGCGCACCAAAAGAGAGGAGAAGGCCTTTAGCGCCAAAGGTGTCTGGACATTTTCCCCGGGAACCAGGCTGACCATACGGGGTGAATATCAGGATAAACGCATTCAGCAACCCGGTTCAATATCGGAAGCAGAATATGATGCGGATTGGAGACAGGCCGATGTCTATGATGCCTATGAAGATACTCAGTTCACTACATTATCCGGGATCTATGAGCACCAATTCAGTGACAAGGTAAGTACTAAAATATCCTACTCAGCACGCAAAACCGACACTGATGGGCCAACTGCACTCTCCTACAAAAGCGGTTATGTCGATGATGAATACATGGATCACAACCTGCTGCTTGAGTCACATTGGAAGTTTGATCCCATGATGTCAAAACTGATCGTTGGCGCTGATCTGCAACACAGTGATGTCACAGAAACAAGCAAGGCATGGATATCCGATGTCAGCACCGCTCCGGGTGCCGTGGAAAAGGACTGGGATCTGTTGGCTGAAGTCGTATCCCCCTTTACACAGATTCAGTTCTCGCCTGCCGATTGGGCTGAAGTAACGCTCGGTGCGCGCTACGACAACATCGAATATACGGGTAAAGATCAGCTTGGCACCCTGGGCACAATAGAGTCGGATTATTCAAACGTAAGTACAAAGGCCGGAGTCAGCTTTACGCTTGATGAGAACAATAGTTTATGGTTCAGCTATGGAGAAGGGTTCATGGTACCGAGCCGATCAAGGCTCTTCACCAGTACGGCTGTTTTTCGCAGTGGAAGATGGAGTGGCTATAATTCTGATCCTGATCTCGATCCAGAAACCGCAGATAACTACTCTATCGGTCTGCGCGGTGCCACCAGTGATGGGGCATTCGGCTATGACATGAGCCTCTATTACACCAAGATTAAAGATATGGTGGTTGGAGTAGACAGAGGCGGTGCTGATCGGGTCTATGTCAATGCCGGTGAGGTAAGAGGAGAGGGGCTGGAGGCTGCATTCCACTTCACACCGATGGACAATCTGCGATTCGATGCCGCCTACACCTATGCAGACCACGAATACACCGATTTTGTTGATGGCGGCACTGACTACAGCGGCAATACGGTCAGCTCATCGCCACTGCACCACATCAACGCAAGGGTAACCTTCACTCCCATTGCCCTGCTTGATATTGAGCTGGAGATGGATTCCATCTCTCGCTACGACACGAGTACTGCCAATGATGACCCAGAAGGGAAATACCGCCGGCCTGAGCTGTTTCATCTCAAGGTTAACTATGACACGGGAGCCTGGTCACTCTGGGGACAGGTGCGTAATCTGACGGATGAAAAATATGCAGAGCGCGTCTCCTATAGTAGCCGCAGTGGCAGAAGCTACACACCTGGTGAGCCTCTCTCCGTTAATGTCGGTTTCAGGTACAGCTTCTTATGATTAAAATCAGATAACTCAATCTCTTGAGTCAGCAATGGGTGGGCACAGAAAATGTGTCCGCCCTTTTTTGGTCTGCGGCAAGTTATCTCCTGACCAGCGCATCATCCTGGAAACATCAGTTGACCGTTTTGAGGCAAGTCTAAGTGCATAGTCAGGCGGGCACCCAGAACCACTGGACTGGCTGTTCAACTGGTTTTTTCCAGGATCATACAACAGTAACTGACCATTATGCAGCATCCAGCTTCAGCAGAAAAAGAGCACAAAAAAGCCCATGGCGAGTGCAAGCGCCCACATGTGCGAAGATACGTTATGGCAGCTCTGCCGGTACTGTTTCTTCTTCTTGGCATAGTCGGGTATCAGAGAGTCATGAGCTGGAGTGGGAGTGCAGAAAATGCTCACGGCAGCAGCGCTGTATCCATCACAACCTCTTCAAAACAGAAGGGGCCGGCAGGACCACAGTATGGCCGCTCTGGCCCACCAAAGGCTGAGGGACACAATAAACAGCCAGCGGTAAAGGCCCGTACTATCCGCCTGGCTGTATACCAGCCACAATGGAACCTCTATGGAGAGGTCATTACCGGCCACCGGGTAGCAGTACACCTGCCGGTCTCGGGACGGCTTGTTCATGTCAGTCCAAAGCTGCGCGAAGGGGCGAAGATTAAGCGAGGGGATCTGCTGGCCGCCGTCGATGAGTTTCCCTATCGGGCCGCATTGGAGGAGGCACAGGCAACGCTTTCAGAGATACAGGCCAGGCAGAAGGAGATAGGTGGCCAGATCACTCTGGAGGAGCATGGCCTGAAGCAGGCGCGCCGCCAGCTTGAGCCAGCACAGAATGAGCTTAAACGCATGCAGAAGCTCTTCAAGGGCGGAACCGTATCACAAAAGATGCTGGATGACGCCGCTGTAGTGGTCTCCCAGCGGGAATCTGCACTACAGCAGCGGCAGAGCAATATCGAGATCAGCAAGGCTCGGTTGCAGCAGCAAGAAGCCGCAGAAAAGCGTCAGCAATGGGGGCTACAGAGAGCAAGGCGAGCACTGGAGGATAGCCGATTCATTGCGCCCTTTGATGGTCGTGTGCTCTCAGTCAGCGCCGAAACCGGCCAATATGTCACCTCATCCAGCAAGCTGGCAACGCTGGTCTCCAGTGGAGATGTCGAGGTGCGTTTTACCCTGTCAGAGGATCAATATGGCGACCTGCTGGCCTCGGGGAGAGCCATTTCCGGCCTGCCTGTAGCTATCAGCTGGCGCTCTGGCCGCACCCTGCTGACCTTCGATGGTGAGGTAAAGCGGGTGGCCGCAGAAATTACCGAAGAGAGCGGCGCTATCACTCTCTATGCTGAATTGGACGAAGAGGGTCTGCTGAAGGATCAGCTACCCATTGGCTCCTTTGTTGATGTAACGCTCTCCGGCCACAGCATCAGCCAGGTGGCCCGGGTGCCGGAAAGCGCCATATATGATCAGAATCATCTCTTTCTCATTGAAGATAGCCGACTGGTTTCCCGTCAGGTAGAGCCACTGACCTGGGAAAATGGCGAGGTGTTGATCTCCAGCGGCCTCTATGAAGGTGAACAGGTCCTTGCCAACCACCTGCCGAACGCCCGGCCCGGCATGCAGGTAAAGGTAATAGCGCAATGAACAGCATGGGAGAGCCACCCCGTTTTACAGCCCTTTCGGCTCCCATCCGCTTTTTTGCCCAGCATCGCACGGCAGCCAATCTGCTGATGGCCATCCTGCTGATCACCGGCTATATCGCCCTGGACATGCTGAATACACAGCTATTGCCAACACAGGAAAACCCGCGTGTTTCAGTACGTGTTGCCTGGCCCGGGGCGAGCGCTTCGGACATGGACAAGGCGGTTATCCGTAATCTTGAACCTGCCTTGCGCTATCTGGATGGTGTGGACCACTTCATGGGGCAGGCGCGTGAAGGGAGCGCCTATATGGCGGTTCAGTTTCGGCGCGGCATGGATGTGGATCAGCTGACGGCAGAGGTACAAAAGGCCGTTGACAGCGTTACCACCCTGCCAGAGGCGGCAGAACGGCCTGAGGTTCACGCAGTACGGGGTTTTGAGCGTGTAGCCAAAATCCTGGTCACCGGGCCGTTTTCCGAGCGTGAGCTGAAAGGCCATGCGGTGCAGATACGCGACGGCTTGCTGGATGCAGGTATCGACCGGGTGATGATGACCGGGACACGCGATGAAGAGATCCGCATCACTGTTCCGGAACGCAGGCTGGCCCGCCATCATCTGACCATGGATGATATTGCGACAGCCATCAAGCGAGAGTCCCAGGATCGGCCGGCCGGCAATCTGCGTGGTGGATTGGATCGTACTGTCCACGGGGCCGGACGTGCTGACACCGCCGATGAGATCAGTGAGATTGTCCTGCGCACAGGCCAGCGCGGCGAACATCTGGCACTTCATCATGTGGCGCAGGTGGAGGATACCTTTAACCCGGATCAACTCCGTGGCCTTCATCGGGGGGAGCCGGCTATCCGGCTGGAGATCCAGCGGACGCCCTCTGCGGATACCCTGGAGACCCATCGCATCCTGCACCGCTATATCGAAAGCATCAGCAAGAGCTTGCCACCGGATCTCCGGGTTGAGCTGTTTGATGTACGCGCCGACTACCTGCAGGAACGCATAAACCTGCTGCTCAAGAACGGCCTGCAAGGGCTGGTCATTGTCGTGGTGGTTCTCTTTATTTTTCTCAGCGCCCGCATCGCCTTCTGGGTCGCCTTTGGGATACCCGTGGCACTGATGGCGACCTTTGCCGTCATGTGGATGACGGGGCAGAGCATCAACATGTTCTCCCTGTTTGCACTGATGCTGGCGCTTGGCATCATCGTGGACGATGCCATCGTTGTTGGTGAACACACTGCAACGCTGCACAAAGGGGGGCTGCCTGTGGGAGAGGCAGTAGAACAGGGTGCTTTGCGCATGTCAGGGCCGGTGCTGGCGGCCACGCTTACCACCATTGTCGCCTTTCTGCCCACCTTCTTTATGTCGGGTCGTGTTGGCGATATGTTGCAGGCTCTGCCGCTGGTGGTCACCGCCGCGCTTGCTGCAAGCCTTATCGAGTGCTTCTTTATCCTGCCAGCGCATCTGCGCCATGCCCTCTTGCATCACAAAAAACCCAGCCGTTTCCGCCACTTTTTTGACCAGGGATTTGCCAATTTCAGGGATCACATATTTGGCCCAGTGGTCGAGTTTGTCATTGCCTGGCGCTACGCCACACTGGCCGCAGTTATATCACTGCTGTTGATTGCAACCGCCATGGTGATGAGTGGAAAGCTGCGCTTCAACTTCTTCCCTTCGCCAGAGGCTGAATATATCTCTGCCGGCATTACCATGCAGGCTGGCACCTCGCGTGAAGAGACACTGAAGGCATTGGAGCTGATCGAAGAGAGCCTCTACCGCGCCGAACAGAAGCTGGGGGAGGAGCAGACGCTGCTTCATACCACCTTTGCCTGGCTGGGGATGCTGGGCTACGCTTCGGGTGACCACCTGGCTCAGCTGGATGTCCAGCTGGCACCTTCAGAAGAGCGATCTGTCCGCACCCGTGAGATCATGGCGCAGTGGAAGCAGATGGTGCCGCCTATTGCGGGGCTGGAACGCTTCTCTGTGGGCGTTCGTCGCCACGGAGGCGCACCGCAGGATCTGGAGATCCATCTGCAGGGAGATGATGCCTATAGCCTGAAAAGCGCAGCTCTGGAGGTTCAGGATCTGCTCTCAGCCATACCTGGCGTACACTCTGTCAACGACAACCTCCCGTGGGGAAAGCGTGATGTGGCCATTCGCCTCACCCAGCGCGGGAGGGTGCTGGGCTTTGCCATTGATGATGTAACCCGCCAGGTACAGCAGGCACTGGAGGGGCAGATTGTACGCCGGTTTGCGCGTAACTCCGAAGAGGTCGTTGTGCGCATTCGGCGGGAAGGCGGCTCACTTGGCATGCAGGCGCTGCGAGAAATGCGTATTGCTGCACCAGGCGGAGCCTATCTGCCTCTGCATGACATCGCAGAGCTGGAAGAGAAATCGGCATTCTCGATGATTATGCGACGTGATGGAAAGACCGATATTACCGTCGGTGCAGATCTGGACAGCAAGGTGCTGACACTGGTTGAAATGCAACGTAAGTTGGAAAAGATCGGGCTGGAGAGCATTGTGCAGCGTCACGGGGTGACACTGAAGATGGCTGGTGGTCTGGCAGAGCAACAGGCCGGTTTTTCTGACCTTCAGCGCGGCTGGCTGATCGCACTGGCATTGATCTACATTATTCTGGCATGGGTCTTTGGCGGCTATTCACGCCCACTGATTGTCATGCTCATTATCCCTTTCGGCATAATCGGAATGGTATTGGGGCACCTGGTTATGGGGCAGAGCCTGACCATGCTCAGCCTGGTAGGGCTGCTTGGCCTGTCAGGGATCATCATCAACGACGCCATCATTCTGGTCTCCCGTGCCGATGAACGAATGGCTGCGGGAGAGAGCATGCGAGAGGCAGCAACAGGTGCGGCACGCGACCGGTTAAGAGCCGTACTGCTCACCTCACTGACCACCATTGGCGGCCTTACCCCCTTGATGTTTGAGACCTCTATCCAGGCTCAATTCCTGTTGCCTATGGCCATCACCATTGTTTTTGGCCTGGCCGCTGGGACGCTGCTGGTGCTGCTACTGGTGCCTGTGATCTATGGCATCCTGGCCGACCTGCTTCCCATCAAAAAATAAACACTCCCGCCCCCATAAAGATCAGCAGGATTGCACTGGTTTTTTCCAGGGTGGTGCGCCATTCGGCCATCTGCTCTCTGAGCCGGTCGCCAACGTAAGCCATCCCGACACCAAAGACCACAGCGGGGACAAGTATTGCGCCCAGCCCAAAGCCAAAACCCAGGGAAGATCCGGCTACCGCACTGGTGGTCGCCGACGCTGCCAGCATCACCTTCCCCAGAGGTGCGCAGGGATTCAGCGCCATGCCAAAACCCATGAAAAAGAGTCCGTCAGGCAGGAATCTTTTAATGTTGAGCCTGGGGTGGAACTTGCCAAACCATCTGCTTATGGGCGATGGGGAGGAGCAGCCGCTCATCGGTTTACTGGAGAAGAACAGCGACAGACCAACCAGTATGGTAGCCCCGCCCAGGATCATCGGCACCCAGGGGGTATCCAGCCTGCTATCTATTATTTGCCCGGAGAGGCCGGCAAACAGACCCAGCAGCGTATAGCCGCTCAATCGCCCCATGGAAAACGGGACAATGATGCGCCAGGAGCGACGAACCCCTCCGTCACGCGCCAGAAAAACCGGCCCCAGATAAGGCAGGCACGAAATATTGCAAGGCCCCAGACCAAACACCAGCCCCATGCCCACCGCCAGGGAGAAGGTCATTGTTGAGGGGTTGATTTCAATCACAGTGCAGACCTGCTGATCAAGCCATCTCCATCTCATCCAGATAGGCTTCACAGGCCAGCACAGAAGCCCCCAATGCCGTCGTGAGCTGCGGGAACTCCGGTATCACCAGCTTCTTTCCAAGCTCATCCTCCATGCTTGCTACCAGCCCCTTATTCAGCGCAGGCCCCCCATCAAAATAGACCAGCCCATCCAAACCTATACGCTTGGCCAGACGGATTGTCCGCTTTGCTATGGAGTAGTGAATACCGGCAACAATCTCCTCTTTACCATGCCCGTCAGCCAGCAAGCCGATGATCTCTGATTCTGCAAATACAACACAGGTGCTGTTGATCGGCAGTGGGGCAGTTTTAAGGTTGAAGTGATAATCACCCAACTCCTCCAGCTCAATCTCCAGATTCCTCGCCGTTACATCCAGGAACTTGCCGGTGCCTGCGGCACACTTGTCATTCATTGCAAAGTTTGTAACCGTACCGGAGCTATCTATCTGTATCGCCTTCGTATCCTGTCCGCCAATATTGATGATGGTTCTGATCTCGCCATATTTACGCCCGGCCTCCAGTGCGCCAATGGCATTGGCCGTAATTTCGCTGACGGACTCATCCGCCTCTTTTAAAAGCTTTCTGCCATAGCCAGTTGAAATCATGTAGGCCAGGTCATCAATACCCAACCCATTCTCAGCAAGAAGCCCATGCAGGGCATCCACAGAGTTTTTTCGGAAGTGGCTCCCGGTAGAGGTCACCCTGGAAGCAATAACGTTTTTATCTTCATCGATCAATGCAATCTTGATTGCTGTAGATCCAATATCAATACCTGCAAAACAGTTCATCGCTTTCTTCTCCGCTTGGCTTTGAGTGACTCAATGAATGCCTCTATTCGGGTAGAGAGCTGACCCATATCATCCGGGCTGTAATCGGACTCTACAAACAGCATGGGGACGCCCTCATCCTGAAGCGCTTTGGCAATACTGCTGTGTTCCATCTGGTAGACCTGGCAGCCTGAGAAGGATTGATAGACCACACCATCTACCGCAAAATCCCTGGCCATATTGAGCAGTTTGCGTTTTCGATCATCATTCCTGGTAAAGATTGGACAGGTGCAGGGCTTGAGATAGTTATCTGCAATGCTGGCAACCATATTTTCAGTGTTATATTCATCCACTGCCACCATGTCATAGAGCATGCGGTTGGATGAGCAGGTCTCATCCGCCACGATCACACCGCCTGACTCTTCAATCAGCACAGGCAGCTTCAAGTTTGGAAAGATCGCTGGAGAGCCGGTAAAAAGGATGCGAGGCGCACGGCGCTGGGCAGCGGTGACCTTCTTCTCTTTACGCTGCTCAAGCTCTGCATTCAATCTGTTTACTGCCGCCGTCCAGTTTTCTATTTTGTCGAAAAAATAGGCATTGGTTACCATGAAGGCATCCTTGCCTAAAAATATTGACGGGGCATTTTTTCTTAAAATATGCAGTGTTCTATAGGCTTTTTGTGCAGCAGCCACTTTTGCCAAAGCCTCTTTAAGGCTTGCCTTGGTGATTTTTTTACCTGTAATTTCTTTCAGTGATACAGCAAAGTTATGCACAGACCGCCGCCAGTAGAGACGAGCCTCCTCACTCTCTTTGACAGGAGGCACCTCCATGTCATACACCTTATAACCCATCTCACTGATCATGGCGCCGGCCTTTCTCTTTTGATCGCAGGTTGCTGGAAGAATAATATTCTCTACCTGATCTACAAAAGGCAGCGTGGATCGCTTGTCGAGCATCCCCAGCGTGGCCTTTACCAGGGAGCAGGATTTTGCAGGCATGAATTCAGCACCCACCTGATCATCCGTATAAAAACCGTTGCACAGCCGTACCGGCACACCGCCAGCGGCATAGATCAACTCCTCTGGCACCTGCACACACATGGTGCCAACCACCTTCTCTGCCTTATGCAGTGATTCACCTTTGCAATAGACCTGTTCATAGAGGTCATAGAAGTAATCCATTGCATCCGGATTATCAGAAAAGTCATCCTTGATACGGCGCAACATTCTTTCTGCTTCAATCGCCTGATGGGTGCGGTTAAAAGGCACGCTCTTCTTGTCTGACTGAAGTTCATTATCCATTTTTATTCGCCTTTTCCATGCGCTTGATGTACCCCTGCACCGTGGCCTCAAAAACAGGCTGCCCCATAAAATCCACTTCAAGTGCCCCCTCTTCCGGGCAGGCCGCTACACACTTAAAACACATAATACAGTCATCCTGGAGGATGTTCCGACTCTCAACATCATCAGCAATCTCTTTTATCTGCATGTCACAAACACTGTAACAGTCACCACATTTTGTACACTTTGAACCGTCCTTTTTCAATTTGAGCAGCGCCGGTTTTGAGAGCAAATAATGGAGTGCGCTCATGGGGCAAAAGAAGCAAAAAAACCGTTTCTTGACGAAGGCACCCACCAGGAAAATACCGGTTATCAACATCCCCAGAGAGGTCATAATCATTTTTGTCTTGGAGGAGAAATCAATGGTTAGTTGGGAAAAATCACCAGAAAAAACAGGCAGAATTGTCCGTGCAGGACAGATCATACAAAACGGAACCCCCATATCACGGGAAAATATCCCGGAACCAATCCCCATCGGAATAAAAATCAGCAGCAGCAGTAGAATATACTTGATTTTTTTGAGCGCCTTAAACTGCTCCCAGCTATAGGTGACATACTGCATGCCCAATTTTTTTCTCAGTGCTGTAATCCAATCCTGAATAGCACCCAAAGGGCAGGCATAACCACACCAGGCTTTGTTGAATACCAAAAACCAGAGGGTAAAGTAGAAGAGTCCGGTGAGTATCGCCATACCTGCATAACTAAAAAGATTTTCAGGCGTTGTTACCATCCGGTGTTGCAACGGCACCAGAAAACAGGTGCCTGGTTTGCCATCAACATATGTGCAAGAGAAGGTCGGCAGACTGTCTCCCATATTTATAGCTGCATAGCCTCCATAGATGAAGAGGATAAACAGGGATAGCTGGAGCCAGAACCGAAATCGTCTTAGATCGCCATTGTTTAAAAAGTTTCTGATCTTGTTACGCAAAACGCTTCTCCTGATATAGTTTGGCTGCTCTTTTTCTATGAAAATAGATAAAGAATATTGATACCGTCAGCCCAAACAACCCAATCAGGAGGCCATAAACATATGACTTATAGTCCCGGGTGGAGGGATAGTAATTGCCTGCGGAAGTTGCCTTATAATGAACTTGGTCATAGCGCTCCCCTTGATAAACGCCACTTTCATCACTCTCATATTCAGCAATAATCAGGAAGGTCTCCATATTACGTTTGTTAAACTCATGCCACGGCGGGTAATAGTCACGTATCATCTCAAAAGAGGCTCTGCCTTCTGAGTCTGTTTTCAAGGTCTTGGCCCAGCCCTTTTGGGTTGACATGGTAACGGCAGCACCACTCACTGGTTTGCCATTGAGCATCACTTTGTAAGTGATAATATCCCCTGAACCCAATCGTAGATGAAAGGATTCCCTGGGAAGCCGCTCCCTGATGATGTCGAAAGAGACCTCTTCAAAATAAAGCGGGGGCACCAGCTCTTTAACATGGTCATGCCCAGCTCTGCAGCTATGGCTGAGAGACTCATTTTTAAGCACTGTCTCCTGCAGCACACCATCTTCAACCCGCTTGTCTATCATGAACAGGTTGTAATACCCTTCATGTTTCATTTTGAAAGTGATGTCAGCATATCCCTCATTACTAAACGCCAATTCAGTTTGTGATGCTTCAGGGCCAACCAGCACAAGCGGCTGATCACTTTGCTCAACATAGGTTGAGTCAATGATGCTATCCCCCTTTCGCAGCCAGAGCTTTTTGGAATGCCCCTGCTGCCCCCTTATGACCATGCCACCATGTGATGGCCTCATCTTTTCTGCCTGCTCCCTGGTGGGTGCTATGTCCGACAACCAGTAGGTCTGGGAAGCTGCCAGGCTACTTGCCAACAGCATCCCAGACAGAACGCTAAGCATTGCTCTATAAATGGGCATATTTATCATCTCTGCCTGTTTGCTTGGTAAACCAGAAAAAATTAGATGCAAGGGGGGGGAGCGGAAGAGACATCTTTACCATCAACAGATTTTCTTTCCGTGTAACTGAAGGCCGGCACTGGAGCAAGATACAAAACCTCTGCTAAGCTCAACCCAATGCGGCTAATAACCGGCGTGGCATAATCAAAGATGCAAGGGTCAGGAGTCTCTCCCCTCACGCAAAGAGACCTGCTTTACCCCTCTCCACATCCACTTGCTTTGTTCTGCACAGATCATCATTGAATTATGCTTGGCACCATGTTCCTGCCAACTCGGAGCGATTCTAGAGTGATACTTCTGCCATGGGAATGCGGCTGAATGTCGCAGGGCTGCAATACCATCAACCCAGGAGGCTGTCCGGTGGTTCCGTGTGTTCGTCTGGCGTAGCAAAAAAGGGTAGCTGTACCCCATACAGATTCTGGAGCCATCTGAGGCACCTGCAAAACTCCTGAGGCAACCCCCACTATTTTGCTGATTTCGACCAGGTTTGCATTTTTGAGCTAAAGCGTGAAACATCGGTATAGTGCAAGCAGACAGATGGCCTCAAAATCCATAATTGATTGTGAACAGACCGTGCGGGAGAGATAAGTCATGACCTTTTACGTACAAGGGCTCAATAGCAATGAGCGAATGCCTCAGGGGGAGATATTCAAAAACTCTGCCATTGAAAAAATGCAGGCAGTTACCCCCGAACAGGCCATTGACGGAGAAGAGCAGCACAGAAGAGGCCAGGAGACGCCCGATCAGCCACACGCAGGTGCCCAGGCTTACCAATCGGTCAAACAGCTACCCAAGACGGAGGCCGCGCTACTGGCCGAGCAGATCATGAGTTCACCTGTGGTAACGCTGAATCCCCAGGCAACTGCCGATGAGGCGCTGGCACTCTTCCGGACAAGAGCGATTCACCACCTGCCGATTGTCTCCTCCAGCGGCCAGCTGGCTGGCATCGTTTCTGACCGGGATATCCTGCGCCACCTCAGTGGCATCACAGAAAACTATCAACAGCAGACCCTGCGCAGCAGGGACGAGCCGGTCAGCCAGATGATGAGATCCCCCGTCTTGACCGCCAGCAGGGATACCGACGTTCGCTATATCGCCCGGCTGTTTGTCGAGCAGCAGGTCGGGGCGCTGCCGATCGTCTCTGATGGCAAATTGCAGGGCATCATTGCCCGTAGCGATGTGCTGAGCGCCGTGATGCGCCACTTTGCACTGGAGCTGTGGGCGTAGTAATGAACGACAGGGAGGGACTCTGCCCCTGCAACCCGCTGTCAAAGAGAGAGACAGGGGCAAGGCATGATGCCATTCAGCTCTACACCGAGGGAGATCACCTGTTTGAGGCCATGCTCGAAGCCATCGACAGTGCGCAAAAACAGGTGTGGATGGAGACCTATATCTTTGCCGACGATGAGGTCGGCCGCCGTTTTGCCCGCGCCCTGTCAGAGCGGGCAAGAGCCGGGGTGCAGGTGCGGCTACTGGTGGATGCGCTGGGTTCACTGTTTCAGTTCTACCGCTCACTGGGGCCTGAGCTTGAGCAGTCCGGAGTGCAGGTGCACCACTTCCATCGCTGGCAGTGGCGCGAGCCGCTTCGCTACAACCGGCGTGACCATCGCAAACTACTGGTGATCGACGGCAAAACGGCCTTTCTGGGCGGATTCAATATCCACCGCCAAAGCTCACAACGCTACTATGGTGCAGCGCGCTGGCGCGACACCCATGCCGCCTTTAAAGGCGATCTGGCACAGCAGGCTGCCGAGCTGTTTGACGCATTCTGGCGCGGTGATAAAAAATGGCTGCCCAACGACCATGAACTGGCAGAGAGCGTGCTTATTCCCAACCAGAGCCGCGCCTGCCGCCGTCGGCTTGCCTGCATCTATACCGATTTTCTGGGCAGCGCCAAACACCAGGTCTGTTTGACAACACCCTATTTCGTGCCGGATCACCACACCCAAAAGGTACTGCTGGCGGCAGTAAAACGGGGGGTTGAGGTACGCCTGCTGGTACCACAGACCAGTGATGTGCGCCTGGCAGGCTGGGCGGCCAATGCAGTCTATGCCCGGCTGCTGGATGCCGGGGTCAAGATCTTTGAATACCTGCCCCGGATGCTACATGCCAAGGTTGCCATTGCCGACGGCAAGTGGGCAACACTGGGTACTGCCAATCTCGACTACCGCAGTCTGCTTCAGAACTATGAACTGAATCTGGTCAGCCGAAACCCTGAACTCTGCCGCCAGTTACAGTTGCAGTTCGAGGCTGATTTAACAGAGGCCTCAGCCGTTTGCGCCATACGCTGGCGGCAACGCCGCTGGGTGCCGCGACTGGCTGAGCTGTTGGGCTGGAGTGTTCGGCGATGGTTATAACCTATACCAAGAGAGGTGACAGGCGACTTGCCTTTGAGCCGGTTAATTGATTAGACTGCTGCCCATGGGATTTTTTCGCCGCATAAACAGACCGACATTGCTCCTGTGGAGCCTGTTGCTCTCCCTGCTGCTGCTCTGCTCGCAGGGTGCGACGCTACACCTCCACAGTCTGGATCACAGCCAGAATGAGCACCTCAGCCACGCCCATGCGGCCGACGAAGCCAGTGATCACACGCATCTAAGCAAGGCCCATTATGCCCACGACAGCTCACACGATGAGCATCATGACGTGGTTCTCTCAGAGGTCGATGTCACCCCCAACGGGGTATTGAAAAAGCTCTCTAACAACACCCTTGCGCTGGCGCTGTTCGCCCTCCTCTTTACGCTGCTGTTCTCTGGCGCCTTGCGCCAGGTGGTTCATCGTCACAGGGAGAGCAGGCTTGCCCTCCTTGAACGCTACCTCCTCTCTCCGCCTCTGCGGGCACCACCACTCCATTAATCCGCCTGAAACGCTCTGCCGACTCAGCTAACCGCTGTGCCGGTCTGTTTTGCCATGCCCTTTTTGGGGGGTGGCAGCCCGTTTTTTGAGAACTCCCGCTATGGATTTCCTGCGATTACGTCCATCTATTGGACTGGGGCTGATAGCGCTTGCGCTGCCCATCTTGACCACTGCTGAACCGTTAACCGAACCGCTCAGCCTGCAACTGGGGCTGAACCAGCCGGATTTCATTCGGCTGCTCGATAGCCGGGCGGATGCCGCCCAGGGCAATCTGATTACCAGACAGACCTGGGTCAACCCCGAATTTGAGGTCTCCCGTGAGGAGGCCGGCCGTGAGACGGAGACCAACCTCTGGCTCTATCAGCGGCTGGACCTTTCGGGGCAACGCCGCCTCAAGCGTGACGCAGCCCGAATGGGGCTGGGGATCACACAGGCAGAGAACGAGGCGCGACAAATCCAACGTGGCACTGAGATTCAGCAGCACTTCTACCAGGTGCTGTTCCATCAGCAGCAACAGCAAATCTTTACCCATTGGGTGGCAAAATTCTCCACGGTGGAGAAGGCCATGGAGAAGCGCGAAGCAGCCGGTGATGTCTCCGGTTACGACCGCCGCCGGATCAGCCGGGAGAAGGTGACCATACTCTCCCGGCAGCGCCAGAGCGCAGCACAGCTTGGGGCAGCATGGCAGCAACTGCTGGGGATGATTGATCCGGAGAAGAGCCAGACATTCGACAGCGTGGAAGGACGCTTGATCCCGGCAGAAACACTACCCCTCTCCAGCCTGCTGGAGAGCCTGGCACAACACCCCAGGCTAATGCAGTACAAACGACAGGCTGAGGGTTCACATCTGACAGCCCGCGCCGTCGCCCGCAGCCGCATCCCGGAGATTACCGTTGGCCTGGGACACAAGCGCATTGACGCCCCAGGCGGCAGCGACTCTGGCCTGATGTTGAGTGCATCCATACCGCTGCCGCTGTTTGATCGCAAGCAGGGGGCGCGTCAAAAGGCTAGTGCCAAGGCCAGGCAGGCAGAGAGTGAGTACCAACTGATGATGCAGAAAACCCAGGCCAATGTCCGTGCGTTGTGGCACAAAGCCGCTCGGCTACGCGACAACGCACTGCTCTTTTCAGAGCAGAGTCTGGCCGCCTCTTATGAACTGGTGCGTATCGCGGAGAGTTCATACCACGCCAGCGAAATTGGCGTACTGGAACTGGTCGATGCCTATCGCAACGCTCTGGAGGCGGAGATCACCGCCCGGCAACTGGCGCTGGAAGCACGCCTGGTGCGTATTGAGCTGGATGAAATGACAGAAGGTACCATGCAATGAAAAAAATTATTTTACCGGGCGCACTGTTGGTCCTTATATTCCTGGCAGGTTGCAGTGATCACAATGGCGACCACAGCCATGCTCATGAAACAGAGAGTAACCCCTTCCATGGAGCTATTGATAAGGTTGTGAGCTATTTCAAGGGCATCATGGTGGCAGACGACCACAGTCATAACCATGACAATGAAAGCGGCCATACTGCCACTGCTGATGAGATGGACGATTTTAGCGGCATCGTAATGGACGACGAACAGGGTCACGATAGCCATGATGACCATGGCGGGGGCGACACCTCCATCGCAATCACCCATTTTACTGAAACCACGGAGCTGTTTGTGGAGTTCCCGGCCTTTGTGGTGGGAGAGGCCTCCCCCTTCGCCGCTCATCTCACCCGGCTTGATAACTTCAAACCGGTTGCCGCTGGCCGCGTCACCGTGACCCTGCATGGCGGCGGCGCGCCGGATGAGATATTTAGTGTAAGCGCCCCCGGTACGGCCGGCATCTTTCGCCCGGTGGTTCAGCCCAGGCACCCGGTAACACGCCAGGTCACGCTACGCCTGCAAGGGGAAGGGCTGGATGCCGTTCATGAACTGGGACAACAGACCGTCTACCCCTCCCAGGCGGTGGTACTGGCCGAAATGGAGCCGCAGGAAACCCCTGAAGATACCATCTCCTACCTGAAGGAGCAGCAGTGGCAAGTCGATTTTGCATTAACAGAGGCTGTACTGGGTGAGTTACGCGCCAGCATTCAGGCTACCGGCACACTGCGCCCCCGGGCCGATGGCGAGGTCTATCTAAGCGCCACCAGCGCCGGACACCTGCAACGCAAAGGGAGCTTCCCCTACCCCGGCATGCAGGTCGAACGTGGCCAGCTGCTGGCCACCATTGCACCACGCTTTGGCGCTGGAGGTGATCTGGCCACCCTGAAAGCCGCCCGCGACAAGGCACGTTCAGAATATCAACTGGCCGGACGCGAACGGTCACGCCTGGAAAAACTCTGGAAAGAGAAGGCGATCGCCCGGTATCGTCTGCATGAAGCCGAAAGTGCCGAAACGGTAGCGAAGGCCGAACTGGATGCTGCCGAGCGCCGCTATAAACAGAGCATGGGTGGCAAACACGTCGGCTCCGGTATCCCGATTCTCGCCCCCATCGACGGCCTGCTGGCGCGGGTGGATGTTGCACCAGGTCAGTATCTGCATGAAGGGGATCTGCTGTTTCACATCGTCAACATCGACCGGCTCTGGCTGGAGGCGCGCATCGCCGAGGCCGATATCGGCGCTTTGCAGCAGCCCAGTGGGGCCTGGTTCACACTGGAGGGGTTTGAGCAGAGTTTCAGCACCTTCGATCTGGATGGTCGTCTGGTAGCGCTGGGTGGCACTATCGACCCGGTCTCACGCACCGCACCGCTGATTTTCGAGTTCAAAAACCCGGGGCAGCGCCTGCGCACCGGCATGTTTGCCAATGTGCGCGTCTATACCGGCCAGACCGCCCAGGGTGTGATGATTCCCGCCTCTGCGGTCTTCGACGATGGTGGGCAGGAGGTGGTCTACGTGATGCTGGGCGGTGAATCCTTTCAGCGCCGCCTAATCCGGTTGGGGATTCGTGATGGCGACCGGGTGCAGATCAAGAGCGGAGTAGAGGCCGGTGAATATGTTGTCAGCCGTGGAGCCTATCTGGTTCGCCTTGCCTCCGCCTCACCTGCGGAAGCCGGCCACGGCCATGCGCATTAACAGGCCGTTGAAGCGCCTCATGCAGCACGACCTCTCGTTCCCACGCTCCTGCGTGGGAACGAGAAAAAGCGGTCAACTGATTTTTCTAGGATTAAGAGACCCTATTTGAAAAATACGACACTACGGATTACAAAACCATGATCACCTCTACCATTCAATGGGCACTGAAAAACCGCCTCTTTGTCATCGTCGGCGCACTGTTGCTGCTATTCTGGGGCAGTTACGAAACCAGCCGTATGCCGGTTGATGTCTTCCCTGATCTGACTGCACCCACGGTCACGGTCGTCACCGAGGCGCACGGCATGGCACCCAAGGAGGTGGAGACCCTGGTCACGCTGCCGATCGAAAGTGCACTCAACGGGGCTTCCGGCGTACGCCGGGTGCGCTCCAACACCCAGGTCGGTATCTCCGTGGTCTATGCGGAGTTCGAGTGGGGTGTGGATATCTATCAGGCGCGACAGATCGTTTCAGAAAAGTTACAGGCAGTGAGAGGGAGACTGCCACCCGATATCCCCGCGCCAATACTGGCTCCGGTGGCATCCGTCATGGGCGAGATCATGTTTATTGCACTGAAGTCCGATCGCCACGATGCCATGGAGCTGAAGACCGCGGCCGACTGGACCTTGCGCCGCCGCCTGCTGGCGGTACCCGGTGTGGCTGAGGTGATTCCCAACGGGGGAGAGACCAAACAGTTTCAGGTATTGATCAAACCGGAACGGCTGGCCGCCTACCGGATTGGTCTCGATGAAGTCACCAGCGCGCTACGCGCCACCAACCAGAACTCCTCTGCCGGGTTCTATACCGAAGGCGGTCAGGAGTACCTGATTCAGGGGTTGGGGCGGGTGCACTCACCTGCGGATATCGGCAACACCCTGGTGGCCATGCGCGGCGGCGAACCGGTGCTGGTGCGCCATCTGGCCGAGGTGAAGATCGGCCCTGCGCCGATGCGCGGGGCCGCAGCCTACAATGGGCAGTCCGCAATCGTGTTGGGTATCCAGAAGCAGCCCGGTGCCAACACGCTGGAGCTGACAGAGCGGCTGGACGGCGTGCTGGCCAATATCCAGGCCTCACTGCCCGCAGGGATGGAGATCGAGAGCCATCTCTTCCGTCAGGCAGATTTTATCTCGGTCTCCATCGACAACCTGCTGGCGGCACTGCTCGACGGCGCAATTCTGGTGATTGTCATTGTCTTCATCTTTCTCGCCAGTGGCCGCGCCACCGCCATCACGCTGGTGGCACTGCCGCTCTCACTGCTGGCGGCAGTGCTGGTGCTCAAGGCGATGGGAGCCACCATCAACACCATGACCCTGGGGGGGCTGGCCATCGCTCTGGGGGCACTGGTGGATGATGCCATCATCGTGGTAGAGAACATTGTGCGGCGCATGCGTGAAAACCAGCAGCGGCCGGCGGAACAACAGGCCCCGACCCTGCAAGTGGTGCGGCAGGCGACAGGTGAGATTCAGGCCTCCATCCTCTTCGCCACCATCATTATCATGCTGGTATTTCTCCCACTCTTCTTCCTCAGCGGGGTGGAGAGCCGCCTGATGCAGCCCCTGGGTCTGGCCTATATCGTCGCCCTGGCCGCCTCACTGCTGGTGGCGATTACGGTGACACCGGTGCTCTGCACCCTGTTTCTGAAGAACTCCCGCATCATCACCAGCGGCCACGAAACCCGGCTGGTGATCTGGCTAAAAAAAGGCTACACGGTGCTGCTGGATGCCACCATCCGCCGCTGGCGGGCCGTCGCATTTCTCTCCTTTCTGGGGCTGTTGGCCACTGCCGTGGCACTAGGTTCGGCGGGGCGCTCTTTTCTGCCCAGCTTCAACGAAGGCAGCCTGACCGTCAGCGCCGTCACCCTGCCGGGAACCTCGCTGGAGCAATCCAATCTATTGGGTCAGCGGGTCGAGCAGATTCTGCTCTCCCATCCAGAGGTAGTCACCACTGCCCGTCGCACCGGACGCGCCGAGCTGGACCCTCACGCCCAGGGCATCCACGCCTCGGAGATGGAGGTCAGCCTGAAGATGGGGGATCGCAGCAAAGAGGCGTTTCTCGCCGCACTGCGTGAGGATTTCGCCACTCTGCCGGGGATGAACATCGTCATCGGCCAGCCCATCTCGCATCGCATCGACCACATGCTCTCCGGCACACGCGCCAATATCGCAGTGAAGATATTTGGTCACGATCTCTATCAACTGCGCCGCATTGCGGAGCAGATCAAAGGGATCGCCGAGCAGGTGCCGGGGGCAGTTGATGTTGCCGCTGAGCAGCAGGCCGACATCCCCTTCCTCAGCGTCAAGTTCAAACGCGACTCCATTGCCCGCTACGGACTCACCGTGGGAGCAGTGGCCGAAGCGATTGAAACCGCCTTCTACGGCCAGTCGGTCTCAAGGGTGTTGGAGGGTGATGCCAGTTTTGATCTGGTAGTACGCTATGAGAGCAAGGTGCTGGAGAGCTTCGAGGCACTGCGCAGCACCCTGATCACCACCCCTTCCGGGGCGCAACTGCCGCTGCACAGCCTGGCCGAAGTGCACAAAGATCGCGGCCCCAACGCCATCAGCCGCGAAAATGTGCAGCGCAAGATCGTGGTGATGGTTAATGTGGCCGAGCGTGACCTGGGTGGGGTGGTCGATGAGATCCGTACCACCGTAGCCGCGCAGGTGGAGCTGCCTAAAGGCTATCACATCGAATACGGCGGCCAGTTCGAAAGCGCAGAAGAGGCCGCCCGTACCCTGGCGGTGTTGAGTTCGGTTGTCGTGGTCTTCATGTTCCTGCTGCTATTCGTCGCCTTTCACTCCGCGCGGGATGCCTTTCTGGTCATGCTCAACCTGCCGCTGGCGCTGATGGGAGGCGTGGTGGGCATGTACCTGTCGGATGGCATCCTCTCCGTGGCTACCCTGGTTGGTTTTATCACCCTCTTCGGTATCGCCACCCGCAATGGCGTCATGCTCATCGCCCATATCCATAACCTGACGGAACAGGAGCAGGTAGCCGACCCCTTCGAAGCGGTACGCCGAGCCGCCATCGAACGGCTGATCCCGATCCTCATGACCGCACTGGCCACCGGTCTTGCGCTGGTGCCACTGGCACTGAGCGCCGGACAACCCGGCAGCGAGATCCAGGCTCCGATGGCAGTGGTGATTCTCTGGGGACTGTTGAGTTCAACTGTGCTTAATATGATTGTGGTGCCTGCCCTTTACCTACGCTTTGGCTCTATTAGCAGCAGGCGCGTGGTGGAGACCAACCCGCTGCCAGCGGTGCAATAATATAATATGGGGCTATGCCATATTGAGTGGGGATACAGCTATTTTTCATAGACACAGAGAACACAGAGAACACAGAGTTATCGTTTATAACGTTTAATTCCATTGACCAACCTGGATGTATTAAAATTTATCAGTAATCCCGTAGAGATATGCGTTAATTTCAAATAGGTCAATATCTGTGCCTTATGGATCTTCAGTAATTTTTCAACCGATTTAAGTTCTAAAATTAGACAGTCATCCACCAGAAAATCAAGCCTGTAGCCACATTCAAGCTTAATATCCTTATACTGTATCGGAATGAGTGCCTGAAGAATAAAGGGTATATCCTTCATGCTTAGTTCATAAGCCAAACATTTCTCATAGGTGTTTTCTAACAATCCAGCACCCAATGTACGATGCACCTCAATAGCACAATCTATCACTGTTTCTGACAGCTCCTT
>JAKISI010000021.1 GCA_021648685.1 Candidatus Polarisedimenticolaceae bacterium
AGATCGGCCGAAATGAGCCATGTATCTGTGGCAGCGGGAAGAAGTACAAGAAATGTTGCGGAGCCGCTGCTTGAGTAATTTTGTTAATCAGTCATTAAAATGGCGGTCAGAACTCGGTACTCTCAAGACAATAATATTTCAAAACACAAAAGAGGGCATTTTCTGGCCGCTTTCAGAGCTTTTGTTTAATGCGACCTCAGATATCATTTAAAGCATAAATGGAGCGAATACAATGAGAACACATTTGTGCAAACTTTTGATCTTAACCAAGCCGCTGATTTCCTAAAGATTAGCTACTCAACTGCGAGCAGAATGGCATCAGCAGGAATGCTTCCTGGTGCAAAGATTGGGTGCAGCTGGGTATTTCTTGAAGAGAAACTGGTCGAGTGGCTCCATGATCAAACGATTCAACAACAAAGAGAGCGCCTTGCACTTGTCGAGGCAGAAGCTCAGCTTGGAGAAAGACCACAACAACCAGTGGTGAAGCTCTCTAGGCACCGAAAGCCGGTTCCTCTACCAGAGCTTCCGAGCGAGATTAGAGGCTCTTAGATTGGCATATCGAGCCAAAATTCGTGAGTCACTATGTCCGGTTATCTTTGCGATCTCAAGATCAGACATTTCTGTTCGCTCAAAAAACCTGCTTGTTGCTTCATGCCGAAGATCATGAAATCTGAGATCATCACAGTGGGCAGTTCCAAAAATCCTTGAGTACTGCTTCGATAGCCTACTTGTAGTTTGATTTAATATTTTGGGATCAAAATCTCCATCCCACCAAGGGAATAGTCGACCACCTTCATGCTTAAATTGATCCATCCCATTCTCACCATTTATCACTTGGCTAAAATATCTTTCTAAAACTGCAATAGCAACGCTACTTAGTGGCACTTGCCTCTTTGAGCCATTTTTTGTCTTATCCAAAAATATCGTATGCGTATCGAGTGATACTTGATTCAAATGCAGTGTATACATTTCTCGAAGACGCATCGCCGTTTCGATAGCTAAATCAAAAACACACTCTAGTGCCCCTCTGTAAGGTAGTTTATGGGGGCGTTGCCGATCTTCTCGCTTTTCACCCTTTAGCACAGCCCTGATTTTTTCTTCTTCGCATACTTCAAAGCGTCGATCACGAACACCATCAACTATTTTTCCAGAATAGAGTGCATCCGCATTTGTATAGCTTGCATATCCCCGTGGTAGATCTCGAAGTGGTGAGTCAAGAACTAGATTCTTCCTCTTTCCCCAATCCATGCAACGAGCCATTGCACCAACATAATGTCGAATTGTCCCAGGCTTTAGGCCCCGGATTCGCTTCATATCCTGGACCCATTTCTCAGCCCAATCATAATTTAGCTCTGTCAGTCGCTTCTCACCCATTAATGCTGAGATAAGGACTAATAATTTATGATCATTATCCTTTATTGAAATTGTGGCCAAATAGTTTTTTATCAAATCTTTGACAAGTTTTGCATTGGGCTTTTTGATTGAAAGCTCTTCAGGGACAATACCGTGGTCTAGTAGAGCCTCAAGCTTTCCAACATAAGCGTCACCCTCTTTCTCCGAATCGAACGTCAGGTAATACGGTCGCTCAAGAAGAGCCTTCCGCCGAACAACAAACTCCCATTTGTCACCTCTCTTCCGCTTTGTCGCCACATGCGTCTCCCCGGCTCGCGTCCACGTCCTATACGTGATTATCCGTTTCATCTTGCCACTCCTGAGGGCGCAAATCAAGGCGAATCGGAGCAAATTCAGAGCAAACGTGAGCGCAACGCTAGCACAAGCAAACGCCAGCGGTTAGCGCGTAATGCGCTGTTTTTAAAGGAGAATTACAGGGAGATATATGGAGGCTGAGCCCGGAATCGAACCGAGGTCCACGGCTTTGCAGGCCGCTGCATAACCACTCTGCCACTCAGCCAAGAGGGGCACCATTAAAGCAATCTAGTTAGAGATGCGCTTTAAAGGCGAAAAAAACCCCGGCATTGCCTGCATGGATGTAGGTGCCTGGCGTCAGCAGGGGGGGAAGCTGCGCCTAAAGCGTCTGCTTTGAGTGCCTGCTCGGGGTTCTTAAAAATTGGAGCGGGAAACGAGATTCGAACTCGCGACCCCAACCTTGGCAAGGTTGTGCTCTACCAACTGAGCTATTCCCGCTTGAGAGGGCGATATTGTAATGGCCTGATTTTCAGAGTCAAGAACAAACGCCAGCCTTTTGGCTTTTTCTATTTTTGTTTCTGGTTCAGGCTGGGCCAGGCTGCGCGCAGGTAAACGACCATTGACCAAAAGGTCAATATTGCAGCCATATAGAGCAAGACATAACCAACGGTGTAGATGGGAATACCCAAGAGGTCATCCCGGTAAATCAGCATGGTTATGGCCACGATCTGGGTGACTGTTTTGATCTTTCCAATCGCTGAAACGGCAACCGTGGCTCGCGCACCTATTTCAGCCATCCACTCACGCAGGGCAGAGATGGCAATCTCACGGCCAATAATGATCACTACGGGGATGGCCAGTGCAGGTGTAGGATCCGCTTCAACCAGCAAGATCAGCGCTGCCGCAACCATGAGTTTGTCCGCAACGGGATCCAGGAAGGCACCCAGCGGCGAGGTCTGGTTGAGACGGCGCGCCAGGTAGCCATCCAGCCAGTCGGTCGCGCCAGCCAGTCCAAACACTATGGCACAGGCGATGTTTGCATCTTCCCATGGCAGGTAGAAGATCACGACAAAGACCGGGATCAGCGCAATCCGCGTCAGGGTAAGAAGGTTTGGAATGCTGTAGTTCATTCGTCTCCATGAAAGGCTTCGTAGATCTGTTGCGCCAGTCTGCGGCTCACTCCCTCCACCCGGGAAAGATCATCGACCCCTGCTCGCGCAAGCTCTTGCAGCCCCCCAAACTGGCGCAAGAGGCGCTGACGGCGCTTGGGGCCTATGCCTGGAATCTCTTCCAGCACCGAGGTTCTCCGGCTGCGCCCCCGACGTTGGCGGTGCCCGGTAATGGCAAACCGGTGGGCTTCATCACGGATCTGTTGAATCAGATGCAGTGCGGGTGAGTTGGGCGGGAGTATAATCGGCGCTTGCTGTCCAAACAAGAAGAGCTGCTCTAAACCCGGTTTTCGATCTGCACCTTTGGCGATGCCAACCAGGGTGACGCCTTGCACCCCCAGCTCATCCAGCACAGAAGCTGCTGCTGAAAGCTGGCCTCTGCCCCCGTCGATAAACAGGATATCAGGCAGCCGGCTCTCTTCAGCCTGGATGCGACGGTAGCGCCGGTTTAAGGCCTGTTCCATTGCAGCATAGTCATCACCTGGGGTGATCCCCTCTATATTAAAACGGCGATAGTCCGATTTGAGGGCACCCTGGTCATCAAACACCACACAGGAGGCCACTGTCTGCTCACCGCCGGTATGGCTGATATCAAAACACTCCATTCGAGCGGGCGGCTCATCCAGATCCAGCGCCTGCTGTAGCGCACCCAGCCGCGCCCGCAGGCCGGCCTTGCTGGCCAATCTGGCATCCAGTGCCAGGCTGGCATTTTGCTGCGCCATCTGCAGCCACCGCATCCGTTCGCCACGCACACGATCCGTAATCTCAACCCGCCGTCCGGCCTGTTCAGCCAGCACCTCTGCCAGCAGCCCGGCATCGTCTGGCATCCTGTTTACGATCACCCGTGGCGGCAGCTCTTTGCCGATATAGTATTGCGCCATAAAGGCGGAGAGTATGGCCCTCTCTTGCGCACCATCCGGCGTTTTTGGAAAGAAAGCCTTGTTGCCAAGGTTTCGTCCTGCCCGGATAAAAAAGAGCTGAACACAGGCCACTCCGCCTTTGACTGCTGCGGCGAGGATATCCAGATCACCACGTTCACCGTTGACATACTGCTTCTCTTGAATGCGTCTTAGAACGGCTATTTGATCCCGGTAGCGGGCGGCCTGTTCAAACTCCAGTTGTGCAGATGCCTGCTCCATGCGTTCAATCAGATGGTCTGTCACCTGCGCCGCTTTTCCCTCCAGAAATAGCGTTGCATCCTGCACATCCTCACTGTAATCCTCTTGGGTGACGAGGCCGACACAGGGTGCCGTGCAGCGCTTTATCTGGTATTGCAGGCAGGGGCGTGAGCGGTTGCGAAAAAAGCTCTCCTCACACTGACGAACCGGGAAGAGTTTCTGCAGCAGCCGCAGATTTTCCCGCATGGAGCCGATATTAGGATAGGGTCCAAAATAGCGGCCACTGCCACTTTTAGCTCCGCGGTGCCATGTCAGGCGTGGGAATGGCTGGTCATTGGCAAGGTAGATGTAGGGATAGCTCTTGTCATCACGCAGCAGAATGTTATAGCGGGGTTTTAGTGATTTGATCAGCGTGTTTTCCAGGATCAATGCTTCCGCCTCCGTGTGGGTCACAGTGACCTCAATACCCTTGATCTGGGAGACCATGCTCTGGATGCGCATATTGAGTGAGCGCGTAAAATAGCTGCTGACACGCCGTTTCAGATCCTTTGCCTTGCCAATGTAGAGCGGCCTGGCCTTCTCATCCAGCATGCGATAGACACCGGGGCGACAGGTCAGCGTTTCAAGGAAGGGCCTGGGGTCAAATTTTGCGCTCTGGGTTTCAGATGCCATGACCGCAATTATACGGCACAAATCACGCCGCAATCTCAGCCAGCGTCAATGAGGTCTCTGGCACGGGCGAAGACGGCCTGGAACATCTCTGTGGTCAAACGTCTTGTCTGGGTGTTGTATCGACTACAGTGATAGGAGTCGAGCAGACGCAGGCCATTATCAAACTCATGCAGCCGGTTATGCCCAAAGGGGTGGCTTTTTTGCCTTAGCCCCAGGGCTTTGATCACAGCATTATGGGCGATTGAACCCAACGCAAGCACGATAGACCCTTCATACAGGCTGTACAGCTCATGGGTGAGGTAGGCATTACAGCGGTTGATCTCCGCCCCTACCGGCTTGTTTTGCGGCGGCAGACACTTCACAGCATTGGTGATACGACAATCAATCAACGCCAGACCATCGTCGCTGGATAATGACTCAGCTGCTGTGCTGAAGCCATATTGATACAGCGTTTCATACAGCAGGATGCCCGCATGGTCGCCGGTAAACGGACGACCCGTGGCATTGGCCCCATGCATTCCAGGTGCCAGACCCACGATCAGCAGAGCGGGATCGGCCACACCAAAGGGCGGCACTGGCCTTGCGTAATAGTCGGGGTAGTCCGCTTTAACCTGATCAAGAAAGGTGGCAAGCCTGGGACAGACCCTGCAATCAGGGTCGAACAGCAGTGAATCAGACATCGGCTACTTTTAGGACTCAACCAGTCCGTGGCGTATTGCAAGATAGGTAAGACCCACATCCGTATCCACTTCCAGTTTTTCATACAGGCGGTGGCGATAGGTGCTGACGGTTTTGGGGCTTAGACAGAGTGAGTCTGAAATCTCCTGCGTCTTGGTGCCCTGGATGATCATCATCAGTACCTGCATCTCTCGTTGGGATATTTTCCCAAAGGGCTGATCTTCTGCACGCCCCGACATCTGAGCCAATGCCAGTTTTTGTGAGACCTCGTTTGAGATATAGGGTCTGCCTGCTGCCACCAGGCGCACCGCCTTGAGCATCTCCTCCGCAGGGCAGCCCTTGGTCAGATAACCTAAGGCACCGGCTTCGTGCAGTTGCGTTGGAAATGGACTGTCGGTGTGTACGGTCAGGGCAATCACTTTCAGCTCTTTGTTGATTCGCAGTAGTCTGCGGGTGGCTTCAATCCCCCCGATACCCGGCATATTGACATCCATCAGCACCAGATCAGGCTGCGTGGTGCGCACAAAAGCGACCGCTTCTTCGCCAGAGGAGACCTCTGCAATCACTTCAATATCCTTTGCCTCTCCCAGAATATGTCGAAATCCAGTTCTCACTAACTCATGATCATCAACCAGCAGAACGCGTATCATTGTTGATCTCTCCAGCAAATCAGGTTGGTTTGATCACTGTGGAGAGGTGTAGACCGTTTATATTGCATGCAGCCCCCCATACAATGGGCACAGGCAAAAATCTATACGGCTCTTGCACATAAGAGAACCAACGCAGAGTAAATGGTTTTTAGCACTACTGCCAATCCGATCTATTCTATTCTATTCTATTCTTTTGGCTTATACGACCAGCCAATGATTTATACCGCAATCATTCGAGCAGAACAACTGCCATAGGTGGCACCCGTTCTTGGCTTGGAATGTGTCAGGAGGCTGTTTGAGATAATAATATGAAAGGTATAGAAAGAAAGCATCCTTGCTTCCTCTTCCGTGATACCAATTGGCGAGGTATTACTTCCATCCTGGGCTGCGTCTGTGCACCGCGTCCTGAACTCCTGTAACCACATCCATCCTGCGTAATCATGGGCCATTATGCCCACTCCATATAGCCAGAAAGCCCTGAAAAGCATATCCGTGCGCTTTTCAAGGCTCCCTTTGGAGAGATCCATATCTCCTCATCCATGGCGTAAGGCAAGGAGAAAATCCCGTTTCAAGATCCGAGACTCCATGTCTATTGAAATATTAGCTGCCAACAGGAAGAAAAAGAAGATAACCAGTTCCGCACAAAAGTGTGACATACATCACATTTGCGCCCGCTTTTAAGCGTGCTTGCAGGGTTTTTCTGGAGACCAATCACCAGGCATACGGAAGCTGGCCATGTATAACGATGGTTTTACCATTGATCGTGATATGTCCACCCTCTTCAAGTGCTTTTATTATGCGGGTGACCATCTCCCGCGAGGAGCCCACCATACTGGCAAGATCTTTTCGTGGGGGTGCCCGCTCAATCACCAGCTCGCCATTTTTCGGTTCTGCCAGTTTAAGCAGAATGCGGGACAACCGACCATAAACATCCAGCAGTGCAAACCCTTTTACCTCATCGGTCAAATCACGCAAACGGGCTGTCAGGTCTCGAATAACCCGCAGCGCAACCTCCGGATGCTGAGATATACAGTGCATAAAAGCCATTCTTGAAATGACGATAAACTGGCAAGGCTCCAGCGTGATCACGGAAGCAGAACGGCAGACCTGGTCCAGCAGAGACAGCTCACCAAAATATTCACCCACTGACTGGAAATTCAGAATAATCTCTTTCCCTTTATCATCCATAAGAAATATCTTGACCTTTCCAGAGGCAATCACATAGAGCGAGTCGCTTTCGTCACCATCATTGATGATGACGCTGTTTTTTGGAAAAGACCGGACGGAGGCATGATCGAACAGCGTGTGCAGTTCCGCATCATCAAGACCTGAAAAGAGGGGGACACTCTTCAAAAGGGGGATTTTTTCTACCGCCGCCATAATGTACTATTTCCGCTTCAGCGCTATAACCCCCCTCCATTTTTCACCCGGAGGGGTATCTTTGTAGCGGTTAGAAAGATCCAAATAAAAGAGCGACGGGCCATCTTCAGGGTATTCTTGCACAATCCTGGCAAAATAACCGGAAGCCTCTCTCCACTGCTGGCACTTAAATGCAGAAAACGCCTGTTCATACTCAGCCAGCAGGCGGGTTGTAGCTTTAGAGCAATCCTGCTTATGCCCCAGGAGTTCGAAAAGGTGTATCGCCCTGGATTTACCTGCCAGGCGAAACAGCCCCAGCTCTCTGGTCACCATATTATGGACATCCGCCAGCCCCTCTCCGGATATTAGCAGACGTGTACCAAAATACTTGTTTGCCCCCTCAATTCGGGTTGCGGTATTGACCACATCTCCAATCGCGCGATATTCATAATGCTCACCCGCCCCCACATCACCAATACAGATCTCACCATAGTGCAGCCCAATTCGGGTCGGCAGCCTCTGTTCTGGCTGCTGTCGATTAAACCGCTCTACCGCCGACATCACATTCAAGGCCGCCTGGCAGGCCTTTATTTTCCTCTCGGCCTGTGGCTCTGGACTGACCCAGAGCGCCAGCACGGCATCACCCACCACATCCGACACAATCCCGCCCTGCTCATGAATCGCCTGAAACACAATCTCATAATAGGCATTTAAGAAGAGCCTCAGCTGCGCAGGCTCCATCTGCTCTGACAGCTGTGTGTATTGCTCCGCGTCAGTTGCCAGACAGACGCCGTACACCATCTCTCCTGCCCCACCGACACGCCGTACAGATTTGGCCAGATCCTCTACCGCCCGAGGGGGGAGGTAGCGCCCCAGGGCCTGAGCAATTTTCACTCGCTCGCCATGCGCATCCTGGTAGCCCAGCAGCATGGTAAAGAAGAGCACCGGCAAAATCTGTACAAAAAGCGGCACAATGACCGGGAGCCATATTGACGTAGCAGAGAAGCTCCCCAGCGCCACAGCCACATACCCTGCACAGAGCAAAAAGAGTGTAGCAACCGCCCGGCCCGCCGATAGCCGGCGACAGACAAAACCAATCAAACCACCCCACAAGAGCATCAATGCGAACGCATAGCCACCCCCCAGCGGCTTTATCCAGGTTTGTTGCAACAGGTTGCCAAAGGCGGTCGCTGCAATCTCAACACCACTGATGTTGTGTCCTGTCTGGCTGTCTGAATATACCGTATAAAAGGTATCTTGCTGATCCCACTGGAAGACCTCCGATACCCCCACAAAAACCGTTCTCCCTGCAAACAGGGTCCGCATCTCAGCATCATTCATGCTGAATATCCGGTGGTAGGGAACACTGTTGATCGTTCGCGGGGGGCCATAATAGTTCAAAAACTGGCTATGGCCGCCGCTGTACATCGAGAGCAGCGACTTCAGCAGTGGGTTGTCATCCGTCCCTGCACCCCCTTGCGGCCTGTCCGCCGCCATAAGCAGTGTACGCATCTGCTGCATATAGGATTCCAGCCCAAGTGATCGAAGCATCTCTGTAGAAGTTGCGGGCAACGGGGCGCCCTCTGACGGCACGGCTTTATTGAGAGCAGCATAGGCATCCAGGGCATAGTACTGAAAGGCCACCGCAGGCAGTGTCGCCAACCCGCCAGTTTCAGGTTTGAACTTCCAGAACTGACTGACCTTTACCGGCACGCCCGGCAGCGCAAAAGGTGCCAGTGCAACCGCTGCATCGGCAAATATCGGTATCGGATCAACGATCTTCTCTACAAAAACAGTGACTGCCTCCCCATCAGCCTGCAACTGCACCGCATCCTTATGCAGGTGGCGAAACAGGATCACATTTCCAGCCTGCCGGATCGCATCAGCCAGCGCCTGGTCACCCGCAGGCTCACGTGGTTCACGGAAGAAGACATCAAAGACGATCACTGCGGCATCGGCTGCAGAGAGTTTCTGTATCAGCCGGGCATGGAGTTGGCGTGGCCATTTACGGTGCAGCCGCTCCAGCCCCAACTGCTTCATGGATTCGGTATCCATCATCACCAAAGTGACCTGCTCTGGCGGCGGTTGAACCCCGCGTGCCTGAAACAGCCACCCCAGTCCAAGATCCTCTTCTAACCGGGATGCCCAGGGTGTCAGCAGAAACAGCGCGCCCAGCATGCCATTGACGAGCGCAATAGAGAGTGGTGATTTCAGGCGTC
The DNA here is from genome assembly GCA_021648685.1 of Candidatus Polarisedimenticolaceae bacterium. Taxonomy (GTDB): domain Bacteria; phylum Pseudomonadota; class Gammaproteobacteria; order Chromatiales; family Chromatiaceae; genus WFXD01. The sequence goes on from JAKISI010000021.1 coordinate 9,513, forward strand.
CAGGCATCTATCGACAGGGAACAGAGGGGGGTCAGTCGGGTGGGGCAGCAAGATGATCACCAACACGGATGATCTGCAATGTATTGGTATGCCCTTCTATGCCTGAGGTATCGCCCTTGGTGATGATCACCACGTCGCCCTCTTTCACCGCATCACACTGCAGGAGCGTTTCAATAATGATCTCATTGGTTTTTTGGCCGCTGTGGCTGGTTGCCTGAAGATTGACCGGGTAGACACCGCGAAACAGCGTAACCTTTCTGCGAACGGCGCGATGCCGGGTCATGGCAAAAATCGGCATCCCTGAGCTGATGCGCGACATCGACTTTGGCGTAGAGCCTGACTCCGTCAAAGCGGCGATTGCAGTCACTCGCAGGTAGTGGTTGGCCGCATACATCGCGGCCATTGCAATCGCCTCATCCCGGCGCAAAAACTCAGCATCGACCCGGTGCCGGGATCTGCGCACCGATTTATGCTTCTCTGCCTCTCGACAGACCCGATCCATAGCCGCCACCGCCTTGACCGGATTGGCACCCATCGCAGTTTCACCCGACAACATCACCGCATCGGTGCCATCAAATACCGCATTGGCCACATCAAAAACCTCAGCCCGGGTGGGGATCGAATTTTCAATCATCGACTCCATCATCTGGGTTGCGGTGATCGCCACCGTATTCATCTCGCGGGCGGTTCGAACCAGGCTCTTCTGCACCGTGGGCAACTCGGCATCACCAATCTCGACTCCCAGATCACCGCGCGCCACCATGATCGCATCCGAGGCGAGGATGATATCTTCAATGCACTCCAGTGCTTCGGCGCGCTCTATCTTGGCAACGATGCCGCCATCACCCCCGGCCTCTCGCAACAGCCTGCGCGCCTCCTCGACATCCGCCGCCTCACGCACAAAGGAGACTGCCAGATAGTCGGCCTCCATCTCTGCGGCAAAATGGATATCAACCCGATCTTTTTCTGACAGCGCCTGAGCCGAGAGCCCGCCGCCCTGACGATTGATCCCTTTGCTATCGGAAAGGGTTCCACCCACCACCACCGTACAGGCTATTTCTGAGCCTTGAATCTGCCGAATCTGCAGCACAATGCGCCCATCATCCAGCAGCAGCAGGTCATCCACCGCAACATCCTGGATCAGCTCCGGGTAGGTCAACCCTACCCGGCTGCTATCGCCAGCATCCAACGGGCAGGCCATATCGAGGCAAAATGGCTCACCTTCAGCCAGATTCACTGCACCTGTTGCAAAGCGACCAATGCGTATCTTTGGCCCTTGCAGATCCATCAGCAGCGCAACGGGGCGTGCGCTTTTTCCGGACTGCTCCCGAACCTGCCGGATACGCCGCTCATGCTCTGCATGGCTCCCATGCGAGAGGTTGATTCTGACAGCATCCAGCCCGGCATCAAACAGGGCTTCAAGCACTGCCGGATCATCCGTGGCAGGGCCTAGCGTGGCAATAATCTTTGTCCGGCGTAACATCGAGGTCATTCCTTTTTATAGGCGGGAGATAGCAGGGGCAGCGGCGATCAAGAGCAGAAGCGTCTCTCAAGCATGGTCACCGCTGGCAGCTCTTTTCCCTCAAGAAATTCCAAAAAAGCACCGCCACCGGTAGAGATATAGGAGATCCGGTCCGCGATGCCGTACTTATCCACGGCAGCCAGGGTGTCACCACCACCAGCGATAGAGAAGGCGCTGGAGGCGGCAATCGCCTCACCCAGCACTCGAGTGCCTTCACCAAACTGGTCAAATTCAAACACCCCTACCGGGCCATTCCAAACCACTGTACCAGAGGTGCGCATCATCCCAGCATAACGGGCGGCGGTTTCGGGGCCGATATCAAAGATCATATCATCGTCCACCACCTCCTCTACCCGCTTCACTATGGCCTGCGCCGATTCCGAGAAGACCTTGCCCACCACCACATCGGTTGGTACCGGAATCTCGCCCCCTTTAGCCCTGGCGGCCTCCATCAGACGCCGGGCCTCGGGGATCAGATCCGGCTCATAGAGCGACTTCCCCACATTGTGCCCATCGGCGGCAATAAAGGTGTTGGCGATACCTCCACCCGGGATCAACTGATCCACCACACTGGAGAGCGCATCCAGCACGGTCAGCTTGGTGGAGACCTTGGAGCCGCCCACAATGGCTGCCATCGGGCGCGCCGGATTGTCCAGCGCCTTGCCCAGTGCATCCAGTTCACCAGCCAGCAGCGGCCCGGCGCAGGCCACAGGTGCAAACATCCCCACCCCATGGGTAGAGGCCTGCGCCCGGTGGGCCGTGCCAAAGGCATCCATCACATAGATGTCACACAGGGCGGCATAGCTCTTGGCAAGCGTCTCATCATCCCCCTTTTCGCCCCTGTTGAAGCGGACATTCTCCAGCAGAACCACCTCGCCATCCGCCAGATCCAGCTCTTTTCCAAGATACTCTTTGATCAGGCCAACCTCTTTGCCAAGCAGCCCGGAGAGATGATCAGCCACCGGCCGCAGGGAGAACTGCTCTTCATACTGTCCCTCTACAGGGCGGCCAACATGCGACATCAGCATCACCTTGGCACCGGCCCGCATTGCATGTTCAATTGTCGGCAGGCTGGCGCGAATACGCTTATCACTGACAACCTTACCGTTTTTGATCGGCACATTCAGATCCTCGCGAATCAGCACCCGCTTGCCGGTCAGCTCAAGGTCGGTCATTTTAATTATTGGCATTTCAGCCTCCTAAAACGAAAAAGAACCAGAGGAAGATGAATCTTCAACTAATTCTTTTTATTTCCAGATTTTGCAGCCAGGCTCGGGATGTCCCCCGCAGCCTGGCAGCTCAAATCCGATTAAGCGGAGATAACGCGGGCCAAATCCAGCACTTTATTGGAGTAGCCCCACTCGTTGTCATACCAGGATACAACCTTTATAAAGGTGCCATCCAGCGCCATACCGGCATCAGCATCCACAACAGAGGTGCATGGCTCGCCGATAAAATCAGTGGAGACCACTTTATCCGTTGTGTAGCCCAATACACCCTTCATGGCACCTTCAGAAGCAGCCTTCATCGCAGCACAGACCTCTTCGTAGGTTGCCTCTCTCTCCAGCTCCACCGTCAGGTCAACCACTGAGACATCAGAGGTAGGCACCCGAAAGGCCATGCCGGTCAGCTTCTTGTTCAGCTCCGGGATCACCTTGCCAACCGCCTTGGCCGCGCCGGTGCTGCTGGGGATGATGTTTTCCAGAATACCGCGACCGCCACGCCAATCTTTATTCGATGGGCTGTCGACTGTTTTTTGCGTGGCTGTAGCGGCATGCACCGTCGTCATCAGGCCGCGCTTCAGCCCAAAGCTATCGTTCAGCACCTTGGCGATTGGCGCCAGACAGTTGGTGGTGCAGGATGCGTTTGAGACGATATCCTGACCCGCATAGCTCTCGTGGTTTACGCCCATGACAAACATCGGCGTATCATCTTTCGATGGTGCAGACATAACCACCTTTTTGGCACCCGCAGCCAGATGTTTCTCAGCCGTCTCTTTGGTCAAAAAGAGACCGGTTGCCTCTACCACCACATCAACATCCAGCTCTCCCCACTTCAGTTCGGCAGGATCTCTCTCCGCTGTCAGACGAATGGTTTTGCCATCCACAACAAGATTGCCACCTTCAACACAGATATCGCCTTTGAAACGGCCATGCACGGAGTCATATTTCAGCATATAGGCCAGATACTCTGGGTCGAGCAGGTCATTGATACCTACAATCTCAATATCTGTAAAATTTTGTGCGGCGGCACGGAATACCATGCGCCCAATACGGCCAAACCCATTGATGCCGATTTTAATTGTCATTATCGCTTCTCCAAAATATAGTGTTAATTAGTGAGTCAAGACAGCTCGCAGCCGGTCAGGCAACGACCTCCTCCACCGCCTTGACAACCTGCTCTGTGGTAATACCAAAATAGTTGTAGACCTCTGCGGCAGGTGCGGATTTGCCGAAGCTATCAATGCCGATTACACGGCCATTAAGCCCTACATATTTTGCCCAATAACCGGTTACGCCCGCTTCCACTGCAACACGAGCCGTCACATCGGCTGGCAGTACAGACTCTCTGTAGGCCGCATCCTGGGCGTCAAAGGCATCGGTACTGGGCATGGATACCACACGGATCTGTTTGCCGGCCTCTTTCAAGGTCTGAGCCGCCTGTGTGGCCAGCTCTACCTCTGATCCGGTGGCGATAATGATAGCATCCGGCACACCTTCACACTCCAATAATACATAGCCACCACGGCTGATTGCGGCAATCTGCTCATCGCTGCGTGCCATGTGCGCCAGCCCCTGTCGGGAGAGGATCAGGCTGGTCGGGCCACTTTTGCGCTCGATGGCGCTCCTCCAGGCCACGGCCGTCTCGACTGCATCGCAGGGACGCCATACCGCCATCTGCGGCATCATCCGCAGGGTGGCCGTCTGCTCTACTGGCTGATGGGTTGGACCATCTTCACCCAGGCCGATGGAGTCGTGGGTAAAGACGTGGATCGGACTGATCTCCATCAGTGCCGCCATGCGCAACGCATTACGTGCATACTCCGAGAAGACCAGGAAGGTGGCGCCGTAGGTGCGGAAGCCACCGTGCAGCTCGATGCCGTTCATAATGGCCGCCTGGGCAAACTCACGCACGCCATAGTGGAGATAGTTACCCGAGGCATCACCGGCGCTCAGCGCCCTGGAGCCAGACCACATCGTCAGGTTGGAACCGGCCAGATCCGCAGAGCCGCCCAGCAGTTCAGGCAGTACCGGGGCATAACCCTCGATGGCATTTTGCGATGCCTTGCGGGAGGCCACCTTGACCGCCAGCGCATTGACCGACTGGATGTACTCATCCGCCGTCTCACTCCACTGCGCGGGCAGCTCACCACGGGTACGGCGTTTAAACTCGGCCGCCAGCCCAGGATGCGCCTGCTCATAGGCGGCAAATCGCTCATCCCAGGCAGACTCTGATGCCGCACCCGCCGCTTTGGCATCCCAGCCGCTATAGACCGCATCCGGCACCTCAAACGGCGCATAGGGCCAGCCGATCGTCTTGCGCACCAGTGCAACCTCATCCTCACCCAGTGGCGCACCGTGGCAATCCTCTTTGCCCTGTTTGTTCGGCGATCCTTTGCCAATAATTGTTTTGCAGCAGATCAGGCTTGGCCGGTCGGTAACCGCTCGCGCAGCCTCGATCGCCTGCTTGATGGCACCTGCGTCGTGGCCATCCACATCCGCCACCACATGCCAGCCATAGGCCTCAAAACGCTTGGGCGTGTCATCGGTAAACCACCCCTCAACCTCGCCATCAATCGAGATGCCGTTGTCGTCATACAGGGCAATTAATTTGCCTAACCCCAAAGTGCCCGCCAGCGAACAGGCCTCATGAGAGACCCCCTCCATCATGCAGCCATCCCCCAGAAAGACATAAGTATGGTGATCGACAATCTGATGCCCAGAGCGATTGAACTGTGCTGCCAGGGTCTTTTCAGCAATCGCCATGCCCACCGCGTTACAGATCCCCTGGCCGAGCGGCCCGGTGGTGGTCTCTACCCCTGGGGTATCCCGGTACTCCGGGTGGCCAGGGGTCTTGGAGTGGAGCTGGCGGAAGTTTTTAATGTCATCAATCGAGAGATCATATCCAGAGAGATGCAGCAGTGAATAGATCAGCATGGAGCCATGGCCGTTAGAGAGCACAAAGCGGTCACGATCAGCCCAATCCGGGTTGTTTGGGTTGTGCTTCAGAAAGTCATTCCACAGCACCTCGGCGATATCCGCCATACCCATTGGCGCACCTGGGTGGCCTGATTTTGCTCTCTGAATTGCATCCATGCTCAAGGCACGGATTGCATTGGCTAATTCACTACGTGAGGACATGCGTCCCTCCTGGTTGAAGTCGATTTACTGAAAAGCTGCGCTGCACGCATTCAAGATCAACCAAGGGGTATGACCAATCAATCTGCGCATCCCCTTTTGGGGAATCGGGTATTCTCGCCCAACCAGCGAGTGGGGACAATAGCTGCTGCTGATGTTAGAGGTGCCTCAGTGACGGTGATCTCACTCTCGCCACTTGATCGAACAACCCATACTGGGGATCTGCTGCGCCGGCCCCTTTCCGGTCTCTGCAACCTGCTTCATCGCCTCAAACAGATCGCGGCGCACATCCTCTGCGGCCGCCTCCTTGCGGCTTGCATCCAGACGCCCACGATATTGCAGCTCAAGATCACGGTTGTAACCGAAGAAATCGGGCGTACAGACCGCCCCGTATGCCCTGGCCACCTGCTGGCTCTCATCAACCAGATAGGGAAAGGAGAAACCAAGCTCGGTTGCAACTCGGCGCATGTTATCCAGGGAATCCTCCGGATACTCCACCGCATCATTGGACATGATCGCCACACTCTTCACACCATGCTTCAGCAGCTCTTGGGTATCACGCACGATCCGATCCATGATCGACTTCACATAGGGACAGTGGTTGCAGATAAACATCACCAGCAGACCGTTATCACCTCGACACTGCTCCAGTGTCCAGAGCCTGCCATCCACATCCGGCAGAGAAAAACCGACAGCCGGACTACCAAAATCACACACCGGGGTTTGCAGTGATACCATCATTCAGCTCCTGAAATATTAGGGTTTAAGGCCACATCATAACGCTATGCCCAACAATGCCAAGCGACATAGCCCATGCACAAACCGGGAATCAGTTGTATACTTGCGCGTTTCATTGTGGATTACCGACACCAGCGGCTCATCTGCTGGCAGGCACAAACCAAACAAAATATGGATAAGCTCATGCTGAAAGATTTCACCTTTACCTCTGAATCTGTATCAGAAGGCCACCCGGACAAGATTGCCGACCAGATCTCTGACGCTATACTGGATGCCATCCTCGAACAGGACAGCAACGCCCGCGTAGCCTGTGAAACCATGATCAAAACCGGCGCGGTTATTGTTGCAGGCGAGATCACCACCTCGGCATGGGTCGATCTGGAGAAGGTCGTGCGCAGCACCATTATGGATATTGGCTACAACAGCTCCGACATGGGTTTTGATGGCGAGACCTGCGCCGTCATGTCACTGATTGGCAAGCAGTCCAGCGACATCGCCATGGGCGTGGATCGTGAGGCTCCCGAAGAGCAGGGTGCTGGCGACCAGGGGCTGATGTTTGGCTATGCCACCAACGAAACCGATGTGCTGATGCCCGCTCCGATCACCTACGCGCATCGGCTGGTAAAGCGTCAGGCAGAGATGCGCAAGCACAACGTCCTCTCCTGGTTGCGCCCGGATGCAAAGAGCCAGGTCTCCTTCAACTATATAGATGGCAAACCCACCAGCATCAGCGACATTGTGCTTTCGACACAGCACGACCCCAGCATTACCCAAGCCGACCTGCGTGAAGCGGTGATGGAAAATATCATCCTGCCCGTCATCCCGGAAGAGTGGCTGACCAAAGAGACCAAGTACCACATCAACCCCACCGGCAACTTTATTATTGGTGGCCCCGTGGGTGATTGCGGCCTGACCGGACGCAAGATCATCGTTGATACCTACGGTGGTGCAGCACGCCACGGCGGCGGCGCATTCTCTGGCAAAGACCCCTCCAAGGTTGACCGCTCCGCAGCCTATGCCGGGCGCTATGTGGCTAAAAACATCGTGGCAGCCGGACTGGCTGAGCGCTGTGAAATTCAGGTCTCCTACGCCATCGGCGTTGCCGAACCCACCTCAATCAGCATCAACACCTTCGATACCGGCAAGGTTGAAGAGAGCCGTCTGATTGAGCTGGTGCGCGAGCACTTTGACCTGCGCCCCTATGGTCTGGTCAAGATGCTGGATCTGATCAAACCGATCTATCAGCAGACCGCCGCCTACGGCCACTTTGGCCGTGAAGAGCCAGACTTCTCATGGGAGCGCACAGACAAGGCCGATGCTCTGCGTGATGCAGCGGGCATATAAACTTCGGAAACGGGGCTTCGCCTAAAGCGCCTGCTTTTGGTAGCCCTCGCTTCCAAACATTAGCTTATGAACTAAACTTTCACCTCGCATACCAAGGAGCGCTGCAACGGGGGAAGCCCCTGCCAGGCTTGGTGGTGCGATTCCATTTACAACGGCGCTCGGTTCCTTCAAGGAGTAAAAACCATGAACGCACCGACTGAAGATTTTAAAGTCGCCGATATGACCCTGGCCGAATGGGGTCACAAAGAACTTCGCATTGCCGAGAGCGAGATGCCCGGCCTGATGAGCATCTGCAAGAAATATGCCGATGAGCAGCCCCTGAAAGGCGCTCGCATCGCTGGCAGCCTGCACATGACCATCCAGACCGGCGTGCTGATCGAGAGCCTGATCGCACTGGGCGCTGAAGTCCGCTGGGCATCGTGCAACATCTTCTCCACCCAGGATCATGCCGCAGCCGCCATTGCCGACCAGGGCATCCCGGTCTTCGCCCTCAAAGGTGAGAGCCTGGAAGATTACTGGGACTACACCCACCGCATCATGGAGTGGCACGACGGCGGCACCCCCAACATGATTCTGGACGACGGCGGCGACGCCACCTCACTGGTCATTCTGGGTTCCAAGGCTGAGCAGGATATCTCGGTGCTGGACAACCCCGGCAGCGAAGAGGAGACCATCCTCTACGCCTCGATCAAAAAACGGCTGCAAAGCGATGCCACCTTCTACTCCCGCATCAAAGCCAACATCCAGGGCGTAACCGAGGAGACCACCACCGGCGTACACCGGCTCTACCAAATGATGGAGGCAGGTGATCTGCCCTTCCCCGCCATCAACGTCAATGACTCGGTCACCAAATCCAAATTCGACAACCTCTACGGCTGTCGTGAATCGCTGGTCGATGGCATCAAACGCGCCACCGACGTGATGATTGCAGGCAAGATTGCTATCGTTCTGGGCTATGGCGACGTGGGCAAAGGGTGCGCCCAATCGCTACGCGGCCTGGGTGCCACCGTCTGTGTGACCGAGATCGACCCCATCTGCGCCCTGCAAGCTGCAATGGAGGGCTACCGCGTGGTCACCATGGATGAAGCCTGTAGCCAGGGCGACATCTTCGTCACCACCACCGGCAACTTCAACGTCATCACCCATGACCACATGGTACAGATGAAAAACGAGTCCATCGTCTGCAACATTGGGCACTTCGACAACGAGATCGAAGTCGCGCAGATGCGCCAGTACGACTGGGATAATGTAAAGCCACAAGTGGATCACATCATCTTCCCTGACGGCAAACGCATCACCCTGCTGGCCGAAGGACGACTGGTCAACCTGGGCTGCGGCACCGGCCACCCCAGCTTCGTCATGTCCAACTCCTTCACCAATCAGGTACTGGCGCAGATCGAACTCTTCTGCCGCCCTGAGAACTATGGAAATGAGGTCTATGTTCTGCCCAAGAAGCTGGATGAAGAGGTCGCCCGACTGCATCTGGACAAGATTGGTGTCAAACTCACCACTTTGACCCAAGAGCAGGCCGACTACATCGGTGTGCCGGTGGGTGGCCCCTACAAGCCTGAGCATTATCGTTACTGATATAAAACAGTTATCGAGGGGCTTTCACAGCCCTCGATAACAACCCCTGAAGCATCCGTAAGGAACTCAGCAAATGCAAGACCCAGACCTTAAACGCTTCTATCAGGCGCTCTCTGGCACAGACCCGCTCACCACACCAGAGAAAAACAAATTCTACGTACCCATCCTTCAGGCCCATCCTGAAAACGACCCGATTGACCGGCTCTACCAACGCATCTCCTGGGCCGCCTCAGAGAGTGTATCCCTGCTCACCGGCTTCCGGGGCAACGGAAAAACCACCGAACTCAACCGCCTTAAAGATCGCCTGGAGGCAGACGGTTGCTGGGTCATACGCCTGGATATGGATCATTACATCCACCCCACAGCCCCGTTGGAGATAGGCGACTTCCTGCTCTCACTTGCCGCCGCCCTGGCCCTTGCCATAAAAGAAAAAAGTGGCCTGGAGACACTGAGTGAAAAGTTCTGGGAACGTCTGGGCAACGTCCTCCAAACCCAGGTCGAACTGGAGACGCTCAATATAAAGAGCAGCGGGCTGGGCATGGCCAGCCAGATTGGACTCAAGCTCAAAAACGAACCCAGTTTCAAACAGCAGATACAGCAGCAGCTGCGTGGCTGTCTTGCTGACATCACACAGCAGATAGAAGAATTCGTCACCCAAACCGTCAAGGCCCTGCGGAAAGAAGCGAACAACGACCATCTGAAAATCATCATCCTGGTAGACTCGGTAGAGCATATCCGGGGCGTTGGAAAAGAGTCCCAGGCAGTCTACGACAGTATCGTCAACACCTTCTCTGGCCATGCTGACAAACTGGCTCTGCCGATGGTTCATCTGGTCTACACCGTACCGCCATTTCTGACACTGCATGCCAACAGCGCTACCCAGACGCTGGGCGGCAACCCCATCGTCATGTGGCCCAATATCCATATCCGCACCCGTGATGGCCAATCTGACCCCGCAGGCCAGCAGATCATGACCGAAATCATCAGCAAACGATTTGCATCATGGCGCGATGCCATCTCCGAGGATTGCCTGATAGAGCTGGCAAACCACTCCGGGGGGGATCTGCGTGACTACTTCCGTCTGGTACGGGAGATTCTGGTACGGCTCGGCATCAGCCAGCGCACGGGGACAGAAGAGATAACAGTGGATGATGAGATGATCCGCAATGTCACCAGCGAACTGCGCAACCAGTATCGCATGATGCTGACCGGCCAACTCCAAGAGCGCCTGTGTGCCGTTCACAAAAAGAAGCAGCTGCGCCCGGATGATAATGGTGAGATCATCCTGCTGACCGCAGCGCTGGATGCCAACCTCATCATGAACTACCAGAATGGCGAACCCTGGTATGACATTCACCCCCTGCTGATGGGCGAGATCAAACCCTCCGACGCAGATGAATGAGTGATCTTCTCTCACTGACCCCGGCAGGCGAAGATGCCTGGATGCGCTTCAAACAACACCTGGAGTGGAGTGACCGTTTTGCACTGGTCTTCCTCTTCAGCGAACAGAACCAAGCAACAGAGATTTTCAGAGAGCGCCTTGCCGCCATCTACCGGGCGCGAGTCACCGGGCTGGAGCTGGAGCGCCCCAAATGCCCCGAAGAGCTGGCCAACACACTGCTACCCAGTCTGATCACATCCAACACACACCGACAGGCGCTGGATGCCCCGCTTTGGGTTGACCTCTCCCGTCAGCGCGGTGAAGCGTGGGACGATGCCAGGGCCAACCTGCTGGCCCGGCTCAATGAACGCCGGGAGTGCCTGCTGCAACATCCCCGACCCTTAATCCTGTTATTGCCTGAAGCCACTGCACCTAAGGTGCGAGAGATGGCCCCCGACCTTTGGGCCATTCGCCACTTCGTGATGGTCATCGGCCCCTGGGTAAACGCCACCCCAGATACCCCCCCCCGCCCGCCCCAGCAAAAAAACAGAGGCATACCCCTTCACGCCCAGCGAGCAGGCAGCCATTAATGAATGGGAGCGCATCAAGACCACAGCAGCCCTCGACCGCAGTCAGCTGCATGCTGCACAACGCGCCAGTGATGCCTGCAAGCAACGCGGCCACTGGCAGCTAAAGCAGACAATCGACCAGCAGGCACTCACCATAGCCCGCCAACTGGCAACTCAGCAAAACGAGACTCCAGAGTCTCTGCGCGATCTCTCGGTCTCTCTGGACAATGTGGCCAATACCCATCAAGCCATGGGCGAGTGGGAGCAGGCGCGCACGCTCTTCTCTGAATCCCTCGATATTCGTCGGCAGATCATTGTGCGGGTCGGCGAGACTCCAGAGTCTCTGCGCGATCTCTCGGTCTCTCTCAACAATGTGGCCAATACCCATAAAGCCATGGGCGAGTGGGAGCAGGCGCGCACCACCTTTGAAGAGGGGCTGCACCTGGGATTGCAACTGGCTAAACACTTGCCCAACCACCCCGATTACGCTACGTTAGCTGACCACTTTACGCGCCAATTACAAGCACTTGAAAAAAAGAACCCCACACAATAACGGCCTCGCCACCCATAACCATGAGCCTGACCCTATGCAATCACAAAAAAAATACCAGCCCACCTACAGCTTCGAGGTCTTCCCACCCAAGACAGAGCAGGGTGCAGAGAAGCTGCGGGGCGTATGTGACCAACTGATGAAGGTAAACCCACTCTATATCTCTGTCACCTACGGCGCAGGCGGCACTACGCGGGATCGCACCATCGGCACAGTTTTAGCAATTCAGAAAACAGGGATCAACGCGGCACCGCACCTCTCCTGCATTGGCTCCTCCAAAGAGGAGATATTGGGGTTGCTCGAACTCTATAAAGGGAGCGGTATCGACCGCATCGTGGCGTTGCGCGGCGATCTGCCATCCGGCATGGGTGCTGGCGAGTCAGGTGACTTTCGTTATGCCAATGAGCTGGTTGAATTTATCCGCCACGAGACAGGCGATCACTTCTGCCTTGAAGTGGCGGCCTACCCGGAGTTTCACCCGCAGGCGACAGACTCACAGGCTGATCTGAAGAACTTCAAACGCAAGATTGATGCCGGTGCCAACGGTGCCATCACCCAGTACTTTTTCAATGCAGATGCCTACCTGCGTTTTGTGGATGATTGCGAAAAACTGGGCATCGACACCCCCATCATGCCGGGCATTATGCCAATCACCAACTTCACCCAGCTTGCGCGCTTCTCTGATGGCTGCGGCACCGAGATCCCACGCTGGCTGCGCAAGCGACTGGAGGATTATGGCGATGATCTTGACAGCATCCGCAGCCTGGGGCTGGATGTGATCAGCAGCATGTGCCAGCGGCTGCTGGATGAAGGCGCACCCGGCCTGCACTTCTACTCTATGAATCAGGCAGACCCGGTACTGGGCATCTGGAAAAACCTCGGGCTACCTGGTGCCGGGCTGATCGGAAGCGGGGCTTAAGCCCTGCCTTTTGCGCGGCTATGCCCAGACTGCTCGCAACCCTGGTTATCATCAGCCTGATTAGCGCTGCCATCGGCCTTTCGCTGCCTGATCTCCCGGCAGCCGCACTGCTGCATATGATTCTGGCACTGGGCATCATGCCGCTGATTCTGGCCGCCATGGCCTATTTCATCCCGGTACTCACCCGCACCAGCGCACCAGAGCCACGGGTTCTGCTGGCACCCATTGGCGCGCTGATTGCGGGTCTGCTGGCCACACTCAGCCTCTCATTGAACTATCAGCTCTACCCGGTCGCCACCACTATCGCTCTGCTGGCTGTTGGTGGGCTGCTCTGGTGGTCACAGCAACGCGCAAAGGCCACGCTGGGTCGCCCTCACCCTGGGCTGCTCTGGTATCAGCTGGCACTGGGTTCGCTCATTATCGGCCTGCTGATTATCACTCTGGCTGCATTCTGGCCAGCGCAGTGGCTGCCACTCAGACGGCTGCACCTGCATATCAATCTATTGGGATTTGTTGGATTGGCCGCATTGGGAACCCTGCGTGTGCTGCTCCCGACAGCAGGTGGTTTTCCCGACCCACAGGCTGGGGTCTGGCTGATGAAGGAGTGGCGCTGGCTGGTCGCAGGCACCTTGTTGATTGCAGCCGGGGCTGCCTGGTCGGTCATGCTGGCGGATATTGGTCTGCTACTCTGGCTGATCGCTCTGGTGCGGTTGGTTCAGGGGCTGCTCAAGGCTCATCAGGGCAGACTCTGGCAGTGGCATGGTGCGGCTGCCTCTCTGATGATTGCTGTGGCTGGGCTGATGCTCTGCCTGGTTGGCGGCGCACTGCATGGGCATGGGCTGCTGCCCGCCTCCCAGGCAAGCGAGGCCTTTGTAATCGCCTTTCTGCTGCCGCTGGTAACTGGGGCTGCCACCCATCTGCTGCCGCTGTGGCGACTATCGTCACAGCCAGAGCAGCAGCAACAGTTGCGGGAGCGGCTCGGCTATCTCAGTATGGTTCGTGGCTTGGCTTTTCTGGCCGCAGGGCTGTTGACGCTGCTATCCCAGCCCTGGGCCTTTTGGATCGCCATTGCTGCTCTGTGCCAGTTTCTGGCTCAGCTGACCCGCCCGCTCTCTAAGCATAAGTAGCGCTACTTCTTCTGCTTTTTTATATGCTTTTTCAGCCGCTGGCGTTTGCGAATCTGGCGATCAGTCAGCTTGTTCTTGCGCCCCTCATAGGGGTTACTGCCGGATTTAAACAGCAGGCGGACAGGGGTTCCTGAGAGTTTGAGCACCTTGCGAAAACGCTTGATCAGGTAGCGGACATAGCCCTCCGGCACCAATGCTGTCTGGTTGCCATGGATGACGATGATGGGTGGATTCTGCCCCCCCTGATGGGCATAACGCAGTTTGATGCGCCGACCATGAACCAGTGGCGGCTGATGCTCTTCAACCGCTCTTTCAAGGATGCGGGTCAGCTCTGGCGTTGGCAGCTTGCGCATCGCATTGGCGTAGGCCTTCTCCACCGATTGAAAGAGGTTGCCGATGCCGGAGCCATGCAGCGCAGAGACAAAGCGCTGCTCGGCAAAACCGAGAAAGGCCAGCTTGCGCTCCAGCTCATCCTTGATGCGATCCCGCTGCTCTGAATCCAGGCCATCCCACTTGTTCACCACCACCACCAGCGCCCGGCCACTGTCCAGAATATGCCCAGCCAGGGTGCCATCCTGTTCGCTGATCTCCTGCTGTGCATCCAGCACCAGCAGTACCACATTCGACCGTTCAATCGCCTGCAGGGTTTTGATGATGCTGAACTTTTCAACCATATCATCCACCCGGGAGCGACGCCGCACGCCCGCTGTGTCGATCAGGGTGTAGTGCTTGCCATCGCGCTCAAAGGGGATGAATACGCTGTCTCTGGTGGTACCCGGGCGATCAAAGGTAATCACCCGCTCTTCTCCCAGCATCCGGTTGACCATGGTCGATTTGCCAACATTGGGACGCCCGACAAAGGCGATCTTGATCCCCTCTCCCAGGCTATCTTCCTCCTCATCCGGTTCGGGGAGGCCTTCCAGTACGCTATCGATAAGCGCAACTACGCCCTGCCCGTGAGCCGCTGAGATCGAGCAGGGTTCACCCAGCCCCAAGGCATGAAATTCAGCCACCGCAAGATCGCGCTCCAGCCCTTCGCTTTTGTTGACCACCGGGGTGATCGGCTTGCCGGTGCGCCGGAGCTGTTTGGCAACCAGTTGATCACCCGCGCTAAAGCCCTCCCGCGCATCCAGCAGAAAGAAGACATGGTCTGCCTCGTCAATGGCCTGCTGCACCTGCTCCAGCATCAGCGCATCAATGCCATCGGCGTCATCGGCAATGCCGCCGGTATCGACCACCAGATAGGCACGGCTGCCAAGTTTGCCGATGCCGTACTGCCGGTCGCGCGTCAGCCCAGGCTGATCTGCAACCAGTGCATCCCGGCTGCGTGTGAGACGGTTAAAGAGGGTCGATTTTCCAACATTTGGCCGCCCAACCAGGGCGATAACGGGTAGCACGAAATAAAGTCCTTAGGCGGTTGTCCTACTATTGGGCCGGCCCGCGAAATGCGGCCAGTCTGCCCCCATCTCCATAGACATAGGCGACGCCATCCCTGACTATCGGCGGGGTGCTGATCGGGGCATCGCCCACGCGCGTACGCGCAACCAGGCTGCCATCCTCTATCGAGAGCCAGTGCAGGTAGCCTTCGAAATCCCCAACCAGTACGAATTGATCCAGCACTGCCGGGGCAGATAGTCTGCGCGCATGGAGTTTTTTCTGCCTCCACAGTGCGGCTCCATTGCGTGGGTCAATGGCCCAGACCTGATCTTCTGCATCAGAGATATAGACCTGGTTTCTGTCTGCAGCAGCACCCGCATGGGATGACATCTCCCGACGCCAGTGCACCACGCCGGTCTCCAGTGAGACGGCTGCCAGATCCCCCTGAAAGGTGGCTACATAGATTACACCATCGACCATGGCCAGCTCGCCGTCGATATCCACCATGCGTTCCAGCTCAGTGCGCCCAGAGGGAATGCTGATGCTGCTCTCCCACTGCAGATCGCCGGTTTGCAGGTCAAAGGCGATCAGTTTGCCACTGGCAAAGCCGCAGATGACTTTGTCACCACTGATGAGTGGCGAGCTGCTGCCGCGCAGGGTGAGCACGGGCACGGAGCGGTTGAAACTCCAGACCTCTTTGCCATTTGCGGCATCCAGGCCGAAGAGGTTGCCATCCATAGTGTGCACCACCACCCGCCCATCTGCAGCCTTGGGAACGGAGAGGATCTCGCTGCTCAGGAGTGTGCGCCATTTTTCCTGGCCGCTGGCGGCATCCAGTGCAACCAGATCACCATCACGGCTGCCGACCAGCACCAGATTGTCTCCGGCACCCGGGCCGCCAGAGAGTGCCAGCTCGGTTTCATGCGCCCAGATCTGCTTGCCGCTGGCGGCATCAATGGCTTCGACATTGCCTTCACTGTCCGCAACATAGACTTTTCCATCATACACATAGGGCACCAGCTCAAGGCGCTGCCCGTCGGTGCCTTCACCGGCTGAGGTGCTCCAGAGCCTCTGTACGCCAATATCGGTTGTTATCTCGACCAGCTTGGCCGGTGCATCCACATTGTCTTCATCGGCAAACCACTTGCCTGGACTCATTAGGGAGCCACAGCCGGTCAGCAACAGGGTCAGAATCGGAACGGTTATTCGATACATCTACTTCAAACCTCAACTCTAGCGGGTAACGGCCGCGGTCAGATCATCCAGCTTCATCTGCACCAGCTCTACATTGCCTACGTTATTCTCCAGCGCGGCCTGATAGGCTTTGCGCGCCGCCTCTTTGTCACTGTTGGCCAGTGCAATATCACCCCGCAGCTGGGCAAATTCGCCGGCAAAGGCATCCTTTGGTGCCTCATTCGCCAGCTTGGCGGCTCCTGCGCTGTCGCCCTCACTCAGCTTGATTCGGGCCAGACGAAGACGGGCAATCTGCTGGATAGCAGGCTCGCTGCTCTTCTCAAGAGTCCAGGCCAACTGGCTTTGTGCCGCAGCGCTGTCACCCTGCTCCAGGTGCTGGCGCGCTATATTGAGCGCGGCAAACTGTGCATAGCTGCTCGCCTCATGTTGCGAGATAAGCAGTTCGGCCTGCTTGGCCGCAGAGGCTGTGGCTCCGGTACTGAGCGCCATGGTGAGCTGCTGGTACTGGATGGAGGCCTGTTCCGCAGAGGTTGTCTGATGCTGTGTCCAGGCCTGCCAGCCGATCAGGCCACCCAAACCCAGTACGACACCGGCAATTGTGGATTTGCCATTCTCTTTCCACCACACTTTCAGGGCTTCTACCTGCTCTTCATCAGACTGATAGGCACTCATATCTCACTCTCTTTACTTTTTTGAAAAAATTGAGCCAGTTGATCCAGCGCCATCTCCTGCTGTTCACTCTGCTCACGAAGGTTTTTTATACCCACCACACCTTTGGCCAGTTCATCTTCACCCAGTATCAGCGCATAACGCGCGCCACTTCGGTCTGCCTTTTTGAACTGGCTCTTGAATCCACCTCCACCACAGTGGGTCAGCAGACGCAGCCCTGGCAGCTGGTCACGCAGCTGCTCTGCCAGCAACAGCCCCTGGCGCTGGGGTTCATCTCCCATCAGCACCAGATAGGCATCAATCTGTGCTTCCGGTTCAATGCCTGTCTCTTCCAGCAGTGCTACCAACCGTTCAACGCCCATGGCGAAGCCAACCGCTCTGGTGGCGTGGCCGCCCAGCTGCTCTACCAGCCCATCATAGCGGCCGCCTGCGCAGACGGTGCCTTGTGCGCCCAGGCGGTCGGTCACCCACTCGAATACGGTGCGGGCATAATAGTCCAACCCTCTCACCAGGCGGGGGTTGATGACATAGGCCACACCAACCGCATCAAGCCCGGCACAGATGGTATCAAAATGCGCTTGTGACTCTTCACCCAGGTGGTCCATCAGTGCGGGTGCGTCTGCAATCAGCGCACGCATATCCGGGTTTTTGGAATCCAGGATGCGTAGTGGGTTGCCCCCCAGACGGCGGCGGCTATCCTCATCCAGCTGATCCTGATTGGCTGTCAGGTACTGAACCAGAACCTCACGATAGGCGAGGCGCTCAGCGGCTGTACCCAGGCTGTTGAGCTGTAGCTCCAGCCCATCATTCAGCCCCAGGGCCTGCCAGATCCGGTGGGTGATCAGGATCAACTCAAGATCAATATCCGGGCCGGCCATGCCAAAGGCCTCAACACCGATCTGCTGAAATTGACGATAGCGTCCTTTTTGTGGCCGCTCATGACGAAACATGGGGCCTTGGTACCAGAGCCGCTGCACCTGGTTGTAGAGCAGGCCATGTTCGATACCGGCGCGTACACAGCTGGCGGTTCCTTCCGGCCGCAGGGTCAGGCTGTCGCCATTGCGATCATCGAAGGTGTACATCTCCTTCTCGACAATATCGGTCACTTCACCGATCGAGCGTTTGAACAGCTCGGTCTGCTCCACCAACGGCATGCGGATCTCCCGGTAGCCGTAGCCTTCGAGTACGCTGCGCACCTGATCCTCCAGCAGCTGCCAGAGTGGCGTCTGGCTCGGCAGAATATCATGCATTCCGCGGATAGCCTGAATGTTTTTTGCCATAACGTTAACGATCCAAAATAGAGAGGGGCCGTGCAGCTGGGGTCAGGGATTTGGAATATCTTCCGGTTGCAGCACAAAACGGGCAATGTTGCCTTTGGTATGGGGTTTAAGATCAAAAACCTGCCCTTTGATGGTCAGGGTAACGGCGTTGCTGTTTCCTAGAACAAAGGTGTAAGGCGGCTCTCCACCCAGCAGATGGCGCGTCCCTTTTTGCATATTTCCAAGCAGTTTATAGCTGTTGTTGGCGCCACGAATCTCAATCCAGCAGGCTTCAGAAAATTCGATCACTATGTTGCTGGCATAATCAACCGGCGGCTCTGCTACCGGTTCAGCCGGGTCGGCAGGCAGGGTTTCAGGCTGTGGCTCTGCCGCAGCAATAGAAGCCGCGCCCGCTGTATCACCCAGCACCCTGTCCAGCTCAAGCCCCTGAGCAGGCAGAATATCGGCGGAAGAACCATCCTGCATCGACGCCATTGGGGCATCATCGGGAACCGCCGTCTCGGATTCTGATTCGGCATCAGCCTGTTGCGGGGTCTCAAAGTCTGCCGGCTCTGAGAAGCTTGATTCACTCACCTCTGCTTCACTTTGGTACGCATCATTCAGCGCAAAGGGGCGTTCAAATTGCCCCTCCTGCATGGCGGTGGACGGCTCATCATCCGGCTGCCCACCCGGCCATGGCATATCACCCTGCCACCAGACGGCAACCAGTGCCAGCAAACCCAGTGCTATGACCCAGGTGATCAGCCGCACAATGGTGTGGCTGCTGTGTATCTCTGATCTGATGGGGGCGCCCGCCAGTGGCCCTTCCGGCTTTTTACGCTGCTTTCGGGCAGGCATCTGATGGCTGTAGGCTTTTAATAGTTGTCCCTCTGGAACATTCAATAGACGGGCATATTTGCGCAGATACCCTTGCACAAAAACCGGGCCGGGCAGCGCATCGTAGTCATCCTCTTCCAGTGCTGTAACAATGCTTTCATTCAGATAGAGCCCAGCCGCAGCCTCTGCACGGCTAAGCTCAAGTGCCTCTCGCGCCCTGCGCAGACAGGCCCCTGCCCCCTCTTTGGGCGGTGCCTCAATATCTGCTTCGTCTGTTGGCGTGGCGTTCATTGTCTGCTTGACTCCTCAAAGGCACGCATCTCTTCAGAATCAGGAAATTTGGCACGCAGCAATAGTTCATAGCTGGCCAGTGTATCCAGATCACCCAGTTCACGCTCAATACGAATACCCAGCCAAAGGGTATCAGCGGTGTGCTGAGCCACCTCAAGATAGCGCTGCAGATAGCCCCTGGCAGAGAGGTAGTTCTGCTTGTTAAAGCTGATCTTCGCCATCCGTTGCAAGGCTGTTGGAAATTTGGCGTTGGCTCTTAATGCCTGGCGATAGTAGGTCTCTGCCTGCTCATGATTCTGCTGAAGGTCGGTACAAATACCGGCATTGGTCAACGCCACTTCCGGTGTGGGGTAGAGTGCGTTCCGTAACGCCGCCATAAAGTGCCGGTTGGCCTCTGGATAGCGCTCCTGCGTGCAGAGAAAGCTGCCGTAGGCATTAAGGATGTAGGGGTCATTGGAGTTAAGATTGAGCGCCTTTTTATAGTGCTGTTCTGCCAGGCTGCGCTCGTCCAGGCGCTCGTAGACCAAGGCGATGACATTATGCGCATCGGCGCTCGATGAGTCTAACTCCAGCCCACGCTTGACCTTCTCCAGCGCCACGGCAACCCGGCCCTGTTGCAGGTAGGCAACCGCCATCTTTACATAGACATCGGCCGGGCTTGGCCCCTTTTGGTCGTGGCTCAGCCCGCCCATCTCCTCACCCGTGCGGGTACTGTTTGTCGCACAGCCCACAATCACTAAGTGCATAAGAATGACGACAATGGTCAGTGCTGTTTTTTTCACCGTTCTCCTCCAGCGGCATGGCTTCTCTCCAGCCTTGCCTGACGATAACTTCGGTCTTGCACCCGCCCAACCAGCTGCCCGCAGGCCGCGTCAATATCCTCGCCGCGTGTCTTGCGGGTTACGGTTGTCAAACCAGAGGCTGACAGTATGGCGCGAAAGGCATCGATCCGCTGCTGCGGTGAACGCTGATAGTCAGAACCTGGAAACGGATTAAAAGGGATCAGATTGATCTTTGCCGGCACCCCCTGCATCAATCTCACCAGCTGGCGCGCCTGCTGATTGCTGTCATTGATCCCATCCAGCATGACATATTCAAAGGTTACCCGACGGCGCTTCTCATCTGCCACATAGCGTTTGCAGGCGGTCAGCAGCCCCGCAATCGGGTATTTTCTGTTCACCGGCACCAGTTGGTCGCGCAGCTCATCCGTGGGGGCATGCAGGGAGACGGCCAGGCTCACATCCGAAAGCTCACGCAAGCGGTCTATTGCCGGGACAATGCCTGCGGTGCTGATCGTCACCCGATACTTGGAGCGGCTATAGGCCAGATCATCCAGCATAATATTGGTAGCTGCGACCACATTGTCAAAGTTGGTCAGCGGCTCACCCATGCCCATCAGCACAATATTGGTGATGGGCTGATTTTCGGGCAGCTCTTTGGTGGCGACCCACAGCTGGCCAATGATCTCGGCCACACTCAGGTTGCGATTAAAGCCCTGCTGGGCGGTAGCGCAGAAGCTGCAAGCCAGCGCGCAGCCCACCTGGGAGGAGACGCAGAGGGTGCCACGCTCTGGCTCGGGAATGTAGACCGTCTCGATCCGGTTGCCACAGCTCAGCTCCAGCAACCACTTTCGGGTGCCATCTTTTGAACATTGATCACCGATGATAGACGGTACGCGCACCTCTGCCTGCTCTTTCAATCTGGCGCGCAGGCTTTTGCTCAGATTGGTCATCGCATCAAAATCAGTCACCCGATGCTGATGAATCCACTTCAACACCTGCCGCGCATGAAATGGCTTTTCACCCAGTTCCTGGAACCAGGCCTCCATGGCCTGGCGCTCCAGGTTTAACAGATTGATCTTTTCTGTCTGGGTGGTAGACACTGGCTTTTAGCGAGTCCGCGCGCAGAGGTCATTTTCTGAAAAGTAGTAGGCGATCTCAACCGCTGCGGTTTCAGGGGCATCTGAACCATGTACTGCATTCTCATCGATCGAGCTGGCAAAGTCCGCACGGATGGTGCCGGGCGCGGCATCGGCGGGGTTGGTTGCGCCCATGATCTCACGGTGAACGGCAATCGCGTTCTCGCCTTCGAGCGCCTGAACCATGACCGGCCCTGAGATCATGAACTCAACCAGGTCATTAAAAAAAGGGCGTTCCCTGTGTACCGCATAAAACCCTTCGGCCTTTTCGCGCGACAGATGCATCATGCGGGCTGCAATGATTTTCAGACCGGCCTCTTCGAAGCGGGTATAGATCTGACCAATTACATTCTTTGCAACAGCGTCCGGTTTGATGATTGAGAGAGTGCGCTCAATAGCCATTAAAAACTCCAAAAGTTGATTAAATAAATGGATAAAAAAATCTATGCTGATTTTCTAGTGACAAAACCTGATGTATTCTACCTGTGGCGAGCACCCCAAGCAATTATCAGCACGGGCAAAGGTCGCTCAAAACCACATCTTGTGGGATGTTTGAGCAACCCAAAAAAAGGGGTTTACCTTGAGGGATCGGGGCTGACCTGAAAATAGCGGGGAGTGGACGCCCCCACATAAAATATGGAAACAGCCTGGATCAGGTCAGTCCAAGTGAACGCCGCAAGGCATCAACATCCGGAGCAAAGGGTTGTGCATCCCCTGCGACCCGTTGCTCGAACTGCAACAACAGGGCTTCCAGCCGCTCCCTGCCGATACTGCTCTTTGCCGCGTCACGCGGAGTCTGATCCTTGAGCGCGGGGATCGGGCTGTCCAGCCACTCCTTCCAGTGCCTATCCGCCATCTCCTTGATTTTCTCTTGAATCTCGGGATGCGCCATTAGATCATCATCCGGCTCGGCCTTCCCCAACATGGCTGCCGGATTATCCTGGCTATCCTCCAGCATCTTTTCAACGGATTGAATCACAGCATTGCGAAATACCGCCCGCTCACCCAGCCGACGGGTAATTTTGCGCTTAACCGCATCAGCCCGCTGCTGAGAGTTCACATCAACAGTCAGCTGCCCATCATTGATTGTGATATGACCCATCACTGTGTTATCCCAGCTTTTTTGCTGGGCATTACCCTTTTTCAGCCAAGGGAATTCAATCGAAGTCAACTCGCCCTGCTCATTAAACTTGCCCTCAGAGATCAGCTCATCCACATCCATCATCGACAAGCTGGCCAGCGCATCCAGTGCTTCACGCGGCGTGCATTGCAACCCATAGTAGAGTTTGGTCAATTGCAGCGGATCACCGTCTGTATTTTGCATTTGCGGCAAAGGTGGATTATAAATCTCCTCTCGAATCTCATAATAGAGACTGCGCAGTTCAATATCATATTCCTCTAGCAGTTCCCGCCCAAAACCAGGGGACACCTCTGCCATGCGCTCACGCATACCAATAAGGTCATTAAGATAGCGAGGCGGGATAATCGCAGGTGCGCCTCCCACCATTATAGAGACATCATCCATAGTGATAATGCGCGTAAAGATGGCATCACCCCTATGCAGTATGGTCGATGCCTGGTGCTCATGGACAGTAACCTCACGCCCAAGCAATATATCCTTCAATAACAGGGAGCGATCGGGGTCAGCATCTGTCACCTGGAAGAAGCTGTATGGCTGTGAACAGGCCTCCTCAATAAACCGACGGTGAAATGAGTCGACTTGTGGGCCTTTTCGCTTCAGATAGTGCATAGCCACTTGCATTTCCGGCAGGTGCTTTGCTGCATCCACCTCTGCATTACCAGGGATCCAGTTGAACAGAAACCAGGGCAGAAAGACGGTATCCAGCTCGGGTTCGGTCTCTGGATCCATAGGCACTTCATTCCATAGAGAGAATTCATCCCAGGCTTCAGCAACTGCCTCAGAGCCATAATGTCTCTCCGCATGCTTGAGCAGAATGTGGACCAGCTCACCTTCAGTCGCCCGCATCTTTTGCCAATTCAGACTGGCTACAGGCGCACTCTTTTTAGCCAAACAGCATCTCTTGTATTTCTTTCCACTGCCGCATGGGCAAGGGTCATTTCGTCCTGCCTGCGTCATATCTGTTTACCCATTTTAGGGGCATCTTTTTTCATTTACTGAATCCCATACCAAATAGTGATTTGGATTGTAGCAGCTTGGATCATAATTCGTCTTTTAGAATTGTGACGCCCTCTCTCACCCTGGATTGGCTGCGTTCAGGTAGAAAGTGCAAAATGAAACTGGTCCATGATGCACCTGCTACCTGAACGCGGCCTTTTCCGTCAGCCCTCCAAATTCATCCCATAGCATGGGGAACGGGAAACCTTGTATATGCTGCTATGTGTGGGATAATCTTTCTCGCGCCTGGGTCATTGGATCTTGGCCTATGCTGATGATTCTATTGGTTAAGTCACAAACTTATTTTTCCAAAATGAATCCGTCACTTCTTTCTTTTTTGGTCGCTAAAAACCAAAAAATTCGCTGCTTTTAGGGGTTTTGCAAGAGGCTCAGAGGTATGGATATTGTTTTTTTACGAGGTTTGCGTGTCGATACGGTTATCGGCGTCTATGATTGGGAGAGGCGGATCAAGCAGACTGTTGTGCTGGATCTGGAGATGGCAACCGATGTACGCAAGTCAGCAGCCACTGATGATATTCAGGATGCACTGGATTATAAGTCGGTCGCCAAACGGGTGGAGCACTTTATCGCCGAGAGTGAGTTTCAGCTGGTTGAGACGCTGGCGGAGCGTTGTGCGCAGATTATTCGTGATGAATTCAGTGTCCCCTGGCTACGTCTGACGCTGAATAAGATCGGTGCTGTGCGAAGCGCAGAGGATGTAGGCGTCATCATTGAGCGCGGTAGCCGCTGAGATGCCCCAGGTCTGGCTGAGCATTGGCAGCAACATGGATCGGGAGAGAAGCATCTGTGGCGCGGTAAAGTCGCTACGGGATGCTTTTGGCGAACTGGTGCTGTCGAGCGTCTACGAAAGCAAGGCAGTCGGTTTTGATGGTGATCCGTTCTACAACATGGTGGCTGGCCTGGGAACCGCACTATCGGCCAGAAGTCTAAATGGCCACCTCCGTGAGATTGAAGAGCGGCACGGACGTGTTCGGGGCGGTGTAAAATTTTCATCCCGAACACTGGATATTGACCTGCTGCTCTACGGCAATGCGGTTATAAATGAAGGGGAGATAGAGATCCCCCGCAATGAGATTATGCAATATGCCTTTGTACTGCTGCCACTTGCTGAAGTAGCGGGGGAGCTGAAACACCCGGTGAATGGCTGCACCTATCAGAAACTATGGGATGCATTTGATCCGGGGCAGCAAAGATTATGGCGGGTGGAGTTGAATCTTAAACCGCTTGCAGCCCAACAGTAGCCGGGAAAGGCCTTTACTCCAATGCTGTTTTTTTCAGCATTAGAGTACACTTGACATTGACTCCAGGAGACTGTCAGAGAATAGAAGAGCTACTGTGGAAAAGCTGGATTTAGCCAGATTTTCCTCACTACGATCTCTATTCCCGGACAGCCTCCTGACATGTAACTTAATTACATACCATAGAAAATGACGCAGAATCATAAATACGTTGCCAGCCGGGGCCGATTGTTGACTCTTCTGCTGTGGCTAATGGCTGGATTGCTACTCAGCACCCCCACCTTTTCTGCCACTACCAAGCTGAAGGATGGCACCGCACTTGCCCAGCGTGCCTACGACCGGGCCGATGGCAAAGATGTGAGCACCCGTGCGGTCATGATCCTCACCGAAAAGGGTCACAGCCCCCGCCAGCGAAACCTGTTTACCTATGCAATGGATCGCGGAAAGGGGGAGAGATGGTCACTTACCCGCTTCACAAAACCGGCTGACATCGCTGGCACAGGCCTCCTGACAAGGGACTATCCGGGCGGCGGCGACAGTGACCAGAAGCTTTACCTGCCCGCACTCGATAAGATCAGGCGCATTGTATCATCGCGCAAAGGTGGGCGTTTTGTCGGCTCTGACCTCTACTACGAAGACCTTCGGGATAGAGAGGTCGATATGGATCACCACCGTCTGGCAGGCAAAGGCAAGGCCGGTGGCCAGATGTGTGACATACTGGTCAGCACGCCCGTTGATCCAGACAATTCAGTCTATTCCAAACGAGTCAGCTGGATTCATCCGAAGACACTCATCCCACTCCGGGTTGATTATTACAAGAAAGGACAAAAAAAACCGATTAAGCGGCTGAAGGTACGCAAGCTGAAAAAGATCCAGGGGTACTGGACCGTCTTGGACAGCATCATGTATGACCTGAAAACAGGGCATAAAACAAGAATAGCCACCAAGTCGATTAAATATGATCAGGGAATACCTGCGGCCCTGTTTACTGACCAGGCACTGGCCGATGATTCACGAGAGAAGAGGTTCCGCCCTTGAGCAGCCTGACTTGCACTGTATGACGGGAAAGATCACCAATGAAACCTATATTCAACATATTAACCGCCCTGCTTTTTAGCTGCACTGCACTCCCTGCCTTTGGAGAAGAGCTGGATCTAATTACAGTAGATGAACTGGATGAGCAAGAGCTGATTCTTGATGAGGATGATTCAACCGTCATCGACATTCAGGATGATATTGCGTCTGATGAGCTAATTATGGAAGATGCTGATATTACATACAGTGATAACGCCTCTCTGCAAAGCACGGGGTTTTCTGCTGGCCTGGACAAGATGCAACTGGAAGCCGGGCATCTCACCAAATCAGGTGCGGAAGCAAACAGCAGTAACTACCTGCATATAGCCTTTAGCGCCCATTGGGATTCCGGATCAGCCTGGGAGGTACAGCTGGCAGGCCGGATTGATGGCTACTATCAGTCTGGCAGACAAAGCCTTGTCCACACCCAGCTGGACTATGGGGAGAGCTTTATCCGCTATCGTGGTGATAACATCCGATTTACAGCCGGCACCCAAAAGATCATCTGGGGGCGTATTGATGAGCTGCCACCCACAGACCGGATGAGCGTTGTTGATCTCTCCCGCTTTAATCTCGATGACCATCAGGATCGGCGCCGCGCTGCCCCCGCCATTCGGCTGGAGTACTTCAGCGATGCAGGCAAGTTTGATCTTGTCTGGCTACCCGAATTCAGAGCCGCAGAACTGCCTGGGCGGAAGAGCATCTGGTCTATAGTCGATCAACAAAAAGGGGCGCTTTTAGGGATAGAGCCCACCCCCATAATGAGCACAATCATCAAAGGCAGCCGTTTTACAGAGGATGAGCCACACGGCGATGCGGGCGGCGGAGTACGCTATAGCCACAGTGAATCCGGTTTCGATTATGCGCTAACCGCACAACGTGTCAGACAGTCTGTCCCCTATTACGAGCTGGTCAGCTTTGGCCGATTCAAGGCGCGCTATCCACGCTCCTGGGTAATAGGTGGCGACGCAGGTTTTGAGGCACTGGATGCAACCTGGAGCTTTGAGGCCGCCTGGTTGAGTGACATCCCGGTAACCAAAACAGATATTAGCTACACCACTGTAGAAGGCGTCTCATGGGCGGCAGGTGTAGAATTTTACCCTGGGGACGGTGATACGCGGGTCAACCTCCAACTGATCGGCACCAACCTTATCGATGCCCCCCGTGTTTTTGATCGTACAGAAATCTATACCTTTAATGGTGCTGTCGACATCCCGTTTGCACATGAACGCTGGCGTATGAATACGCGATTCTTTATTGGGCTGGACAAAAAAGATATCTACATCAACCCTGAACTGGCCTATATTGGTTGGGAGCCACATGAGATCTACCTGGCCACCCACTATTTTGCCGGATCAGCAGGCACCCTTGGCGGCTATCACCAGAACCACTCCCTCTTGACGCTCGGCTGGCGAGCCAGCTTTTAGGGCAAGGTATAAAACAATGCATTTGCCCGCGCATCAACAGGAAGCTGTTGTTCGTCTAACCCTGGAAGAGACCCAGACTGTCTGCAAGGTTTTTACAGAAACAGTAAAAAACCCCGCCAGACTTTGGCTTTTTGGTTCGCATGCCGATCCGGAAAAACGAGATGGTGATATCGGCCTGTTTTTGGAATTGTATGCCTCAGAGCACAATACAGCCGCACTGGCACGCAAGATTCGAATAGCGTTGTATGAAAAACTTATATAGGCAAATGGTTTTGTGCCAATGCCTCCGCTTCCACACCCCTGAGGCCTGAGAACTACCTTTACCTTGATGCCACCCAATGGAAGACGAACGCACACGCCGCACCAAGCTTGACCAGTCTCGCAAACCTATTGCGATTGTTCATGAAGGCGTATTTGTCTATGCCAACCCGGTTTTTTTAAAACGTCTTGGTTACAGCCGCTTTGAAGAACTGGAAGCAATAACTGCACTTGATCTGGTAGCGCCAACTCATCAAGAGAGGTTTCGATCCCACCTAAAGCGTGCAGAGTCAATTCCGCACTCAGTGCCAAACCTGCCTTCTGATAAACTATCCATGTTGAAGGAGGACGGATCACGTTTTGTAGCAATCACCAGTTCACACCACACGGTATTTGATGGTGAAAACTGTGTTCTTCTCTCAATACGAACAAAAGAGGATACATCTTTAAAAAACAGACTATCAAGCCTGCCATGGAAATTATACTTGAGCATGGTTTTTCTGGTTGTATTTATTGTTATCCCACCTGCCTTGTTGATGAAGCTCAACATCAATAATGCACCAAAAGTCTATTTTCCGGCCGATGCGCCAGCCGTCCTAGTTGATGATGCTTTGCGTGAAACGTTCCCCAGTGATCAAGTACTGATCTTGCTGTTTGAAGGGGTGGCGCTGTTTTCTGATGGTTTTTTGCAGGCCTTTGATCAGCTCTCAGAAGATTTGCTCTCTGACCCGAAAGTGGATGATGTGATCTCTGTGGTAACCCAGGATCATATTGCAGGCAGTGAAGATGGCTTTTCTGCTGCACCACTAATAGATGTAAACAAGCTCAGTGAATCACAACCAAAAGATAGATTGCGACATCTCCTCAGTGACCGCTTTGCAAGCGGCCTGCTTATTGCAAAAGATGGTTCAGCACTTGCAATGATAGTGGTACCGGCAAAAGATGAAAACAGCATTCAGCGGCTTCAATTTCAAGAGCTGGTTATTCAAGCTGTAGATAATGCTCGTCTGAAAGGGTACCTCAGTGCAGTTTCTGGGCAGATTGCTGTAGATGTAGCTGAGTTTCATTCGATGCTGCAAGATAATATGGTATTTATACCAGCTAATGTCATTATAGGGTTATCGCTAATTTGGCTGTTATTCCGCCGTTGGCTTGCTGTCATTGTGGCTGGGGTAACCATTGGTGTAGTTACCAGCTCAACGGTGGCATTTTATGTGATTTTTGATCAGCCATTTACGCTTATTTCCAGCATTGTATCCCCGCTTCTATCTGCGCTTACAGTTGCAACCCTGGTTCATCTGTTTGGTGCGTTACGCTACGCCTCACAGCGAGGTTTGGTCGGTCGAAACAGAGTAGAAAAGGCATTATCTGAAATCCAAACGCCAGCCCTGTTTACAACACTGACAACTGCAGCAGGGTTTGCCTCATTGGCAACCAGCTCTATCCCCCCAATAAGAGATTTTGGCTTAATTGCAGCAGGTGGTGTAATCCTAATCTATTTTGTTGTAATTAGAGTAGTGCCCAATATATTTATACATTGGGATTATGTGCCATGGCCTAAAAACAAGGGTGGATTGCGTTGGATGGACTATATCGTTACCTGTCTGCTTCGGATTAGTATACGTTACCCAGTATGGGTTATTGTGTTTGTTTTTGGGGGCTTAGCTGTCGGTGTACCACAGATATGGAATGTTAAGGTTGAGTCTAACCTGCAAGAGTTTTTTTCTGATGACCATCCTGTAAGGCAGGCTACAGATAGAATAGAGCAAAAGTTATCTGGCACAACATCATTGGATATTGTTTTTAGATCCTCCAGCCGCGATGGCTTAAAGAAAATTGAAAGTCTAAGATTAATCCGTGACTTCCAATTGAGGGCTGACCAGCTGCCTGAGGTTGATAATTCAATCTCCCATGTTGATTTTATTGAAGAGATGAGCTGGGCGTTTAATGCTGAAAATCCAGCTTATCGTCATATTCCAGAAAGCAACAACCTGATAAGCCAATATCTGTTTGTCTATGATGGAAATGACCTTTATGATTTTGTAGACAGAGATTTTCAAATAGCGCGAGTAAACCTGAGTATTAATGTTCATGGCGCAAATGAAATAAAGCGCGTTATAGGGCTGATAAAAGAAGATTTAGCTGAATCAGTGGGAACAAAACTAAGCTGGGAAATTGCTGGCCATGGGCGCTTATTTGCAGATCAAGTCGATCTATTGGTTCATGGTCAAGTTCTTAGCCTGTGGGCAGCAATAGTGCTCATCTTCATTTTAATGCTTGTTCTATGGCGTTCAATAGGGGGGGCACTGTTATGTATGATTCCAAATATATCACCAGTTTTACTTATATTTATAATCATGGGTGCAGCAGGAATCTGGCTGGATATTGCCACTGTTTTAATTGCAAGCATAGCAGTTGGCATAGCAGTTGATGATACTATCCATGTGTACCATGGTTTTATTCGGCGTGTAAAAAATGGCATAGCCCCGGTGATAGCGCTATCACGGACGTTTCAACAAGCTGGACGGGCAGTCATGACAACAACCATTATCTTGTGCGCCCAGTTTATGATTCTTTTGATGTCCCAATTTATACCAACAACGCATTATGGGTTGCTGACCAGTGTAGGGCTTTGGGCAGCGTTACTTTTTGATTTATTACTGTTGCCTGCAATACTGATTTTAGTCTATCGAAAATAGGCAGAAACAATACGCCATTGTGCTAATCTAATGGGCTTCTGAGCCCGCCAATATAACCTGGACGGTGTACTAGGATTTATGCGTAATGATTGTATTGTAGTTTGTCCATGATGTTCCTATCTGCTTCTTGGAGCTTTAAATGAAAAAACACTATTTATTTGGCGCATTACTGGCTTTCATGCTAATTGGATGCGATGCCGCAATTGATGAGATTTCTAATACAGACTATCTAGCTCGGGCAGAGAAATATTTAGACGATGGCGAACTAAAATCTGCTTCTATTGAGCTTAAAAATGCGCTGAGAAAAGCTCCAGACAACCCTCAAGCGCGCTGGTTGTTGGGGAGGCTGTATCTGGAAGTAAGAAATCCACAAGGAGCGGAAAAAGAGCTAAATAAAGCAAGAGAGTTTGGAGTAAATGATGCGGCTGTACTGCCCCTGTTATTAAAATCTTTATTAATGCAGGGAAAATATTCAAATCTACTGGAGCAGGATATTAGCAAGGTTCAAGATGCTGAAATTAAAGCTGAGCTGTTAGCCTCCAGGTCAATGGCCTATTATTTTCAAAAAGAAACTGAAAAAGCAAATCGAGAGATAGATATCGCCCTGGAACAATTTCCTGATTCTATTTACGCCAATACAGCCAAGGCCAGACTTACTGCAGCAGAAGGAAACCTGGATGAAGCGTATGAATATTTAGATAAAGCATTAGCAAGAAAAAGTGATTATAAACCAGCTTGGAGCCTGCAAGGTGATCTATTGAATTCAGAGAACGAGCAGAAGAAAGCAGTTGATGCTTATGCAAATGCAGTTAAAGGTGATTACTTTAATGTATTGGACTTACAAAAAAAAGCACTCCTTCTTATTAGGCTAAAACGTTATGAAGAGGCACAGGAGAGCGTTGATGTATTGAAAGCATTGGTTCCAAATTATCCAGGAACCAGATATGCACAAGGGTTGCTCTATTTTTTTAATGACATGCTGAATAAAGCCGAAAGCGAGTTGGAGTTGGCGTTGACGATTAATAACAGCAATGTGCAGCCACTCTTTTTTCTTGGAGCAACTCAATATAAGCTGGGCAAATTCGACAAAGCAAAAAACTCCCTGACCAACTTTATTGTGGCTGTGCCGCAATATCCTCCAGCTAGAAAGATGCTGGCTCAAATTAAGTTAAAAGAAGGGGCATACAATGAGGCAGAGAAATTAATTCGCCCTTTGATTGCGCATGAACCAAAGGATGTTGCAGCATTAAATATTTTAGCAAATGCCCTGTTTGGACAGGAAAAAACAGGGGAAGGAGTTCAACTACTTGAAAAAATAGTAGCTATCCAGCCTGAATCACCGCAGGCACAAATGCGCTTGGGCGTAGGTTTGCTGGAATATGGAGAAAAAACAGGCGGAATTAAACATTTGAAAATGGCTGTCAAACTTGATCCAGAGTTTCTACAGGCGGAGATATTATTAATCCTCAACCACATCAAAGAGAAAAACCATGGGGAAGCAATAAAAGAAGCCGAGGCACTGGCTATCAAACAGCCTGATAACCTCGTTGTACATAACATGCTTGGAACCGCATACCTTGTTAATGAGCAGCTAGATAAGGCGACGCTCTCATTTCAGAAGGCAAAGGCCTTAAAGCCTGGTGATCCCAAGGCAAATCATAATTTGGCAATGATTGCTCTTCAGAAAAAAAAGGTTAGCAAAGCTAGAGATTATTACAACGATGTTCTACGGCAACACCCTGGACATCTTTTTACTTTTCTCAATATAGCCAGGCTTGAGGCCCAGCAGGATGATTTTGCTGCAATGAAAACCGTATTGGAAGAAGCAATTGAAAGCAACCCTGATGCTATTGAGCCACGAGTTTTGTTAGTACGGCAATATTTGAGGGAAGGAAAAGTACAGAGGGCCCGTGCTGCGCTTGGGAATGTCATTGAAAAACATCGCAATAGCCCAATGGCTCTGACTGTTTTGGGTGAGATTCAGTTGGCATCCAGAGAGTATCAAGATGCTAAAATCTCTTTTCAGAACCTGATTGAGTTAAACCCCAAAGCAAGCAAATCCCACTTCTTGTTAGCCAAGGCATATAGCGGACTAAACGATCACGAAAAATATAAGATTGAGTTGGAGAAGGCACTTGCTATCAACCCCGATCACATACAATCAAAAATTGCGATGACGCAGCTGCAAATGATTGAAAAAAACTTCAATGCAGCACAGCAAAATATTAAAGCATTGAAAAAACAGTTGGGAGATACTCCAGAGGTACTTAATCTTGAAGGCAACCTGCTTGAACGTTCAGGAAAGCATGAGCAAGCGCTTGGCGTCTATCAGCATTCGTTTGAGTTAAAGCCAGATGTGCAATCTCTCATTGCACTAACTCGAGTGCAATGGTCAGTAGGGATGAAAGATGATGCAATTTCCAAATTGAAAGAATGGAATAATCTTCATAAGGATAGTATTGGCACAATGCTTAATCTGGCTAATAAATATCACGAGCTGGGTAGACTAAAGGATGCTATGCATCAATACCAGCAGGTGCTTGATGTATCAAAAAACAATGTTATAGCTCTAAATGATCTTGCTTGGCATTTAAAAGAATCTGATTTGGATAAGGCCCTCTTTTTTGCTGAAAAGGCATACTCTATTGCCTCAGATTCACCAAGTGTTCTAGATACGCTTTCAATTATCTTATTGGAAAAAGGGGAGGCGGTGCGTGCATTGCGCTTTATTGACCGCGCTTTAGTTCTACAGCCTGAAGACCCTACGCTTGCCTATCATAGATTATTGATTCTTGAAAAAAGCAGTGATAAAAAAGAGCTGAAAGCAAAACTGGGCAAGTTATTGAAAAAAGAGACAGATTTTCCTGAAAGGGCCGACGCTGAGCAGCTGCTTAAGCGCCTTATGAGCCAGTAATACACGTTCTTTTGTAGAAAGCATGGACACTAAAATTGTTTGTTTTTTTTACACTGGCCATATGACGCATAAATATCATTTACATCAATCAGTTACGGTCGCTTATACGAGTCTTCACGTCTAAATATGGTTAAATTCAGCAACAAAGTGTCAGCTTTCTTTACACTCGGGCACAATCTATCAACTCGTTATGGGCAGTTTAGATTGGAAGTAATAGATAAAGTTTATATAAAACAGACAGATAAAAACCATAATGCGTTTCTGGCACGCGAATTGCTTTGTAATTACCGAGTTATTTCGATAACCTGAAGTTAATAGCAGGTTTAATTTGATTAGAGGACATTGCGATGGAAATTAAAAAGAAATTAACAGCAGTTGCTATTGCTGGCGTATTAGGGCTGGGTGCTATGAGTAGCGCCCAGGCTGGGCCATTCAGGTTTGACACCTCTGGGCTGGGTGATACGGTTGATAACGGTGCGGGTGCTCCGGCATATGCGTTTGATGCGGATGCGATTCTGTTTAGCTCGTTTCTTAATCCTTCTACAGTAACACTGATCGATACGAACAATGACGGCATGATTGGCCCAGCTGATGACTTCCTGGAAATTGGTTTGGTTGCGGCAGGAAACTTCCAGATGAATAATGCCAATGTAAACACTTTTGTCTCTGGTGTGAGCGGTGAATATGACATCATTGCTGAATTTACCCTGAGGGGCATTGCATCCATTGTGGGATCAAACGTAATTGCATCTGGTTTAACGCTAAGCTCCGCTACTATCTGGTATGACGATGATCAGGGTTCTGGGTTGGGTTCAGGTGGTGTTGAAACAATCATTGCAACGCTTGATAATGCGAGTGGTGATTGTGCGGTTACTCATGGCACAAATGCTCAGGGTAGCTGCGTAATCAATTGGGATATGATTACGCCAGTAGCAGGTGTATGGCAGGTACCAGGTGGTGGAGCCGATTTGTATGATGGCGTAGACCCGCTTAACTTTCGTCTGGACATCAATATAGATGGGATTGACCCCGCGTTAGAACCTGGATATGCAGGTTATGGAACGACTTGTGGTATAGATGAGTTTGGTGATCCTCTTCCATTGTTGTGCCAACAGGAAGTCGAACTTGATCATAACGGTAGCGCAAGGCTTGTTCCAGAGCCTGCAACACTTGTGCTTCTAGGTGCTGGCCTGTTGGGCATGGCAGGCTTTGGTCGCCGCCGTAAAGCGAGCTAATATATTATTTAGCTTAAAACAATCAGCTAAAAAAGCCCCGCCGATTAGAACCGGCGGGGCTTTTTTATTGCAAATAATTATGGGTCTATGCCATATCGAGTGGTTCAATGAATAGACACAGAGACCACGGAGGCCACAGAGCATGAAGGAGTGTAGTAAGGAGCTGTCAGAAACAGTGATAGATTGTGCTATTGAGGTGCATCGTACATTGGGTGCTGGACTGTTAGAAAACACCTATTGAGAAATGTTTGGCTTATGAACTAAGCATGAAGGATATACCCTTTATTGTTCAGGCACCCATTCCGATACAGTATAAGGATATTAAGCTTGAATGTGGCTACAGGCTTGATTTTCTGGTGGACGACGGTCTGATTTTAGAACTTAAATCGGTTGAAAAATTACTGAAGATCCATGAGGCACAGATATTGACCTATTTGAAATTAACGCATATCTCTACGGGATTGCTGATAAATTTTAATGCATCCAGGTTAGTCAATGGAATTAAACGTTACAAACGATAACTCTGTGTTCTCAGTGGTCTCGGCAAACTGCTCCTGCGTTGCTCTACCACCTATATCCATATAGGCGTCTGTGTTTATGAAAAATAGCTGTATCCCCCACTCAATATGGCATAGCCCCCCTTCCGGAGGGCTGGCTTTCTGCGATTTGTTGCCGGCCAATATCTCGATGAAGAGATGATTAACCACTTTATACTATTCACTACACCCGATATGATACTACCCGTATATGGAGTTACATTAGATTATATGATGCTATGGGCGAGACAGATTTAAGTGCAATACTCGACTACGCCAATCTCCACCAGGCCTGGAACAAAGTCCGTGAAAACAGCGGCTGCGCAGGCACAGACAATCAAACTATCCCTCAATTCAACCACAACCTGCAAGTCAACCTCCACGCCTTAACCACCGAAGTCAACAACAAAACCTACCGCCCCCAGCCACTGCTCGGTGTCACCATTTACAAACCGGGCAAAAACCCGCGCAAACTGGCCATCCCGGCGGTACGGGATCGGGTGCTGCAAACCACCGTTGCACTGCACCTGCAACCCCTGCTGGAAAAAGAGTTTGAACAGAGCAGCTTTGGCTATCGACCCGGCCTGTCAGTCGATATGGCCGTGCGGCAGGTCATACGCTATCGGGAACAAGGCTACACCTGGGTAGTCGATGCCGATATCAAAAGCTACTTTGATGAAATCGACCACACCCTGCTATTGCTGGAACTCTCCCGGCATATCCAAAGCAGCAGCATAATACAGCTTATTCGCACCTGGCTGCGCACCCCCATCCAAGACGAAGAGAGCAGTTGGACACCCATAAAAGGAGTCCCACAAGGCTCCCCCCTCTCACCACTGCTGGCAAACCTCTATCTTGACTGGTTCGACGAACAGCTCCAGGCTGAAGAGCAACGCCTGGTCAGATTTGCCGATGATTTTCTTATCCTGTGCAAAAACAGAGCCGCCGCTGAAGAGGCACTGGAACTGACCGACGACCTGCTCAATGCACTCACCTTGGAACTGAATGAAGAAAAAACCAGCGTGACTAACTTTGACAAAGGCTTTCGCTTTCTCGGTGTACTCTTCCTGCGCTCTATCGTAATGAAATCAAAAGCCAACCACGAACCACAACATGCCAACCCCAGCCAGGCCACCAGAAAACAGATCCAACCCCAGCCAACAACAGATAAAAGCCCCGAACAAAACGCAACAGCACCCCTGGCCGAAACAGAATGCATAGCCGTGCCGCCCGCACAAAATACCCCCACGGCTGAAGACCCCGAAAGCACCGCGGCAAACAACCCCATACTGCGCACACTCTACATCTCGGAATACAGCGCGCGGCTCTCAAAAGAGGGAGAAACACTGCTTGTACACAAAGACGGCAAACTACTGCAACGAGTGCCGCTACGCCGGGTTGATCAAATCATCCTCTTTGGCAACATCCAGATGACCACCCAATTCATAACCGGATGCCTGCAACGCAACACCCCCATTACCCTGCTCTCCAGAAGCGGCCACTTCCACGGCATTATCGACTCATTCAGCGCAGGCAACAGCGACCTGCAACGCCACCAACTGACAGCAGCAGACTCCACCGACAGGCGTCTACAGCTGGCACGGGGAATGGTTCTTGGCAAACTCAGAAACAGCCGCGTCATCCTCGGGCGCTATGCCCGCAAGCGCAAACTGCTCGCCTTCGACAAAGCAACCATCGAAATAAACCGCCTCATCACATCCCTTGAAACATGCCAAAAACTGGAGTCGGTGCGCGGCTTTGAAGGGATGGCCGCCAACCACTACTTTCAAGCCTGGCGCACCACATTAAACACCCAATGGAACTTCACCGGCCGTAAACGCCGCCCACCACCCGACCCCATAAATGCCCTGCTCTCCTTTGGCTACACCCTCCTGTTTCACAACGTCTTCAGCCTGCTGCGCACCCGAGGGCTAAACACACACATCGGCTTTCTGCATGCCGAAAGAGCAGGACACCCGGCATTGGCCTCAGACATAATGGAAGAGTTTCGCGCCCCCATCATTGATGCTACCGTCCTATCACTGATATTCAACAACCGAATCACCCCGGATGACTTTACAGAAAACGACCAGGGTGGATGCCAAATATCAAACAGCGCACGCAAAACCTTCATCCGCGCCATAGAGGCCAAAATGAACAGCCAACTGATCCACCCCCACAGCGGCCATAAAATCGACTACCGGCGCTGCATAGACCAACAAATACACCGGCTGATTACCACCCTGCGTGACCCGGCAACACCCTACCACGCCTTTGTAATACGCTAACATGCAGTGGGTCATCAGCTACGACATCGTAGACGACAAACAGCGGGCGCAACTGGCGCGCACACTGGAAAGCTGGGGGCTAAGAGTGCAGTACAGCGTCTTTGAGTGCCAGCTCTCACCCCAAGAGAGAAAACAGCTTGCTCTGCAACTGCAAGCGTACATTGACCCAGAGGAAGACAGCCTGCGCTGGTATCCCATCTGCAACCACTGCCTGAAAAAAGCCCGCCACCTTGGAAAAGGCACGACACCCGGCGAAGGCAGGGATTACTTCCTGGTATAGACCACCCCACCCGCCCGCTATTAACATCTGGTTTTATAAATTGGAAAACGGACACACAAGCGTAAAATCCAAACTTTGGCGGGACTAAAGTCCCACTTCCAAAGGGAAGCAGAAGCGGAAGTGGGACTTTAGTCCCGCCAAGGCCACAAAAAAGCACAAGGCGATATAACCCGCTAAATAAAAAACCAATGAACATTAACAGCCTGACACCATGCTGATCGTCACCTACGACATTGCAGACAACCGCCGCCGTTACCGCATTGACAAAACCCTGTGCGGATATGGCGTGCGCGTACAAAAAA
>JAKISI010000022.1 GCA_021648685.1 Candidatus Polarisedimenticolaceae bacterium
ATGGGAGTTATTCTCATCTGGAGTGTGGTGATAGGAAAAAACAGCGCTGGCATTGATAATGCGGCCTAAAATAACCAAGCGTGGTAGTACGATTTTGCTAAAAAACTGAGTTTTCTGCCGGACACTAAATTATACAAAAGCACTATCTGGATCACATTGCCGCATCATCCAGACCAGCACCCACGCAAAGCCCCGGAATAACAACATGTATATGAGATCATCATCCCCAATCCAATACGCTTTTTCATGTTGTCTGCTCCTTCTTCTCTCTATATTCGCCACTCTCTGCAACGCAGAAGATAGCGAATTCCGCATAAAATTTATCAATAACTACAAGACATTCCAGTTTAAGGCACAAGAAAATCTAATCCGCAAAAGCGGGGACATTATGGCTGATGAGATCTTCAGCCTGATCATAGATGCCATGGATGATGACATCTCTATTGGAAAAAGGATGTTCCTGTTGGATGCTGCAAGCGCAATGGCATCCGGTTACCAGCACTATCACGGTGGTGGGAAAAAATTTATCCGCAAGGTCGATAAACTCATCAAAAAAGAGCTTAAGAAGGAGGCTGAGCGCACAGCAGAGCTGATGAAGTGGAAAAAAGAGGAGCGGTTTCTCGGCAACTTCGTTATGAAAACCCATGAAAAAGAGCTTGAGGAGGCAGGGCTGGCACCCGTCATCTATCCACACTGGGTTCACCGCATCTGGTATGACTGCTCTGTCTGTCACCAGGATATTTTTATAATGAAGCGGTGGCGTAATGACATCACCAAAGAGAAGATCCAGGCTGGCGAACAGTGTGGAGTCTGCCACAATGGAACCATCGCCTTTGGCGCCAGTAACGAGGAGGAGTGTGACCGCTGCCACATTGCCGGAAAACCTGAAGCAGAACGGCTGCACAATGCCAACCAGATTGATAACCAGCACATCGCCGACATCGCCAAACAGGTTGGTGCTGAATGGAATGCTGACAAGCTACCTGGTGGTCGCATGCCCATTGATGAACATGGTTTCATTGACTGGCTGTTGCTGAAAGAAGAGGATGTTTTTAAGCCTATCGAATCTCTGGAGGAGAATTATAAGCAGAAGATTCGTGACAACCAGATCCTTTTTGTCTCAAAGAGCAAACTCGAAAATGTGCTTTTCAGCCACAATGTGCACTCAAGCTGGATTAAATGTGAATCCTGCCACCCTGCCATTTTTGAAGAGAGCCTGAAAAACAAGGTGAAAATGGTGCGGATGTCAAAAGGTGAAAACTGCGGCTACTGTCATGGCAAGGTCTCTTTCACCTTTGCTGACTGCAAACGCTGCCACAGCCAAGCAAAAGGGGTGGAGGTCAATGGCGCACTGATACATATCGGCCAACCCAAAAAGAAGAAGAAATAGTCACAACCAACTTCTCATTTTAGCTTGATAAGAGGCGCTAACCGCGCCGCCAGCCATGAAACCGTTCAACCCAGCCCAGCACTCTCGCTGGTGCATGGGCACGCTTCCACACACCTGCTGCATATTTATTAGCCTCGCTCAAGGTAGGATAGGCATGGATGGTTCCCAGGATTTTATTCAGCCCCAATCCATAACGCATGGCAGTGACAAATTCAGTGATCAGCTCTCCAGCATGTTCACCAACAATCATAGCCCCCAGGATGCGATCCCTGCCTGGCACCGTGAGTACCTTGACAAAACCCTCTGCCACCTCATCGACAATAGCCCGATCCAGCTCGGCAAGATCAAAGCGGGTTACCTCATACTCCACACCCTGCGCGCGCGCCTCCCTCTCATTCAACCCCACCCTGGCCACCTCCGGCTCAGTGTAGGTGGTGTGAGGGATGGCGCTGTAGTCCACACGAAAACGGCGCAGAGAGCCAAACAGCGCATTCACAGCGGCATACCAGGCCTGATGCGCCGCGGCATGGGTATATTGGTAAGGGCCAACCACGTCACCGCAGGCGAAGATATTGGGGAAACGGGTCTGTAGAAACTCATTGGTCTCAATGGTGCCTGTGCGGGTAAGGGGGATATTCAGCTCCTCCAGACCAAACCCGCAGGTATTGGGCGCGCGACCCAGAGCCAGCAGGAGCTGATCAAACTCAAGCCGCTGCTCATCTTTCCCGTTTTGGCAGATCACCAGCTGCACCCCCTCCTCCACCCGAAAGGCCTTTGCTCGATACCCCAGCTCCAGCCGCACCCCCTCTCTGCGCAGGCGCCCAGCCAGCAGCTCACCTGCCTCATCATCCTCCCTGGGGAGCAAGCCAGGCCCTACGATAGTAACCTCGCTGCCAAAACGGGCAAAGCACTGGCCCAGCTC
The DNA here is from genome assembly GCA_021648685.1 of Candidatus Polarisedimenticolaceae bacterium. Lineage (GTDB taxonomy): Bacteria > Pseudomonadota > Gammaproteobacteria > Chromatiales > Chromatiaceae > WFXD01. The sequence goes on from JAKISI010000022.1 coordinate 2,313, forward strand.
ACAGCCAATGGGGCCAGCACCCAGAATCAGCAGTCGCCTGGGCAGTTCACGGATTTCCCAAAGGGTGTCTGAGGTCAGATAGGCAATCTGCTCCAGTCCCGGCAGGGGCGGGACAAAGGGGCGCGCACCAGTGGCAATGACAATGTTTTTGCTGGTCAGCAGCTCTCCGTCCACCTCTACCTTCCAGGGGGAGATGATCCTGGCCGTACCCTGAATCACCTCAACCCCCAAGCGGGTGTAGCGCGCTACAGAGTCATGCGGCTCAATGGTTTTGATCACCCGATGCACCCGCGCCATCACCTCAGCAAAATCAAACTCGACCTCTGCACGCTGAAAGCCAAGTTCAGCAGCACGCTTGGCATCGGCAATGAATCGGGCAGAGCGGATCAGCGCCTTGGAGGGCACGCAGCCGGTATTCAGACAATCACCGCCCATTTTATCCCGCTCTATCAGGGTGACCTTCGCCTTCACCGCAGCCGCAATATAGGCTGTTACCAGCCCACCTGATCCGGCACCGATCACAATGATATTACGGTCAAAGCGCGCAGGTTTCTCCCAGCCTTTATAGCACTGCCGGGCGCGCAGCCCATCCAGCATCCGCCTGGCAATCAGCGGAAACAGCCCCAACAGCACGAAGGAGCCCAGCAACCCTGGCGAGAAAATACCGGAGAGGGATTCCAGCTGGCCAAGCTGGGTACCCGCATTTACATAGACCAGCGTCCCGGCAAACATGCCTACCAGACTCACCCAGGCATAGGTTCGGGCCGGCATGGGGGTCAACCCCATCAACAGGTTGATCACAAAAAAGGGAAACAGCGGAACCAGCCGCAGCCCAAATAGATAAAAAGCACCATCCTTTTCAATGCCCGCATTGATTGTATTCAAGCGATCACCAAACCGCTTCTGCACCCAGTCACGCAGCAGAAAACGGGAGAGCAGAAAAGCCAGCGTAGCGCCAAGGGTAGAGGCAAAGGAGACGATAAGCGCCCCCCAAAAGAGGCCAAAGATAGCTCCGGCCACCAAAGTCAGCACCACAGCCCCTGGCAGCGACAACCCCGTCACAGCCACATAGAGCAGAAAAAAACCCAATGCCGTTACGAGCGGGTTGGTCTGAAAATGGCCCTTCAACTCCATCCGTTGGGACTGGAGATACTCAAGGCTCAATAACTGCCCAAGATCAAACAGAAAAAAAGCCCCGATGAGCAGGGCAACGATGATAATAAGAGAGGTGCTCTTATGCACTTAATCTGCTCCTTGGTTAATGTCTCTTTTAAGATTCGGAAATTGTTTTATCATCTAAGCCCCGCCAATGGACAGCCAATATGCTACATCTACTTGATCCCGACAATCCTGAAGCCCCCTTTCCTGATGTGGCTCTGGCCGAAAAAGAGCCCAATGGCCTGCTGGCATTGGGCGGTGACCTCTCACCGGAAAGACTCATCAACGCCTATCAACACGGCGTCTTTCCCTGGTACAGCAATGGCCAGCCTATTCTGTGGTGGTCGCCCGACCCACGCGCTGTACTCTTTCCAACACAGCTGAAAATCTCTCGCAGCCTGAAAAAAACCCTGCGCAACAAGCCCTTCAGCGTCTCTTTTGATCGTCATTTTGAGCATGTCCTGCAGCACTGCGCCAGCCCAAGGGAGGATGCGGGGGGCACCTGGATTACAACGGAGATGGAGGCTGCCTATATCCAACTGCACAGGGCGCAGGTCGCCCATTCGGTTGAGGTCTGGTATGAGGAAAGGCTGGTAGGTGGTCTCTATGGGGTGGCCATTGGGCAGGTTTTTTTTGGCGAATCCATGTTCAGCCGGATGAGTGATGCCTCCAAGGTTGGGCTTGTCCATCTTACATCCTGTCTAATGCGCTGGGGCTACCGGCTTATCGACTGCCAGGTACATTCCAGCCATCTATCCAGCCTGGGCGCACAGGAGATAGAGCGCCAGCAATTTACCCGCCACTTGCAACAGTGGTGCAACCAGCCAGGGCGGAGCGGGTCATGGCTAACGGCTCCAGAGCCACCACTCCATTCCATAGAATGAAGGCATCACTGAATCTCTACCGCAGCCAGGAGGATAAGTGCGCCTATCTGCCTGAAAGACACTCAACCACGCTTTTTGTTGACCCTGCCGCAGCCTTGGACACGCAGATCTACAGCCATCTGCTAGCACAGGGATTCAGGCGCAGCGGCGACCACCTGTACAGACCGAACTGCGGTTCATGCCAGGCCTGCATCCCGTTGCGCCTTCCTGTTGCCCATTTCAAACCCAATAGAAACCAACGAAGGGTGTGGGCAAAGAGTTCAGAAAAGCTGGTTGTCCACACCCGGCCCGCAACATTCCAAGATGAGCACTTTGAACTTTACTGCCGCTATATTCAATCCAGGCATCCCGATGGGGAGATGGCCAACCCCTCCCCTGACCATTTCCCCGGTTTTCTCACCAGCCGTTGGTGCAAAACCCGCTTTTTTGAACTACAGGTTGCACAAAAACTCACAGCTATTGCAGTGACCGATCTATTGCCCAATGGGCTCTCTGCCGTCTATACCTTCTTTGATCCTGAGCTGTCACACCTCAGCCCAGGTGTGCTGGCACTGCTCTGGCAGATCCAGGAGGCTCAGCGACAAGGATTGCCCTGGCTCTATTTGGGATATTGGGTGCCCGGCTGTAGAAAAATGAGTTACAAATCAAATTACCGACCCCTGCAAATATGGAGGGATGGCCGGTGGCAGACGTTTGATCAAAATGAAGAAATTTTACCTTTTGGATAGGCTTGTTATGCTATACTCCCGCCCCAATTCAGCATGTAAGGGTAATGAGAAACCGAATGGCAAAAGAAGATTTTATTGAGATGGAAGGGACAGTGACTGAAACGCTTCCCAACACAATGTTCCGGGTAGAGTTAGAAAATGGGCATGTCGTAACCGCCCACATTTCAGGCAAGATGCGCAAACACTATATCCGCATCCTTACGGGCGACAAAGTTACCGTTCAGCTGACCCCCTACGACCTTAGCAAAGGCCGCATTACCTACCGCGCCCGTTAGATTACCAGGGCGCCATCATCTTCCCATCTAGTGGACAGTAGCGTCCTCAACATCAAATACCAGCTCGCCATCAGAGACGCTGATCCGAACACAACCACCGCCTGACAGGTCGCCAAACAGCAGCTTTTCAGCCAGCGGCTTTTTGATCTGCTCTCGAATCACCCTGTCCATGGGTCGTGCGCCCATCTTTGGATCGTAGCCATGCTTGGCCAACCAGCTACGCACATCTGGCTCAATAACCAGTGACACCTTCTTCTCCTGAAGTTGTCCCTCCAGTTCAAACAGAAACTTGTCCACGACACTGCCCAGCACTTCAGCCGACAACGGTTTAAACTGGATGGTGGCATCCAGGCGGTTGCGAAACTCGGGGGAAAAGATCTTCTTGATCGCCTCCATCCCATCACTGCTGTGATCCTGGTTGGTAAACCCGATTGAGGCTCGACTCATATCGGCAGCCCCTGCATTGGTGGTCATGACCACCACCACATTTCGAAAATCGGCCTTGCGCCCGTTGTTATCTGTCAATGAGCCGTTATCCATCACCTGTAGCAGCAGGTTGAATATATCAGGGTGCGCCTTTTCAACCTCATCCAGCAACAGCACCGCATGCGGGTGTTTGTTGATCTCCTCTGTCAGCAGCCCCCCCTGGTCGAACCCCACATAGCCGGGCGGCGCCCCAATGAGGCGGGAGACCGTATGCCGCTCCATATACTCCGACATATCAAAGCGGATCAGCTTCATGCCCATAATGCGTGCCAGCTGCTGGGTAACCTCGGTCTTGCCGACACCGGTCGGGCCGGCAAACAGAAATGAACCAACCGGGCGCTGATCTGCCCCCAGGCCAGAGCGGTTCATGCGAATAGCCGATACCAGGGTATCAATTGCCTCATCCTGCCCAAACACCACCATCTGTAGGTTTTTGGCCAGGTTCTTCAATACCTCTTTATCAGAGACTGATACCGTTTTTGCCGGTATCTGCGCCATCTTTGAGACGACATTCTCAATATCAAGCACGCTGATGCTTTTCTTGCGCTTGGCAGCGGGCTGTAGCTGGACACTGGCACCCGCCTCATCAATCACATCAATGGCCTTGTCCGGCAGGTGCCGGTCATTGATATAGCGTGCCGAGAGTTCCGATGCGGTTCTTAGTGCCTTTAAAGAGAACCGCACGCTGTGGTGCGATTCAAAACGGGATTTGAGTCCTTTCAGGATCTCAAAGGTCTCATCCACCGATGGCTCTTTAATATCAATCTTTTGAAAGCGCCGTGTCAGCGCATGATCCTTCTCAAAGATGGTTCGGAACTCCTGATAGGTTGTCGAACCGATACAGCGCAGCTCGCCAGAGGCCAGCATCGGTTTGAGCAGGTTTGAAGCATCCATGACACCACCCGAAGCCGCACCTGCTCCAATGATGGTGTGAATCTCATCTATGAACAGAATTGCTTCTGGTTTTTCGCGCAGCTCGGCCAGAACCGCTTTCAGGCGCTTCTCAAAATCGCCACGATATTTTGTGCCGGCAACCAACCCGCCCAGATCCAAAGAGTAGATCGTGCACTTCTCAAGAACCTCGGGGACATCACCCTCCACAATCTTCTTGGCCAGCCCTTCTGCAATTGCAGTTTTGCCGACACCAGCCTCGCCCACCAGCAGAGGGTTGTTTTTACGCCGACGGCAGAGAATCTGTGCGGTACGTTCCAGCTCCTCTTTTCGGCCAATCAGAGGGTCTATCTTGCCCAGTCTTGCCATCTCATTGAGGTCACTGGCATAGCACTCCAGGGGGCTTTTCTTTGCCGCATCACCCGCATCTTCAACATTTGTATCAGCATCTTCATCTGCATCCGACTCACCATGCACCTTGGAGATACCATGCGAGATGTAATTTACGACATCCAGACGATTGACATTGTGCTGCTCCAGAAAAAAGACCGCCTGTGACTCCTGCTCATTAAATATGGATACAATGACATTTGCAGCGGTTACCTCCTTGCTACCTGATGACTGCACATGAAAGACGGCACGCTGCAAGACGCGCTGAAAACCCAGGGTAGGCTGTGTTTCGCGATGATCTGATTCAGGAAGGATGGGCGTTGTCTGCCGAACAAAGGCATCCAGTTCCATCCTAAGCTGCTCGGTGTCTGCTCCGCAAGCCTGGAGAACCTGGGTGGCCAGCGGATTATCCAGCAGTGCGAGTAGCAGATGCTCAACGGTCATAAACTCATAGTGCCTTTCATTCGCCTGTTGAAAGGAGTGATTGAGCGTAAACTCAAGTTCTTTACTCAGCATTATCGCCTACCTTCGGCTGCATCCAGCCGCACAAATTTATGGTCAAGCCACATAACCAGTACCGATATAGACCGGCTATATTCAGTTTTTCTCCATTGTGCAGAGCAATGGATGCTGGTTCTTTCTGGCGTATTCATTCACCTGGGCCACCTTGGTCTCTGCAATATCACGGGTAAACAGACCACAAACCCCCACACCTTTGGTGTGTACATGCAACATAACCTGCGTCGCCCGCTCCCGATCCAGCTGAAAAAATGATTCCAACACCTGAATCACAAAATCCATCGGCGTATAGTCATCATTCAACAGCATCACCTTATACATTGGAGGCCGTTTTAGCTTCGGCCTCCCCTCCTGCACCGCCAAACCACCATCAGCATTGTGTTTATCTTGCTCTGTCATAACGTATGTATCGGCCTGTATTGCCTATGATTTTAGTTGAAATATAGACTGTTTGCGGCAACCCGCTGCTCATAGAGGGATTATACCCACTCTACAGCCATCCCCAACACTACACTGCAAAATGGGGGGTCACTGATATATATCAAGGTATTACGACACAAGACCACATCTGATTTCACACCAAAGTAATTGACCAATTGTCAGGGATGGCTATACTTCCAGCAACGGCGCATTTTGCAACTCCACCCAGATACCCAGGATGACTGGGCGCGTGGATGAGCCTGCCGTTGGAAACAGCAACTATTTTACGCATAATGAAAGGCAAGCCAAGATTGCCTTGAGCAAAGGAAGTCAGGAGGAGTACCTGCCATGTCGTCAACAGGTGTAGTTAAATGGTTTAACAATGCAAAAGGATACGGGTTCGTTACCCCAGATCAGGGTGAAAATGATGTTTTTGTACATTTTTCATCCATCACCATGGAAGGATACAAGACCCTGAAAGAGGGTCAAAAAGTCCAATTTGAGATAACAGAGGGTCCAAAAGGCCTGCACGCATCCGATATTAAAGCCGTAGGAGAGTAATACCTGTTTTAAGTCCTCGACCCCCTTCGAGGCAACCAGCCTGCCGTGGGCTGGCACAGGAACACGGGGCATAGCAGACGGGACATTAGCCGTTGGAGATAACCCCATCTCCTGCAGCCCACGCCCCGTACCCCCTGCCTATTGCTATGCCCCGTGTTCCCGTTTTGTTTTTCCTGCACATCCCCACATGCTAGAATCCCCACGCCGAGTGGTGGCATTCATATCATCAAAGATGCGAGCAATGAGAAGCTCATTCACACCTCAACAAGCACCCCATGAAACATTCAGGCCACACTCAAATTGCATAACTTCACTCAGATCAAAGGCCAGGTAATCGTAGGCATGTCTGGCGGCGTGGACTCCTCCGTAGCCGCCATGTTGCTAAAAGAGCAGGGGTGGAATGTTGAGGGGCTGTTCATGAAAAACTGGGAACAGGACGACACCACTGAGTACTGTTCAGCAGAAGAGGATCTGAAAGATGCCCAGGCAGTAGCTGACCATCTGGGCATTCCACTCAATAGCGTCAACTTCTCCGCCGAATACTGGGATAGCGTTTTTGAATCCTTTCTCAGCGAATACCGGGCTGGCCGCACACCCAACCCCGATGTGCTGTGTAACCGTGAGATAAAGTTTAAAGCCTTTCTCGATTATGCTCTTACCCTTGGCGCAGATCACATTGCCACAGGCCATTATGCCCGCACCGCACAAACGCCCAGCGGCATCAAAATGCAGCGGGGGGTCGATGAAGGGAAGGATCAAACCTATTTCCTCTATATGCTTGGACAACCACAACTTCGCCACAGCCTCTTCCCTCTGGGTGGCCTGCTGAAAAGTGAAGTGAGAGCGATTGCAAAACAGGCGGGGCTGCTAAACCACAGAAAGAAAGACAGCACCGGAATCTGCTTCATTGGGGAGCGAAAATTCAGCGATTTTCTAGGCCGCTATCTCTCTCCCAACCCTGGGCCGGTTGAGACCCCGGAGGGTCGATATATCGGTGAGCATCAGGGGCTTATGCACTACACCCTGGGACAACGCAAAGGGCTGGGCATCGGCGGTCAATCCGGTGCCGCTGAAGCACCCTGGTTCGTTGTGCGCAAGGATATCCGGCGCAACAGGCTGGTGGTGGCACAGCAGCATGACCACCCGCTCCTGCTCAGTAACGGGCTGGAGGCCCGCCAACTGCACTGGGTAAGCGGCTCACCCCCTCAAAATATCCCTTTTGTCTGCAGCAGCCGCATCCGGCACCGCCAGCCGCTGCAAGCGTGTAAAATAACCCATCTGGAAGGCGACCGCTGCCAAGTCCATTTTGAACAGCAGCAGCGCGCCATCACCCCCGGTCAGTCCATCGTCTTCTATCAGGGTGACGACTGTCTGGGCGGCGGCATTATTGAACAGACGCTGGAGTTTTAATGAACACCGATCAAGACCAAATCATCGCCCTTGCCGGCATATTTCAGGCAGCCTGCCTGACAGATCAGATTGCCCACAATGGCATCGCGGATGCATCGGCTATGAATGCCAGCATCTACAGCCTCTTCCAGATTGATGCCGAATCCGTCAACGCCGTCTACGGTGGGATGGAAAATATCCGAATTGGGTTGCAAAAGCTGGATCAGGAGATGGAAGCTGTCAACCTGCAAAACGCAGAGATTGCACGCTATGTGCTGGCACTGATGCACCTGGAGCAGAAGCTGCGCAAAAACCCCGCCATGCTAAAGCAGATTGCTGACGCCATAAGCCAGGCTACAGGAAAGCTGAACCATTTTCCCATGCTGCACAGCAATATTATTGCGCTATTGGCCGATGTCTACACATCAACCATCAGCACACTTCACCCGCGCATTATGGTCAATGGTGAACCTGCACACCTGCAAAACATCGACAATGCCAATAAGATCCGCGCCCTGCTATTGGCCGGGGTCCGCTCCGCCATGCTCTGGCGGCAGTGCGGCGGCTCACGAATGAAGCTACTGATCAGCCGCCGCAAAATAATCGGCCAGGCCAAGCAGTTACTAAAAACCATGCCACACCGGGAGCAAAATGCACCATGAACCGACTCACCACTCTGCTCGCCACCACTCTGGCGCTATTGCTCCTCACCCATAATGCTGTGGCCACGCCTGTCGCTCAACCTGAAGAGCCACCGAAAGCCGCCCCATCAACACAGGAGATGGTCAAGCAAGCTAAAGAGCTGAGCCGTGCCGCATGGGAAAAAACCAGGCAAAACAGCGCACAAGTGAGCCGCACTATTCAGAAAAAATCAAAAGAGTACTATGAGGCAGCAAAAGAGAGCGCCTCAGAAACAGCAGATGCCGTAGCAGAAAGGTCAAAATCATACTATAAAGCAACTAAAGAGAGGTCGGATGAGTATCTGGAAAAAGCCTCTGAAGCAGTTGCTGATCTTACAGAAACAGTAAAAGAGAAAGCCAGAGAGATACTGGAACCAGCCGGGGAGACCTCCAACCACGCCATCTAATCCAGCGTCTATATTTGAACCAAGGAGTAGATCATGGGCCGTATAAAGCCACCCGCCGTAGCCGGGCTTTTCTATCCAGACAACCCGGATGAGCTGCGCTCGCAAGTATCAAACTTTCTGCAACAGGGCCAAGCCGGACGGGTTGAAAGACCCAAGGCCCTCATCGCACCCCATGCAGGCTATATCTACTCGGGTGCTACCGCCGGTCATGCCTACGCACAGCTCAAGTCCATAGCCGACAACATTACAGATGTTGTCATCCTGGCTCCCTCACATCATCTGGCATTTCCCGGCATTGGGTATTGCAGTGCAACAGAGTTCCAGACACCTTTGGGCTATCTGATGGTAAACCAGCAGGCCATATCCCTGATCAGCAACCTGCCCCAGGTTCACCCGGTTGATGAGGCGTTTGAAAAGGAGCATAGCCTTGAGGTGCAGCTCCCTTTCCTGCAGATGACGTTGGGGGATTTCCAGATCACACCACTGCTGGTAAGTGATGCAAAGAGCGCTGAGGTTGCAGAGGTGCTGGAACAGCTATGGGGTGGCGATGAGACCCTGATTGTTATCAGCTCCGATCTCAGTCACTATCTGGACTATAAAAGCGCCCAGAAGGTTGACCGCGAGGCAACTCGTGCTATCGAGCAGCTGGAGCCGAGCAGGCTTGACTACCATCATGCCTGTGGCCGCACGCCTGTAAGCGGGCTGCTGATTGCCGCACGCCACCATCACCTCAATGCGACCACCCTGGATCTGCGCAATTCTGGCGATACAGCCGGCCCTCGCAACCAGGTTGTAGGATATGGTGCCTATGCCTTCGCCTGATGCAGCCCCACTGGATGAGCAGGCTCGCAGTCGGCTATTGCAGATTGCGGAAGCCTCTATTCAGCACGGTTTGCGCTATGGCAGGCCACTCCCGGTTGATCTTGAAGATCATCAGGAGGCACTTCAGGCCAACCGTGCAAGTTTTGTGACGCTGCAAAAGCAGGGGGATCTACGCGGCTGCATCGGCCACCTTGAGGCCTGTCAACCGCTGGTGCGGGATGTTGCAGAGAACGCCTATGCCGCTGCTTTTCAGGATCCACGCTTTCCACCGCTATCCGAGAGCGAAATGGGGGATATTGAGATTCATATCTCTGTTCTCACCCCCGCGACCCCCATGAGCTTCAGCAGCGAAGCCGAGCTGGTCGCCCAGCTGCGCCCGGGGCGGGATGGCCTGATCTTGCAGGAGGGTTACAAGAAAGGCACCTTTCTGCCCTCGGTCTGGGAGTCACTGCCAGAGCCAGCTGCGTTCATCAGGCACCTTAAACTCAAGGCCGGGCTGCCAAGCTCTTACTGGTCAGAGAGCCTCAAGGTATTTCGTTATGAGACAGAGTCTTTCCCTTAAAAACCGCTGCTACGGTTTACGCTCTCGGTTACAGCCACCCACAGAGCCAACAAGGCACGAACCACCATCGAACCAGATCACATGATCCAGTCTGGCACCCTCCAGCACCACCCCCCCAGGTTTGGCACCACGAAGGATTGCAAAGCTGAGATCCGCATCTGCAAACACCGCATTGGTCAGATCTGCATTCTGCAGGTTGGCTCCTTTCATTTTGGCTCGATTCAGCTGTGCATAGCTTAGATCCGCACCGCTAAAATCAACATATTCCAGATCGGCATCGACAAAAAGCACGCCGCTCAGATTGGCACCTCTGAGCAAGGCTCCCGCCGCATCCACGCCCGTCAGATCCGCCGCCGCATACTGAACACCATCCAGACGACAATTCTGCCAGTTGATGCCGGGGGCAGGCGCGCTTTCACACTCCGCCTCCGGGGCCTGCGTGGGTGCCCCGCGGTAGAGGCCAAAACCGATGATCACCGCAACCAGCAACAGGCTGATCAGTGCTGACCGAAGGGGCAGCCGCTCCTTTTTTCCTGTTAAGAGCAGCGACCGGGCAGCACGGTGCTTATTGGTGGTACCCGCCTCTTCAGCGCGCCGCTCACCCTTTCGCCTCTGTTTATAAAGCGCATCACTCCCGGCTCTGCGCCGCTCCCGGCCAGAGCGTGTATCTTCACGCATTCTGCCTGTCTGCAATGCGGTATCATCCCCCTCCTCCAGCGCCTTGCGCAGCTCCGGAGGCATCACCTCAGGAATATTTGAAGCAGGCTGCCAATCCTTTCCATTACAGCTCAGTTCATCCGTAAGCACTATCCGCCCAAGCAGTAGAGAGCGGCGAACCGCGCCACTGGGAAAAGGGCCAAGTACCTCGCCTTTATGTTTTACATACCAGAGTTTCTGCTTCCCTTTTGGGTGAGCTTTATTCATTTTTCATTTACTCTATCCGTATAGTTATCGCTGGATAGGCCGATAGAGAACCCGATGCTTGTTTCCAACCAACTCTCACAGCTTCCACTTCAGCTGTCAAAGCCTGATTTGCAAAAACTGTTGCAAAATCTGCAACCGGGGCAGCTAGTAAAGGCAACCGTCGTGCAGCAAGTGGCAGCAAACGCTGTGCAGCTGAAGATAGGCGCACAGGAGCTGCTTGCCTATACCCGATTGCAGCTGACAGCCGGTCAAAAGCTGACCATGCAGGTAACAAAAGGGGGGGAGAGACCCGAGTTGAATCTGCTGCAAGCGCCCACCAGCAGTGAGCTGCAAAGCCGGGTTCTGCGCCAGGCCCTGCCCAGACAGATCCCGCAGGCCAGGCTTTTTAATGCGCTTCAGATGATCGCAACTACCCCGCCGGAACTGCTGCAAAAACTGCTGCCCGAGCTGCTGCGCAAAAGCGGGCTGGATCAGGGGGCAACGGGGCGTACTACATCACCGCTGCAAGCGGGTTCGATACCACTGCAAAAGCAGCCTGCTGAACCCTCACAAAGCACCACAGCCAGCCCGCCCGCTGCGGGCAAAGCATTGCCACCTGACCTGCAAAAAGCCATCCTGGCCATCCTGGCCAAAGCCCTGCCTCAGACTGGCAACATCTCTGCCCCGCAAATCCGGCAGGCACTATTGAATTCAGGCCTCTTTTTAGAGGCCAATCTTGCCTTTGGAAATCCGGTACAGGCAGCGGGGGATCTGAAGGCCAACCTGCTGAATCTGTCACTTCTGTTACGCGTCTATCTCCAATCCAGGCAGCGTCTGCAACAGGCCAACAGCCCCTCACAACCACAGGGTCCAAAAGCCGCCACAGGCGACAGCCGCGCAGCGCTCCAGCTGCTGGGTGAACTGCTCAGGCAGGCAGAGGGGGGGGTGGCGCGCCTGCAGACCCATCAGTTCAACTCACTCCCCACGGAGGAGTCATCAGCACAAACCTGGCGCTTTGAGCTGCCGATTCAGCAGCCCAACCGGATCGACAGCTTTTTAATCAGGCTGGAGCGGGAACAGGAAGGGAGAAAAGGCCAAACCGGCACCACCTGGAAGATCACCCTTAATTTTGATTTTTCTCCGCTCGGCCCTATTGAGGCCAGATTGAGCCTCAGGGGTGAGGAGATCTCCGCTCTTTTTCTGGCAGAGCAGGCCGATAGCGCTGCTCTGCTGAGCCAAAGTCTGCCCCGGCTCAGTGAAGCATTTGCCCGAGCAAATCTGAAGGTCGGCCAACTGCACAGCCAGCAGGGGAAGATCGACCCGCCCTCCAGCACCGTGCCCTCTGCCACACCTTTTTTACTGGATGAAAAGGCATGAGCACAAAAGATTCTGAGCAGGAGTCACTGGCAATAGCGCTCTATTACGATGAGAAAAATGCACCAAGGGTCACGGCCAAGGGGGAAGGCGCCATTGCCCGTCAGATCATGGCGCTGGCCGAAGAGCACAACATCCCGCTGGAGGATGACCCGGAGCTGGCCGCTCTGCTGGCTCAGATCCCTCTGGGTGATGAGATACCCGAGGCGCTCTATCTTGCAATCGCGGAGGTGATTGCATTTGCCTATATTGTGGCGGGTAAGTTTCCGGCCGGTTACGATTCGCGGGAGGGGTGACGCCGCTGGCTTCTCTCGTCTGCCTCTTTCTGTTCGCGCTTCTCCATGGCTCGCTGCTCCTCTGCCTGATAACGCTGCATCACATTGTCCAGCACCTTGCTGCGGATATGCTTCTGCTGCCACAGCTCTTTTTTTTCTGTCTGATTTTTGTCGCTGGCCTGTACAACGCCCTCTTGCTCTTTAATGGCAAGATCAAGTTTGGCCAGAAAGGCCTGGTACTCTCTTAGCTGTGCGGCACTGATTCCATTGCGTGAGGCGGTATTGAATCGCTCAAGATACTCATCGTGATACTCTCGCAACTCATCCAGCCTGGCCTGTTGCTTCTGCATATAACGTTGCGAATCACCAAACTGATGTGCCGCGTTGCGCTCATTGGACTCGGCCACACGTAAAACCGGCTTAAAGCGTTTTGATGGTGACATACCGGATCTCTCCTCCTGCTGTAACTATGGCAAACATTCACTCTTTATGCCGAAACAATCTCTGTCTTCGGCTGGGGAAAGAGCTTCATAAGATCACTCAGACTCTGTCCCAGAGGCTCTGGGACATGCATATCCTGGCGCAAAAACTCCAGCAGTATCGGCATCGCCTCAATCGCTGCATCGATTCGCTCATTGCTTCCCGCCTGGTAGGCGCCCACATTGATAAGATCACGGTTCTGCTGGTAGATCGAGTAGAGCTGCTTGAAGGCGATGGCCGCCTGCCGATGCTCTGGCGTTGCAATATCATTCATTGCCCGGCTGATCGAGGCCTCGATATCAATGGCCGGGTAGTGGCCACTCTCTGCCAGCTGCCGGGAGAGCACGAAATGGCCATCCAGGATCGCCCGTGCCGCATCGGCAATCGGGTCGTTTTGATCATCCCCTTCCGTCAGCACGGTATAGAAGGCGGTGATCGAGCCAGCGCCTTTTTCACCATTGCCTGCCCGTTCCACCAGTTGGGGCAGCTTGGCAAAGACAGAGGGGGGATAGCCCTTGGTTGCCGGCGGCTCATTGATGGCCAGCCCGATCTCTCGCTGCGCCTGCGCATAGCGGGTGAGTGAGTCCATCAGCAGCAGCACCTGTAACCCCTGATCTCGAAAATATTCGGCAATGCTGGTTGCCAGCATGGCACCATGCATGCGACGCAGTGGCGCGTGGTCTGCCGGCACCGCCACCACCACGGCACGTGCCAGCCCCTCTGGCCCCAGGTTGTTCTCTACAAACTCTTTGACCTCCCTGCCCCGCTCACCAATCAGCCCCACGACGGTTACATCGGCATTGGTGTAGCGTGTCATCATGCCGAGCAGCACCGATTTACCCACACCTGAGCCGGCAAACAGCCCCAATCGCTGGCCGCGTCCAACCGTCAACAGGGCATTGATGGCGCGAACTCCCACATCCAGCGGCTCACGAATGGGGCTGCGGGAGAGAGGGTTAAAGACCTTTCCAGTCAGGGTGCGGCGCTGGCTGGCCTGCAAGGGGCCCTTGCCATCAAGTGGCCGCCCGGCACCATCAATGACACGCCCCAGCAACTCTTCACCCACCACGGCTTCACAGACCCGGCCGGTGGGGACGACCCGGGCATCCTGTTCCAGCCCCCGGATATCACCTGTGGGCATGAGGTAGAGACTCTCTCCCGAGAAGCCCACCACCTCCGACTCGATCACATCCCCATTGCTGCTGATCACATCACACTGGCCGCCAATGGCTGCTCGACAACCTACTGCCTCCAGGGTAAGGCCGACCATGCGGGTCAGGCGGCCTTCCAGCATCAAACCACGGGAGTCACTGAGCCGATTGATATTTTTGCTCAATCGCGCTTTCCAGATGGCGTTGCGGTTGGTCTCTGGGAGGGTCACTCCTCACCATCCTCTCGGGCACGTTCACCGCCCAGCAGTGGCGCGATAAGTGCGGTCAGGCGTGACTCCAGGGTCGCATCAATCTGGGAGGTATCGGTCAGCACCCGGCATCCACCGCGTGCCAATATCGGGTCTTCAACAATGACCCAGCCCAGCTCGGTCTCTGTGGTGCTGTAGACCTCACGCACCAGCGCGGCGTCATCCGGGTGCAGCACCAGACGCACATGGCGCGAGGAGACGGGCAGTATGCCTATCGCCTCCCGCACCACTCCCAGTATCTGATTTGGGTCGGCCTTGATTTCACGCCGAACCAGTTGTTTGACAATGGCTATGGCCAGCGCCACCAGTTCTCGCTCTACCTGCTCATCGAGCTGTTTGAAAGGGGTCTCAAGCGCATGGAGCAGCTGTTCCATATTTTGAATATTTTGCTGTAGCCGTTTGCGGCCCTCTTCCAGCGCCTCTTTGTGGCCGTAGCTGAATCCCTCCTTTTTTCCCTGCTCAAACCCCTCTTGATAGGCCTGTTTCTGAATCTGTTCCAGTTGCGCAGCCGTCATCAGCGAGCCGTGCAGATTATTGGCGGCCACCCCCCCACTGGAGATGCTGGGCGGATCCCACTGTTGCAGCTCATCGGCCTTTACACCGGAGATGATTTTAGACGAACTCTTCTCCACCCGAGCCTCCCAGCATAATCTCACCGGCATCTGACAGACGCCTGGTAACTGTCAATATCTCCTTTTGCGCACCCTCTACATCACTGAGTTTTGCCGGCGGTGCAGCCTCCAGGTCGTCACGCAGCATCTCGGCCGCCCGTTTGGACATATTTTTGAATATCTTCTCTTTCAGCGCCTCATCGGCTCCGCGCAGTGCCAGTAGCAGCTGTTCTGAAGCCACTTCACGCAGCAGCGTTTGAATGCCTCTGTCATCAATATCAATAAGGTTCTCAAAGACAAACATGTTGTCTTGAATCTCCTGACCCAGCTCCTGATCAATGCCCGTAATCTGATCCATGATTTTGCTTTCAACCGCACCATCCACCAGATTTAGAATATCAGCTGCTGCCTTGATCCCTCCCAACCCGGTTGATTTTGCATTGCTGCCACCTGAAAACTGCTGATCCAGAATGGAGTCCAGCTCCTGTAGCGCAGCCGGTTGGATGCCCTCTAGAGTGGCTACCCGCATCAGAATATCTGTACGTACATTTTCAGGAAAGGCGGATAGCACATCAGCGGCCTGATCCGGATCAAGGAAGGAGAGCACGATAGCAATAATCTGCGGATGCTCCAGCCGGATCATCTCAGCAACCGATTTGGGATCCATCCACTTTAGCTGCTCCAGCCCCTTGCTGTTGCGGCCCAGCAGGATTCTGTCAATCATGCCCCCGGCTTTATCCGCACCCAGGGCGCTGGTCAGCATATTTCGAATATAGTCATCAGAATCAAGGCCCAGCGACGTTTCACCTTTTAGCGTGGAGACAAAGGAGCCCATCACCTCTTCCATCTGTGCGGTACTGACATTGGTCATTGTGGCCATTGCCAGGCCCACATCCTGAACCTCTTTCGGCCCCATGTGTTTGAGGATTTCAGCCGCATCCTTTTCACCCAGAGCAAGCAGCAGGATAGCCGCGCGCTCAACCCCTTTTATCTTTCCAGGCTGTTTATCCGGCATCTTCAGAGACCCACTTTTTCACCACCTGTGCCACACGTTTTGGATCCTCCTGCACCATGCCTCTGGCTGCATCCAGGGTGTTTTCATAGCTTCCAGGGCCGGGGAGTTCAACCTGCTCACCTGACTGGTCACCTAAAGCACCGCCTGGAGCCCCAGCTGCACCGGCACCAGCAGCTACAGGGGCTGGCATGACAGGCACTGCAAGCAGCTTTTTCATGGTGGGTTTCAGCACCACAAAGATCAGTATCAGCACCAACAGTATGCCGCCCACCTGGCGTGCCACATCCCACACCCAGGCCTGCTCCCAGATCGCCTCTTCAGGCAGCGGTTCTAGTGGCGGGGGCAACTGGAAAGCGGCATTGATGACCCGCACGGTATCACCACGTTCAGCATTGAATCCCATCGCCTCTTTGACCAGCTGGGTGATCTGTTCCAGCTCTTCAGGGGTGCGACCAACCGGCGCTTCATCTTTTTTCTTGTCCGAGACCTGTGGGTTATCCACAACCACCGCCACCGACAGGCGGCGCAGGCTGGTGGCCGGCATGCGTGTATGGCTGATCACCTTATCCAGCTCATAATTTCGCGTGGCCTGTTTGCTGCTGTTGATCGGTTCTGGTGTCTTTATGTCACCACCTTCCAGCTGACCCACACGCTCAGGGGCAATGCCACCAACGGGGGGTTGGTTGCTTAGCGCCCCCGGCACGCCCTGCACCCCGGCCAGCTGGCTGCGCTCTTCATTGACCTGTTCACTGCGTATCGCCAGCTCTTTTTGCGCTTGTGGATTGAAGCGCTCTTCAGTCTTTTCAACCTGGGTAAAATCCACCTCTGCCGTTACCTGGGCATGCACGCTGTCCGCACCCAAAATGGGGGTAAGGATATCTTCAATACGGTTACGATAGCGCTCCTCGACCTTGCTGGTGTAGTCAAACTGTGTGCTACTCAGCATCATCTCGCGGGTACTGCCCTGACCACTGAGCAAGGAGCCCTTCTGATCCACCACCGTGACACTGTCTGCTTCCAGCTCTGGCACGCTGGAGGAGACCATGTAGACGATGGATGTCACCTGCCCTTTTTCAAGGACACGTCCAGGGAAGAGCTTGACCACAACCGAAGCGCTGGATTTCTTGCGTTTACGCACAAATACAGACTGTTTGGGCAGCGCCAGATGCACTCGCGCGGTCTGGATGCTGGAGAGGGTGCTGATGGTGCGTGCCAGCTCACCCTCCATGGCACGCTGGTATCGCGCAGCTTCAATCATACGGCTGGTGCCAAATCCTGTCTCCTGCTGCAACAGCTCAAACCCCAGACCATCACCACGGGGCAACCCCTGGCCGGCAAGATTTAGACGCGCACGGTGCAGATCAGCCGCCGGGATCATGACACTGCCGGTGGCTTGATCCACTTTCACCTCTATACCCGCCTGCTGCAGCGCCGCAACGATCTCCGAAGCATCCTTTTCGGTCAAGCTGCCATAGAGCACCGAGTAGTTTGGGGTCCAGGCCCAAAGCACAATAACAATGCCCAAAGCGACGCTGCCTGCCAGTGTGAGCATAACCAGCAGTTGCCGAACCATCGGGTTGGACATCAGCCCCTGCGGTTGAGCCGGTATCAGCTCTGTACTATCGGAATTTGCAGCTACCATCTCTACCTATCCTCTGCCATTATTCATTATGACCCTTCCTGCCATCATACTGGCATGCTCATGACACTCTTGTAGGCCTCAACCAGTTTGTTGCGCACCTGTACCATGGCTTGGAATGAGACGCTGGATTTCTGCACAGCAATCATGACCTCTGCCAGATCAACGTCTCTTGAGCCTGTTTCAAAGGCTGTTTTCAGCTCACCCGCCGTCTGCTGGGTCTCATTGACCTTATCAATGGACTGCTTCAGCAGATCACTAAAACCGGCACCCTGCCCTTGCTCAACGGATGTTGCCTCATTTTTGGCCAGACCTTCGAGCCGCCTCATTTGAGTCAGAACCTGATTAACATCTATTGTATTCATTGTCAGATCACCTTTTGGGACTATCAGTTTTTAAGCAACTATTACGCCAACAACTACCGGGGAATGGCCACGCCCGCATTACGCAGACGGGCAATCTTGTAACGCAGAGTACGCTGGCTGATGCCCAGGCGTTCTGCGACCTCTTTACGGGTACCACTTCCATCCATCAAGGCATCCAGAATCATCTGCTCTTCCACTGATTTCAGATCCTCTGACAGCCGCCCACCGGGAGGCGTCATGGCAGAACTGTCGACATCCATGGCAGGCTCCATCTCAAAACAGAGGTCATCCGGCAAGATCTCACCACCAGATCGCAGAATAAGCGCACGTTGCACCACATTCTCCAGCTCTCTGATATTACCCGGCCAGCTATGGCTCAACAGGCGTTGCTGGGCTACCGAAGAGATGGAAGGGATACTCTCATTCGGGCGCAGATAGCGTTTTAGCAGAAAAGTGACCAGCGGCAGGATATCCCTCTGCCGTTCACGCAGTGGGGGCAGTGTCAGGGGGAATACATTGATTCGATAGAAGAGATCTTCACGAAAGCGCCCTGCCGCAACCTCTTCCCGCAGGTTTCGATTGGATGTTGCCAGCACGCGCACATCAAGCTGGATCAGTTTGCGACCACCAAGCCGCTCTACCTCGCGCTCTTGCAGCACACGCAAAAGTTTGGCCTGTAGCGCAAGGCTCATCTCGGAGATCTCATCGAGCAACAGTGTGCCGGCCTGTGCCTGCTCAAATTTTCCGGGTGATGCCTGATAGGCTCCCGTGAACGCACCTTTTTCATAGCCAAACAGCACCGCCTCCAGCATGTTCTCTGGAATCGCTGCGCAGTTCAACGCAATGAAGGGGCCATCACGACGACTGGAGCAGCGGTGTATGTAGCGGGCAAAAACCTCTTTGCCCGTGCCACTCTCACCACCGATCATAACGGTGGCTTCACTCTGGGCTACCCGCCGGGACAGCTCCAGTATCTCCCGCGTGCGCAGATCTTCAGCAATAATTACCCCTGCCTCCTCCGTAGAGCGCAGGATGCTGCTCTTTACCTTCTCCAGCAGCGTCTCAACCTCAAAGGGTTTTACCAGATAGTCAACCGCACCCTCTCTCATGGCCGATACCGCTTTGTCCACACTGCCATAGGCGGTCATCAACAAAACGGGAATGGAGGGGTAGAGTCTCTTTATCTTCTGCATCAGAACATGCCCATCCATGGGGCGCATCTGCACATCGCTGACCACCATGCCAATGGGGTGACGCTCCAGCATCTGGAGTGCTGCCCCCCCTTCACTGGCCGTCTCTACCGCATAACCGGCCATCTCCAGGGTATCGCGCAGCGCCTCGCACAGCGTGGGATCATCCTCTACAACCAATACACTTACCTGACTCATGAGAGATTCCTCGAACGTATTTCATACACACCCGGTTGTTTTTGCACATAACCCGGCACCGTCTCCTCACGGCGACCCTCCTGACAGAGAGGAAGGGTGATTTTAAAACTGGCTCCACCCAGCTGGGTCGGAACTACAGATATGCTGCCCTCATGGGCTAATATGACAGACTGCACAACAGCCAGACCCAGACCGGTGCCATCACTGCTGGTGGTGAAGAAGGGATCAAATATCTTCTCTTTTATATCTTCAGGGATACCTGCTCCGTTATCACTGATCTGAATCTCTAGCAGCCCATCCAGAGTACACTTCAGCTCTATCTGCAACCGCACCTGAGCACCACCATGCACCAATGCGTTACTGGCCAGATTTATCAATGCACCCAACAGCCTGTCCTGATTGCCCTGAATCGTCAGCTCCC
This sequence comes from Candidatus Polarisedimenticolaceae bacterium, assembly GCA_021648685.1. Taxonomy (GTDB): domain Bacteria; phylum Pseudomonadota; class Gammaproteobacteria; order Chromatiales; family Chromatiaceae; genus WFXD01. The sequence goes on from JAKISI010000022.1 coordinate 22,376, forward strand.
CCACGGTCTGGTCAATCAGCTCAAATTTTGCACCGCGTGCTTTAATCAGCGGTTCAAGCATCTGCTCCAAACTCATTATCAATGGCGCAACAGCAATCGGAACAAGCACCCCCTGGTCACCGCCGGCAAAGGCCAGCATGTCCTTTATTTGACGTTCGATATGACAGAGGCGGGTGCGCAGGCGGCTGGAGAATTGCTGGCGACGCGCTGTTGGGAGGTCTTCACGCGCAAGATGGGCACTGTCAAGCAGTGCAGAGGTCAGTGGTGTGCGTATCTGATGTGCCAGCTGGGCGGCCATGTTTCCCAGACTGTTCAACCGCTCCTGCCGATTCAGATACTCTTGTAGCTCACGTCTCTCGGTAACATCCAGCAGCAGTATGATTTTTCCAGGCTCAGGGGAGAGGGCACATTCAGAGAGCGTAATCCATGCGCCACTCTTCAGACAGAGATCGCCGCTATTTTTTTTGCTGAAAGTGCGCTGATAAAACTCAGGCCAGGAGGCTCCCAGCTGGATGCCATGTAACATTCTGGCCGCTGCCGGATTGAACTCCTGGATAGAATGCTCACCATTCAGAACGACCACAGCTGCCGGCATAACTTCAAGCAGATGCGAAAGCCGGTTGGCCAGCCGCTCTTTTTCTGCCAGCTGGCGCAGGCGATCAGTACGTGTTTCAGCCAGCTCCAGGCTTAGCTGCTCAACCCGGTTCTGCAACTGCTGATAGGAGTCGGTTAGCTGTTCTGATACCTGGTTGAATGCCAGGAAGGCATCTTCCAGCTGCTGCTGTCGAGCATGGTTGTGAGAGGGTATTGACACGTAATTTTCTCTACTCAGTCGAGCCCTGATTGGACACTAACCTGGTAGCAGCAATTAACGTGCCTGTTTTTATTTTCCTTTTGTTACAACAAGTTATTTATCTAATAAAATCCAACGTCAAATAACCGACGGCTCATTAGGGCGCGACATACCATATTTTCGAAGTTTTTCCACCAGTGTGGTTCGACGCATTTTTAGCCGTTTGGCCGCGTGGGCAACCACCCCGCCCGCCTCTTCCAGCGCCTGCCGAATCAGCTCCTGCTCCAGACCACACAGGTGCTCTTTGAGGTCAATCCCTTCATGCGGCAGGCGTGCCACATTGCGTACAGAGTGGCTCTCTGCATCGGCAATGGTCACCTGGGGCAGGTCACTCTCGATTTGTGAGAGATCCACACCCTCTCTGAATTTTTCTGGCAGCTCTTTGACATCCACAACACCGTAGGGATAAAGAATTGTCAGGCGCTCAATCAGGTTGGCCAGCTCCCGCACATTGCCCGGCCAGCCATAGTGGCTCAATGCCGTCACAGCAGCAGGTGTCAGGCGGACTGACCCACGTTTTTCATTCTCGATACGGGAGATCAGATCTGTTATTAGCAGCGGAATATCCTCTATTCGCTCTCTAAGGGGAGCCAGCTCGATTGGAAAGACATTGAGCCGATAGAAGAGATCCTCTCTGAAACTGTTGTCCTCTATCGCCTTTTCCAGATTACGGTGGGTCGCAGCAATAATGCGCACATTGCAGTGGATGGTTTTATTGCTTCCCACACGCTCAAAAGAGCGCTCCTGCAACACCCGCAGCAGCTTGACCTGCATCGGCATGCTCATATCACCGATCTCATCCAGAAACAGCGTTCCGCCCTCTGCCATCTCAAAACGCCCCTGGCGAGCACTTATGGCACCGGTAAAGGCACCTTTCTCATGGCCAAAAAGCTCGCTCTCCAGCAGATCTGCGGGGATGGCTCCGCAGTTTACCGGCACGAAGGGCTTGCCACGGCGCAGTGAGTGGTAATGCAATTTTCGCGCAACCACCTCTTTTCCGGTGCCCGATTCACCTAGCAGCAGAACGGTGGCTTCCGTATCGGCCACCTGGGCAATCATGCGGGCAATCTTTCTGGTCGATCGGCTATTGCCTGAGAGGCTTCTAAACAGCTCCAGCAAACGCATATCCTCCCCACTGGCAGAGCGGGTTTCGTTGTACACCTCTGCTTTATGCAGCAGGGTTGTCAAGATATCATGGCGTGTTGGCAACTCTATATTGCCAAGAATATTTACCACTCCAGTAATACTGTTTTTTCCCGGCTTCTTTGGCCCAACTTGAAATATTGCCGGGCTTTTCTCCCTCTCACCAAGGGTTTGTAAAAGCGCTGCAGAGTGCTCTGACCTGCGGTCAGCAGCTAAAATAACCACCACACAGGCCTCACCCAACTCATCCAGACGGCTCTTCAAGGCCTCCGAATCAACCGCCGTACTTACTGAATAGTCAATGAATTCAATAATGTTTTTCAGATAAAGGGCATTTTCAGAATGGTCACCCGCCAATATTACGTAACTATTTTTGTTAAGTACTTTGGTTTCTTTGCCCTGAGACATTATTACTTTCTCTTATTTGATAAAATCAACGAGTTACAACTCATAGGTGAAGTAAAGCACTAGATCTGCAACATGTCAAAATAATGTCGCACCTATGAGATTACAGCCAAATCACTTGACATAAAGTTCGTGGCAGCCTAGTAATGAGATTGTCTTCTTAATAAAAGGTATTACTGGTTGAGCGACATTCCTCTAAGCGCACTCTTTGCTGCGCTATTTGTCTTAATCCTTCTCTCTGCATTTTTTTCCGGCTCCGAAACCGCATTGATGACGCTGAACCGTTATCGACTGCGTCATCTTGTGGACAGAGGTCACTCCGCAGCCGCCCGTGCCGACAAGCTGCTTAAACGGCCCGACCGACTCATAGGGCTGATCCTGCTGGGGAATAACTTTGTCAATATCCTGGCCTCCTCAATTGCCACTATCATTGCTCTGCGACTGGGTGGCGAGAGTGCGATTGCCATCGCTGCGGGTCTGCTGACCTTTGTAATCCTTATTTTTGCAGAGGTTACCCCCAAAACGCTGGCAGCACTGCATCCTGAGCGCCTGGCCTTTCCGGCAGCCACCATCTACACCCCGCTGCTGAAGATCTGTTACCCTCTGGTCTGGGTTGTCAACATTATTGCCAATGGCCTGCTGAGAGTCCTCGGTGTCACGCAGGACGGAGGAGACAACAACCGTCTAAGCCCTGAGGAGCTGCGTGCCGTTGTGCTGGAGACCGGCGCAATGATTCCTCCGCGCCATAAAAAGATGCTTCTGAGCATACTGGATCTCGAACGATCCACCGTAGAGGACATCATGATCCCTCGCAATGAGGTAGATGGCCTCAACCTGGACGCCCCCCTGGATGAGGTAGTTCAGCAGCTCCAGAATGCACACTACACCCGGCTGCCCGTCTATGAGGGAAGCGTTAGCAATATCATAGGCACCATTCATGTACGTCATGCCATGCATGCACTGATTGACGGAACACTGACCAAGGATGTGATCAGAGGCATCTGCCGGAAACCCTACTTTATTCCACAGGGGGCACCGCTCAACCAACAGCTGCTTAATTTTCAGCGCAGCAAAAACCGGATCGGGCTGGTGGTTGATGAGTATGGCGACCTTTTAGGGCTGGTCACGCTGGAGGACCTTCTGGAGGAGATCGTCGGCGAATTTACCACTGATCCTGCCGACACCCTGCCCGATGTGCAGCCTCAGGATGACGGCAGTTTTCTGGTTGATGGCAGCGCAAACATCAAGGAGCTGGTGCGCAACATGCAGTGGGAGCTGCCCACTGATGGCCCCAAAACCCTGAATGGCCTGATTATTGATTATCTGGAGACCATCCCTGAAGCAGGCACCAGCCTCCGCCTTGCCGGCTACCCGATGGATATCATCCAGACAAAAGGAAATGCGGTAAAAACGGTTCGTTTTTACCCGCAGTACCGGAAAAAAGAGTCGAAAACATCCTGAGCCACCCCATTTGTCATCAAATAAGCCACTTTTATCCTCAAAAAGTTGTATCACAACATGCAGCAGCTATAGTGCTATAGGGCAGCGGTTACCCCATGCTCTTGAACCACGCACCGCGCTTCAGGTCTAAAAGAGGCGCTTGACAACCTAGCGAGGAATAGGAAAGTGGCTAAACTCAGCTTGTCATTTAAAGGGCGACCGATAGCCGTCCATCACTTTAATGAGAGCAGCGAAGCTACAACGATCGGCAGAAGCCCTGCCTGCACGCTGGTTATTGACAGCCTGGCCGTTGCCCCCATACATGCCAAAATCATCGCCACCCCAACCGGCAGCCTGATCACAGCCGTAACGGATGAGATGGCTACATTGGTCAATAATCACCCTATAACAGAGCACCTGCTCGCCCATGGCGACATCATTCAGATTGGCAAACACACCCTCACTTTTGCAGAAGATGGGCAGATAGTTGGCCCACTAACCACCGCAACAACATCCATTAAACCCCGCATCTTCAAGCCCCCTTCCATGGCACCTAACATTCACACACCCAGCCATAACAACACGGGTTTAAAGGGGATCAGTGATAACGACCTGGCAGCTGTAAAGCAACAATCGCAACTTAAAACCTGCGTACAGATTGTAAATGGAAACCACTTTGGCAAGGTGATTTCAATAGAGAGCGGTTTAACCCGACTGGGATTTGTTGGCCTGGCCTCTGCTGCCATTGCCCACAGAAAGGATGGCTACTTTTTATCACATCTGGAGGGCAGCAAACCGCCCAGCGTCAATGGTCACTCTATTAAAGAGCAGAGCCAACAGCTGTTTGATGGCGACAATATACAGATTGGTAATGTACGTATGATTTTTCACCATCAGCGCACCACCATCTCATCACAGATTGCGGTAGAAGGTGGATAGGTACTCTACTGCTATAGTTGTGCAACAGACCCACAGATTATTCCGGAGAGATTATGTCCAGCCCCCATCATGCTGAGCAAAACCGTAGACAGTTCTATCGCATCCTGTTTGATACACCGGCCTTTGCAACCAGTGCAGGCAGAACCGACCCGTGCAATATCATTGATATCTCCCTAAACGGCGCCCTGATCTCACAACCGGCCGACTGGAGTGGAGAGGTTGGTGACACAACAGAGTTAAAGATCCCGCTCTCTGATGATGGGGCGCAGATTATCATGCAGGGAGAGGTGGCACATATCGAGAGTGGCCATATCGGCATCCAGTGCCATCAGATCGATATCGACAGCATCAGCCATCTAAGGCGACTGGCTGAACTCAACCTGGGGGATGCCGAGCTGGTTGAACGCGAACTTGCGGCTTTGGGGTAACGCCTACAGCACCGCATCCAGCGCATCAGAAAGGCGTTCAACCGCAATCACTTCAAGGCCGGGGATAGCTTTTTTTGGCACATTGGCCTTGGGCGCAATGGCGCACCGAAAGCCGTGTTTGGCCGCTTCACGCAACCGATCCTGACCATTTGGCACCGGCCTGATCTCTCCTGCCAGCCCCACTTCACCAAAGGCTACCAGATCCTGTGCCAGGGTTTTGTCCCGCAGGCTGGATAGCACCGCCAGCAGCACCGCCAGATCTGCTGCGGTCTCTGTGATACGCACCCCGCCCACAATATTCACATAGACATCCTGATCAAACATGGCAATACCACCATGCCGGTGCAGCACCGCCAGCAGCATGGAGAGGCGGTTCTGCTCCAGCCCCAGCGTAACACGCCGGGGATTGCCCAGATGGCTCTCGTCCACCAGCGCCTGCACCTCGACCAATAGCGGACGGCTCCCCTCACGGGTCACCATCACAATGCTGCCAGAGACCTGGGTTTGATGGCGTGACAGAAATATCGCAGAAGGGTTGCTTACCTCCTTCAGACCACGATCGGTCATGGCAAACACACCCAGCTCATTCACCGCACCAAAGCGGTTTTTAATGGTTCGGATCAGACGAAACTGGCTGCCCGCCTCACCCTCAAAATAGAGCACGGTATCGACCATGTGCTCCAGCACACGCGGGCCAGCCAGCGAACCATCCTTCGTAACATGCCCCACTAAAAAGATGGCTGTCCCACTCTGCTTGGCAAACCGCACCAACTGGGCCGTCGCCTCCCGCACCTGCGCAACAGCACCTGGAGCAGATTGCAGCAGTTCGGTGTAGAGGGTTTGAACCGAGTCAACCACCATCACATCCGGATGATGCTTTTGCGCCAAAGGGAGAATGCGCTCGACACAGGTTTCAGGCAGCAGCCGAAGATTTTCGCAAGGCAAGCCAAGTCGCTGGGCGCGCAGGCTGATCTGTTCAGGCGACTCCTCACCACTGACATAGAGCGTGGAGAGCTGGCCTGATAAGCGAGCCAGCGTCTGGATCAGCAGGGTGGATTTGCCAATGCCGGGATCGCCGCCAATGAGCACGACAGAGCCGGCAACAAGGCCACCCCCCAGTACACGATCAAGCTCACCGATTCCGGTGGGGAAACGCCCTTCAGATTTTGGTTTGACATCGGCCAGCAGCTGAACACGATTCTGGCTGGCATCGCCAGCATAACCTGCAAAGCGCGGGTTTTTTGTTGGGCGCTCAGCCGCCACCCCCTCCTCCAGGCTGTTCCAGCCACCACAGTCAGGGCACTGGCCAGACCATTTTGGGAAACTGCCGCCACAAGCCTTGCAGTTAAAAAGAGGTTTACCTGCTCTCTGCCTGGCCATCGCTTACCTGCTCCTCAACAAAATCGACCCGCGCGGTCACACCGCACAGAAGCTGATACGGGATGGTACTGGCCGCCCTGGCAATCTCCTCCACCGGCAGACCGACACCCCACAATATTGCCGGGTCACCCACCCGCGCCTCCGGACAGCCACGCAGATCCAGCGTGATCATATCCATGGAGACCCGTCCAACCAGAGAGACACGCTGACCATTGAGCAGCACCGGGGTGCCGGGGGGCGCATGCCTTGGGTAGCCATCTCCATAGCCAATGGAGACCACCCCAACCGCCATATCCTGCGGGCAGATCCAGCTGCCACCGTAACCAATGGCATCCCCTTTTTTATAGTGGTTGACGGCAATCAGCTGGCTTTGCAGGCTCATCACCGGAGAGAGACCATCTGTTTCAGCCCGGCCATTCAAAAACGGCGACACACCGTAGAGCATGATGCCCGGACGAACCCAATCTGCGCAGGTCTCGGGCCAGCCAAGGATGGCACCTGAATTGGCTGCGCTCGCCTCAGCACCCAGCAGGGAGGTCATGCTCTGAAAAAGTTTCCACTGGGTGAGCGTAGCTGGGTCAGCGGGATCATCTGCATTGGCAAAGTGGGTTATCAGGCGTGGCTTGCCTGCAACCGCACAACAAGCACTCAGCGCCTGATAGGCAGCCGATGCGGAAGCAACAGGAAGGCCGAGACGGTGCATTCCGGTATCCACCTTTAGCCAGCAGGCCAGCGGGGTGTGGGTTTTATACCGTTGTAGCTGCTTCACCTGCTCAAGATTATGCACCACCAACTCAAGCCGGTGGGTCACCGCCAGGTTTAACTCCTGCTGGTCTGCCCCCCCCTCCAGCACCACAATCGAGCAGGAGATACCCGCCTGACGCAACGCAATGCCCTCACCCACCCGGGCAACAGCCAATGCATCCGCAGCGCGCTCTAACGTATTGGCTATTCGCAACAGGCCATGGCCGTAGGCATTGGCCTTTACTACCGCCAGTATCCGGCTATTTGGTGCAGCGGCACGCACCTGCCCAAGGTTGTGACGCAGTGCCGCAAGATCAATGACGGCGCGAGGCGCAGAACCCATCAGTAGTGATCACCATAGACATCGCCGGTATAATTTTCAAACTTGGTGTATTGGCCAAGAAAAGTGAGCCGGGTCGTTCCAATAGGACCATTACGCTGCTTACCAATAATAATCTCTGCCATCCCTTTGTCCGGACTCTCTTCGTTATAGACCTCATCACGATAGATGAAGACCACCAGGTCGGCATCCTGCTCAATGGCACCCGATTCACGCAGATCTGACATGATAGGGCGTTTATTAGTGCGCTGCTCCAGACTACGGTTCAGCTGGGAGAGTGCAATTACCGGCACATTCAGCTCTTTGGCCAGTGCCTTGAGGCTGCGGGAGATGAGCGATATCTCATTGGTGCGGTTATCCCCGGCTCCCGGCGCCTGCATCAGCTGTAGATAATCAATCACGATCAACCCCAGATCTTTATGGTCACGCATCAGGCGGCGCGCCCTGGCTCGCAGATCCATCGGACTGAGTGCCGGGGTATCATCAATATAGATCCTGGCCTCGGAGAGCAGGTTTACCGCCATTGTCAGGCGCGGCCACTCATCATCATCCAGCTTCCCCGTTCTGACTCGATGCTGATTGATGCGACCCAGCGATGACATCATGCGCATCACCAGCGAATCCCCCGGCATCTCCATGCTGAATACCGCTACCGGCAGCTTGCTGCCAATGGCTACATTCTCTGCAATATTCATCGCAAAGGAGGTTTTACCCATTGAAGGGCGCCCTGCCACGATGACCAAGTCAGCCGGTTGCAGCCCTGCTGTCTGCGCATCAAAATCCGCAAACCCCGTTGCCACACCGGTAATGGGGTCATCCTGCTGGAACAGTGTTTCAATCTTGTCCACTGCCTTGGTCAGCAGGTTTTTAACCGATTCAAAACCACTGCCGGATTTGGAGCGCTGCTCGGCGATCTCAAACACCTTGCTTTCAGCCGCATCCAGCAGTTCCGAGCTGTTGCGCCCTTCCGGCTGAAAGCCACTGTTGGCTATCTCATTGCCGACATGGATCAGCTGGCGGGTGACGGAGTGTTCCCGCACAATATCCGCATAGGCACGGATGTTGGCTGCACTGGGCGTATCCTTTGCCAGCGTACTGAGGTAGGCCAGCCCACCGCTCTCATCCAACGCACCTAGTCGATTCAGCTCCTCTGACAAGGTGACAATATCAAAGGGCTTGCTGAGCTCGGCCAGGGCTTCGACGGCTCTGAAGATAAGCTGGTGTTCACGGCGGTAGAAATCTATCTCGCCCACCCGGTCTGCAATCTGATCCCAGCTCTGGTTATCCAGCATCAAGCCACCCAATACAGACTGTTCTGCCTGAATGGAGTGGGGGGGAATCCGCAGCTGATCCACTCCACTCTCTTCGTAATCTGGTGGAGCTGGGGAGAAGACCGAATCAGGCATGATTGCGTGGACTCTGTAAATATTTAAGGATACGAGAGGAGAGGATACGAAAAAGCGCCCCCTGGGGGAAGCACTTTTCCTGTTGATTACAGGCACGAAAAAGCCCGGAACTGGAAAGCCCCGGGCTTGTAACCGCTACTGCAGCAGAGAGGTCAGGCCTCCGCAGCAACCGTCAATTTAATGACTGCATCAACATCAAAGTAGAGATGCACAGCCACCTCAAACTCACCCGTGACGCGGAAGGGGCCATCTGGCAGACGAACCTCCTGCTTGCACAGCTCAACACCGGACTCGGTCACTGCTTTTGCAATATCAGCCGCGCCAACCGAGCCAAACAGACGGCCTTCATCACCCGCCTTGCAGACAATGGTCACCATCACAGCATCCAGCTTGACCTTGCGTTTTTCGGCTATGCTCAGCTTATCAGCTGCCGCTTTCTCCAGCTCGGCGCGGCGCTCTTCCAACTCAGCCATGTTGGCTTCGGTCGCAAAAGCAGCCCGGCCTGTGGGAATGAGGAAATTTCGGCCATAGCCCGCCTTAACAGAAACCACATCACCCAGACCGCCAAGATTCTCAACTTTCTGTAACAGAATAACGTCCATCTTACCTACCTCTACTCAGGTTTTTAATCAGTTGACCCGCCACCAGCCTTCTTTCTTGCCTGGAAACGCGCTCGAAAATCGAACCAGGCATCTGCATAGCCTGCCGCAAACAGCAGTCCAAACATGTTCGGCAATGCCACAATCAGCAGTGCGTAGAGTGCAATCAGCCAGCCTCTCTTCGCGCCAGCCAATGCCAACATGCCATGTGCAAATGCCAGTCCTTGTACAAAATATGCAGCCAGCAAAAGCACTGCCGCATAGTTAATCAACAGCCCTGCGCCGCTCATCTCGGCGTTAAATCCCAACACCAATACCGGAACAGCGATATAGGCCAACAACCGGTGCAGTCGCAGGTTATGAAACTCCTCGCGAAAGCCGCCTGGGTTATACAGTATCGCTTGCCACCAGCGCGCCAGCAGCAGACCCGCTACCAGTTGCAGATAGAGCCCCGCAGCCAGTATCCCTGTCATCCACGGAGCCATGGTTTCCACCAGCTCCGTCCGCTGAATGCTGGTCAACAGCCCTGCATCCACCAGCGGCTTGCTGAAGGTTCCAAGTATTTCACGCCACCCTGCAACCATATCCGGCATGGCGGCAAAATAGGCCAATACCACGGCCACTCCAAGCAGCAAACCACTTTGCAGCGCAGCAGCCAGTGAGCAGGTTGCCCGCAGCACCAGCGCCACAAACAAAACAGGTGCCCAGACGAGTGCGAATGTGGCAAATGCAGGAGCCACATCACCCAGCACGATCTGCCCTATCAGCGCACTGCCCAGCAGCCCTAAACCTGCGGTGACCAGCCCTTCTCTTGGGCCTTTACGCAGCGTGACCAGGCCTATGGCAGCTGCATTGAGTATGCCAATCAAAGACATGCTCCATGAGAGCACGGCAAGCAGGGTTACGGCAACGACAGCCTGTAGCCTCCCCTGCATCACATAGGATGCTAACCAACGCATAGCGACTATACGGCTCTATTTACAGTCAGGGGGGAGACCCCGCGACTGATAAAGAGATTAACCGTGCTGATCCGTGTACGGCAGCAGTGCCAAAAAACGCGCACGCTTGATGGCAGTAGTAAGCTGACGCTGATACTTGGCTTTGGTGCCGGTAATGCGGCTGGGCACGATTTTGCCACTCTCACTTACGAAGGCCTTCAACAGGTTGAGATCTTTGTAATCAACCTCGGTGATACCTTCAGCTGTAAAACGGCAGTATCTTCTACGACGAAAATAACGTGACATGGTGTTTCCCTAAAAATCAATCAATGAAGTCGCTGGTATGCGACGCTAAAAAGCAGCGATATTAAGCGGACGCCTCTGTATCTCTCTTCTCTTCTGCCTTGCCCTCTTCAGCTGCGGGAGTGCTCTCCTGCGCGGCTGGGGCTGGCTTGGCCTCTGCCTCTTCAACGGGTTTGGCCAGTGGAGAGGTCTCCGTGATCGCTCTTTTTTGCTTGACAATCAGGTTACGAATCACCGCATCGTTATAACGGAATGCCTTTTCAAGCTCGGCCAGCGCCTCATCACCGCACTCAATGTTCATGAGTACATAGTGCGCTTTGTGGATCTTATTGATGGGGTATGCAAGCTGGCGACGGCCCCAGTCTTCCAGACGGTGGATCACGCCCTCTTTGGCTTCCAGACTTAAGCGGTAACGCTCAACCATGGCAGGAACCTGCTCGCTCTGATCCGGGTGAACCAGAAATACTACTTCGTAATGTCTCATTGTAGCTCCCTACGGCTAGTCAGCCTCCCACACACAGTCGTGCGGTGAGGCAGAGAGTCTGGCACTGGGGTATAAGATCCAGTGCCGTAAAAAAAGTGCGTATTGTACAGCAGGGGCAAAGCGCATGCTACCCCTGCGAAGGGTTCACTTTATACCTGTGGTTTAATCTGGCTATAAAGCGATCAAGCTGATCGACTGGCAGTTGGTTGATGCCCGCAGCGCCTTTTCGTCCGCCACCTGACGGAAACTCTTTGCACAGCTCATCGGCACCTGTTTTATTGCTTAGCGGCGCCCTGACGCTCACTACATACCCCCCTTTCAGATGGTGGCTCAGTATGGCATGGGCACGCTCAGGGTATTGATTTGCCAGTTGATTACCATAGACACCGCTAATGCGCCGGGACCATATCTCATCCGGCAGGATAATGACTGCTGCGCACTCATTGGCGCATTCAACCGCAACCTGCTCAGCCAGCGAGAGGTCATCATAATAGCCATCATGTAGTTTTTTATAGGCTGACTGGCTGTCTGCGATAAAATCAAAGGGCGTACTGTAAGAAGCCAGCTCCAGGTAGAGCTGGTCAGGCGGAAAGTGCAGGTCTTCAATTGCACTGCCATATCCGTTGTAGTTGATGCAGATACCCAGGGTTTTCAGCACCTCTAATTCATTGGCTGATAGGGAGAGCTGTTTAGCGGCCTGCTCTGCACTTTGATTCATATTATCACCAAAGGCTGCAGTTACCGCCCAGGCCCGGTATTTTCCACCCAGATGCTGATCAACCAAAAGACTGGTGCAGATGTTGGGATCGGTATCAATCAGCGTGGTCAGCCCGGCGTGTTCAGGAATCACTCCTGCTGCATGATGATCGATATAAAAAACCTCTGCCCCTTGTGCAAGCACTCTTTCCAGGTGGCTGCGGTTTTTTTCAAACGAAATGTCCAGCACGGTAATCTCATCGCCAGACTGCGCATCTACCCTGGCCAGCAGTTCGATATCCCGTTTTACACCCGTAACCAGCTCTGATTTTCGGGGGGTATCCAGGCGCAACTGCAACAGCGCACAGATGCCATCTGCATCGCCGTTAAACACATCCACTATTGCCATTGGTATTGCTCCAAGGGGTTCTGTTATGCCATAAAAGCGGAGGAAGGTGTGTGACTAAAGGAGTAGCGGAGGAGGTCGCTTTTTACTGGAAGAGGTTCCAGATGTATGGCGGACATGGAAGTAGAAACTTCAAACCAATTATTCGCTACTTTAGAGCAATGGGATAAAAACCTCAAGGGGAGTTGTTTAGACACTCCACCAGAACCATAAAAACGCTTAATCATTGATTTAATACAATATTTATCAAAATGATGCAAAGAGCCGTCAAAGCTCAATTTGCATCATTTTTTGTTCCAGCTCTTCCTTGCCACCCACAGATATTTATCGCTATTTCCCAAGAAATGAGGAAGTGATGCGTATGATTTTAGGCATATATATAAGGAGATGCATATGTCTGAAACTCATAAAAAACCTGCACCATTTTCGTTGCGCTTATCGCCAGAGGAGCGTAGCCAGCTTGAACATTTTGCTGCGGGGCTATCTTTAGGGGAATATATCCGCCAAAGGCTATTTGATGAAAGCATGCCTAAACGCCGTTCGCGCGGCAAATTTCCGGTAAAAGATCATGTTGCCTTAAGCCAGCTTCTGGGAGAGCTTGGCGGCTCACGCATGCCAAATAACCTTAACCAGCTAGCAAAGGCAGCCAATACCGGCACATTGGTGCTTACATCAGAAGTAAGAGCAACTTTGCTGGAAGCCAGCGCAGATATTGCCGAAATGCGCAAAATGCTTATGAGGGCGCTTGGTCTGGGAGATTAGGTTTGATCCTGAAAGCCTCCCAACGAGCCTATGGCAGAGAGCTTGCGGCTCATTTGCTAAATGCCAATGATAATGAACATGTAGAAGTACATAAAATCAGCGGCTTTGTCGCTGATACCGTTCCAGCTGCCATGCAAGAAGCCCATGCACTAAGCCGTGGAACAAGATGCCAGCAATATCTATTTTCTCTAAGCCTTAATCCTCCACAAGATACAGATGTTCCAATCTCTGTCTTTGAGGATGCTATCTCGCGCGTAGAAAAAGAGATTGGCATAGAAGGCCAGCCGCATGTAATAGTTTTCCATGAAAAGCACGGCCGCCGCCATGCTCATTGCGTTTGGAGCCGGATTGATAGTGCGCAGATGAAAGCCATCAATTTGCCCTATTACAAAAACAGGCTCATGGAGATTTCAAGGGAGCTGTATCTGGAGCAAAAATGGAAATTGCCACAAGGCTTTGTTAATCGTGAAATGCGCAATCCGCTAAATTTTACTCAAGAACAGTGGCAGCAAGCCAAACGACTGGGTGATAGTCCGCAAAACACCAAGTTGACGCTAAAAGAATGTTGGGTAGCTTCAGATAACAAAACATCTTTTTCGCGAGAATTAGAGAAGCATGGATTTTATCTGGCCAAGGGAGATAGGCGCGACTTTGTCGCTATTGATTGGCGCGGTGAGGTTTATTCTCTACCTCGTTGGCTCGATGTCAAAACCAAAGCCATAAAAGAGCAGCTTGGCTTGCCGGAGGATTTACCGTCTGTAGAGGAAACTAAAGCCAATATTGATCAGAAATTGGTGGGGCGTATTCGCTCCATTATGGATGAGCAAAAAAAGAAATATGATCGCCGCATCGCTCCTATTCTAGCTCAGAAAAAAGCCATGAATGAGCACCATATAAAAGCTCGAAAAGCATTGGAGATGCAGCAGGACAAGCGGCAGAGACAAGAAGTTCTAATGCGTCAATCCCGCTTTCACAAAGGGCTTCGTGGACTTTGGGATCGAATAACAGGCTCTCATGAGCAAATAAAAAAGCAAAATGAGGCAGAGGTGTATCAGGCGATTTTACGTGACCGGAAAGAGAAAGACGCTCTTATCAGCTCTCAAATGAGAGAGCGTAGCTTGCCGCAACAAAGACTTAGCCAGATAAATTTAGAGCAGCAGGAAAGTAACAATAAAATTAGAGAGGCTGTGTTCTCGAAATTACCGGAAGACAGGATAATCAATTTAGAGCATGAGTTTAAGCCGCCATCACTTTCTCAGGCACAAGATTTTAATTTAGAGATGTAAGAAAAAAGGTGCCATCCAATATTATTTTGGTGGCACCTGTGCAGTTTTGAATGATACAAATAATTTTTATCAACTCGCCTTCTTTTTTACCTCATCCTCATTATTATTGGCGGCTTCTTGAGATGCTGACTCAAAATGTGTTGAGACAGTTAAGCCTTTTATATTTCTTAATGAATGCAATTGTATCACCTGCGCACTTTCGCGAGCCTGCTGGACAGGGTGAAAGCCAAAAGCTTGATCAACCTGACTTTCCATTAACTGCCATACGGTTTTTATAAACTCAAGTTTTTGATCTTGTGATAAATCAAATTCATCAAGATAAGGTAAGTATTTTTCAAAGTCTAAAATCATAATCACTCCTGTTTTTTGCTTCATTTCCCAGACTACATATTAAAAACATTTAAATTAATAGTTAAGGCTAATAACAGTTGTACTACATACAGGTGATGTTTATGGGAAATAGGCTTAAGGAACCATTGACCAACCATAAATTGAATAGAAAATAAAAAATAAAACTTACAGTTAACTATTTTTTAACCCGCCTCATGTAGTTGTCTTAGTCACAATATGTAAAAAACTATAAAGGGGAAACTATGTTAGTAAAATTTAAAAGAGTAATTGTTGTCGCATCAAATCAAGAATTAACCAATGAGCATTATTGCCAGCGGCTATGGTTGGCTGCTCGCAATATGCCAATCTCACGTAGGCAGTGGCTTAACGTGTTAGCTCATACAATATATAACTTTGATGGTGTAATACTTTCAACTAATGGAATGTTATGGTCAATCCCGGAAATTGATGAAGTCATGGGTGATGATCGCTGGCTTTCACTTTATTTTGAAGAAGATGATGGAAGACCACGCCGTGAGGTTAGATTAAAAGAGCGGCTTAGAATGCTTGATTTATATTTCCGTATAGCTAAGCCACATATGCAACGGCGGTTTGCAAAATAATTTAAGATATTACTTAAAAGGCCAGCAATGGCCTTTTTCTTTTGACATATATTGTTGAAATACTATATATTAATATAGGTTATTTTTTCTATGTAGGGTTTAGCAAAGATAAAAAACAAGGATGTAATATAAGGTGTCAGAGAAGCCAGAACACATAGGGATAGATAGTAAATCCACTGCTGAGCGGGATCGGATTGATTTGAATCACGAGATTTCCGGTGTTTCAACAGGCCGGATTCAGCGATTTCTTTCTGAAGACTACCATGACATTTACGGGGAAAGCGAAAAGAAGAAGTCTGAGCGACACTACCACTCAATGCTAGAAATTCTTCTAGCTGAAGATGCGCAATATTTTGCGTTCTACTCCCAAGTTACGGAAAATTTAGACAAGGCTTATCAGGCGGTTGGTCAGGCGTTGATTGACATAAATCAACGCCTTGGAGTTTCTGGTAGGAAACTCCAATTTTTGCGCGAAAATACGGCTGAATCAGAAGATGGAACGAAAATATTTCGCTCTAATGACGGTAGCATTTATACCGAAGATGGCAAACACTTAAATGATGATGAAGCGCAGAAATACAGGCTTTTAGATAATTTGCAAAGCTGGGAAGAATACAAAGCTGCAAAAGAGGTATATGAAGCTGCTGCCCGTCAAAAAACAGCGGCAGAAACCTATCAGCATGATGTTTTAGATCATGCACGAGAAAGGCTAAATGATGAGGACAATCCACCAACCATGGATGAGTTGAAGGAAATTCAACTCAATATTCAGGCAAAAAAGCCAGAAGTTCTTACTAAATATTTTTATAAAACAGGGCTATTAGAACTGGATAATCCACAACAATCGGCAGCTCAAGATATTTCAGCAACACCAACCTTGAACACTCCAGCAATCAACTCGCATTTTAATCAAGCAAGGCTCGATTTACCAGATATTGAAACACTCACCAAGATTACGGAAGACAAAACAGCTGCACCTGCAATATAAATATTACTAACCAGCAGGTAAAAGCGAACCGCAATCTCTTTTCAACAAAGCAATGAGTATACTTGTAGGCGTATAATCGGGGTATTTACGGAAGCTCTTTATGAGCAAATCTTTCTTCCTTTTAGGATCGCTTGGTAACCAATTCCAAATACATTGTGCTTTTTCTTCATCATGTAAAAATACCAGATGACCTATTGATTCCACTGCACCGGCATACCACCAATGCTGCTGACTTTTTGTAAATTTCAAAAATTCACTATTTTTCACAGCTGTGGCTTGCACTAAACCATTGTTGAAAATAGCTAGCAAGATAAAAAGTGAAATTGATTTCTTCATGTCAAGCACTCCACATGAAAATAGTTCAAGCAATCCCGAGAGGTATTCTCGGGATTGCTTATTGATTAGGCTGAAAGCTGATGTGCTTTTATTGATTTCTTGGCTCTACCTATAAACCCAATCATTCCTATAGCCATCAACCAAAGGGCAGAAGGCTCAGGAACATTTGCTACAACGGTAGAATTACGAATAAGAAAACTACCTAAAGAATCACCGGAGGAAGTAAAATCCCAGTCCCGTTTAGCTGAAAAAACTTCATCATTGTAATCCGCAAGAAAATTACCGGTCGCTCTTACAACAGACTCGCCATCTCTAATATTTGCAATGGTGGTACCACCGATATAATCCCAAGCTCCATGTAAAATCCCACTTACACCACCTTTACCTGAAATTTCTATTTCACCATAAGCATTAATATCATCTAAGTATGCTTTTTTTGTATCGCCTAGTAAATTAATTGCTGTTTCAATTCCTAGCGCATTACCGGCACCATAAGTATCGCAATATAATGCAGAGCTAGCGGCACAAGTGTTTCCTTGGGGTAGAATTCCAAAATTTTGCATTAGGGCTTCAAAATCACTACCTGTAGCATATCTCCAACCATAGAACGCACTGCCAACTACAGTCTGATTTTGCACCTTATTATATGATAACCCTCTGGTTTCAGTTAATTTAAGCCAATCAAGCCCAGAATTTGTATCTGAAAAATAGCTACTATGATCAACTATGTTTATAGGCGCAGCTATGACCGAATTTGCGGTTATAGAAATGGCTATTGCTGCTGCGATAGCGATGGAATTTTTATTCATTGGATTATCCCTGAAAGTTTGGGGAGTCAAAATATATTAGTTAAGTTTTGGCTCCCCATTTGCCCAAAACCAAATATCTTTCGCTCAAATTAGAGCGCTGTGGAAAATATCTCATAAGCCAATAAAAAGGCTTGATTTTTGTGGTCTGTTTGCGCCATACATAAACGAACGTTTTTGTTAGGATTCGCTTCAATGTTATTACGGATTTGGATAAGGCAGAGAATTACTTTGCAGTTTCAATAGCTTAGCAAAGGCATGGAGCAGCTCTGGGCGCGCCATATAATGGCCGGACTTTAACGTTCGTTTTTGTCTAAACTTTATGGGAATTAAAGTAAGTAGGATTTGAAATGAGAAAATTAGGCTATATTCGCACCTCGACTGACAAGCAATTAACTGATCGGCAGGTCAACCAGCTGCATGAGATTTGTGATCAGGTTTTTATTGAGGATGGCGTATCGGCGGTGCGCAAAAATCGCCCTGTGTATGAGCAGGTTATGAAGGAGCTAAAATGTGGGGATGTATTTGTGGTCTCCTCGCTGGATCGGGCTTTTCGCTCTACAGTCGATGCGCTGGCAGAGCTGGATAAGCTGCACCAGCGCGGCATACAGTTTCAATCCCTCTCACAGAATTTTGACACCACTACGCCGGATGGGAAGTTTCTCTATACTTTGGCTGCTGCGCTTGCCACTTGGGAGCGGGAAATTTTATCAGTGCGCACTAAAGAAGGTTTAGAGGCTGCAAAACGCAAAGGCAAAAAACTGGGAAGACCCAGAAAATTAAGCCATGAGCAAATAGCAGATGCTCGGCGCGAACTGGAGGCTGATTTTTACTCCTCCATCGCAGAAGTTGCCCAATCCTTCCATGTCCATGAGCGCACTCTCATGCGCGCTCTGGCGGAATAATAATTATTTCATTGACAGTTATTTAAGCTTTATGTCATAAAATAAGAAGTGGTGCCGCCCAAAACGAGCAGTAATGGACGACACCGCGCTGTTTAGAAGCGAATAATCAGACTAAAAGCTAGTCGTCCTATCCGCATGAATAAGGCCGGTGATGGCCTTTTTCTTTTGCACAAATGTATCACCTCCTTCCTTTTAACTTCTCTCCACAATGTTTAATATCGTTAAGAGAGAAGAAAAGCGGATGTGATGGTCTGAACACCAAACAACGCTATATGTGTATCAGACAGGAACATCAATGCAAATAGAAAAAACCGACGGCTATTATAAGCCGCCAGCTCTGTATTTAGCGCCTCTAAAACTCATGCGCGTTAGTGACAATCAGGTCATGTTCGATCTCGATGATCTCGCCGCCCATTTTCATGTCGCGGGCTATGGCTTCATAGTCGATGTAGTATTGAAGGCTTTCAGGAATTTGCGTGGTCTCTTCGATAAGCTCCTGCGCATAATCTTCTGCGCTGCCGTAATGGAGATATACTTCATCATAGCGGCTTAGCGCGTCATCCAGATCAAGGTAATCCAGCAGGAAGCAAAGCCTAATTGTATCATCGCTTGTAAGGTCTTCAAGTTCATCAAACCAGAGGGAGATATTGCCTTGGTGGATGCCTGCGGACTTAAAAAGGCTGGGTTCATGGGCCTGCCCATCAATGAACTGGATTTCAACCTCTTCACATCCTTTGTTGTTTAGCTTTTCCATGCCCTCATCGAATGTTTCAATGCTGTCAAAGTAAAAGCCAGTGTGCTCTATGGAATATGGTTGTGCGTAGAATTTGGTCATTGGTCTATCTCCTGTTTGTGAAATTGTGGCCTGCGCCATAGACACGGGTAACAGGAAGGCCGGAATAGCCCGAAAAGCTTCACTGGCGCGGCTCGCAGGAACGAGAACACGGGTGATGCTTGAAGCCAACGGGCAGGCTTGCAGGACTTACGCCCGTGCATAAAGTTGCCACACTTAAATTTCACATGCAGGAGATAGCCCCATGACCACCCGCACCTAAATATCCAAATGCAGGCAGGTATAAAGCAGATAAATTGATGGTATGGAAAACACTCAACAGGATGAGAAATAGAGTTGAATTTCTTGCTCATATTGTATGAACAAGAATTTTTGAAGCTGCAAAATTATGCAATCAGAAAGATTACCACTGATTTATTGAAGCCTTCTTTTAACAACCTTTTTGATAGTTGTTTTACGCAATCCGGCAAAGCAACTGGCAAGCAGCAAGTGCTTCTACTCTGACGTTTCGACCAAAGGTGCAGATATTTACCGACTTTCGCACACCGGCCTTATCAAAGGTCGCAAAAGTGCGGCCTCCTAAATCCAAGGAGGATAAAATGAAACTGATAACTAAATTTGAACTGGCAGCAAAAAGCAAAACTGAGCTTCATGCTTTATTAAGAGAAATGTTCAACGAACTTGCCAAAAGCAATCCTGATAGCCATCAACGCAGAAATGCTCTGGCTTCAATTGAAAACATTCAAAGAGAAATCAACTCAAGGGCTTTATACCCTTGATCTAATAGAAATGCACTAAGACCCTAGACAAATAGATGTTGCTTGTATTGGGCATAGATATCTATAACTTTGAGGCGGGTGAAATCCGTCTATTTTTTCTTTGATTGAGATTAGCGAAACTGCCTGAGACAGTTTAAATGTGCTAGAAAAATTAATGGCATAACCAACAGTAGCACCACAATAATATTCATTAAATTCAGCTTTACTTACACCTGACTTACTACCAACCTCCTTCCATAGGTGAGACGGTGCGGCAGTAACTACCATGTCAACAATTCCATACCCTACCAGCGCCATTGTAGGTGATGTTTCATAGATTAAAACAATATCACCGTTTTGAACTCTCGGTTTAATTCTCCTTAACTCCGTGCTTTTTGTGCCGTTCAAAAGCTGCCGTACAAAACGAGGCTTAATGGACAAAAACAAAATGCTTCCCGCTTGATGAAGAAGGTCACGCATCGATATTTACCCCTTGTTTGTACATCTTCATAAAAACCTCTGAGGGTATTTTAGTAGCGGTAATAATACTCTTATTAATATTACCTAACCCTGATAACATAGTTTGAAGAGTTTGCCAATCTATAGGGGTTTTAAAAAGCTCCGTCTTACCGAAGTGTATTGCAATAATTTTATTATTAATATCATTATTGGCCGTTCTATATACATCATTCCAACTATATACTCCAAGCCGTCGATATCGTTTGAATAAAGGCTTAGGGTTATCTATAGAAACATTTTTTATTGTTGAGCAAGCCCGAATCGCTCCACTGCCATGAATGTTTTTGTCTTGACTAACATACCACAGAACTCTAGCAGGCGCTGAGGTTCTAGCACCTCTGGCCGAATAATAATAAACCCCTTCATTTTGTATGGCTAGATCAAGAGTGGCGCCGAACAAATCTTGGTTAGCCAAGTTCTCATCAAACAATTCCTTTGCCCAACCAGCTTTAATGGGAACGATATAGCACGGCATATCGTTATCAATGATCTTGCCTGGCCAGATATAACCTTCCAATCTAGCAAGAAAGTTAGTATTGTTATCGTTTGGTATATTACCAAGCATATCTAACATATCTCGTTGTAACTTTTCTTTGTTTACATCATCAGAAATAAGCAAGTTACCGTTAATAATTTCTTCCTCAATGCCTTTAGCAGTAATAGATTTATTGATAATTAGTTTTATCCATAGCTCATCACACAATAGAAATCCTTCTTCATTTAGAGCATCTGAAAATGCAGGTTGCATAAAGCTGTCTTTAAATGTGACAGTGGTTTGTTCTTGGCTTGAAGCAGACCTAATAAGGCTTGCCAGTAAATAACGAGCAAGTGTAGAAGCAAGGATTCCTTCTTTTACCCTAGCAAGTAAAATATGAGGGTTTCCACAGTCATCAATAGTAGTCGCATAAATTGATAACGGTTCACCAGAAACATCTTCTACTACAAAAACACGGTATTTATCGGTTTGGGCAAGTATCGCTACCAACTGCTTTTGAAATGTTTTGATTTTTTCACCTTGTTTTTGAAGGCAAAATGCTTGTCCAAGCGTACTAACTTCACTACTAGTAACTAATCTCAACGTGGCATGTGTTCCTGCTAATCGCGCAGGCCGATAGCTCACTTCATCATATAGACTATCTATATCTAGTATAATTTCCGCTGGTCGTTTTATACTGAGTCCATATTTATCATATATTAAATCAGACTGACCTAGAATATATTCATCGCGAGTAATAAAATAGTTTGCTTGTCCTGAAATAGCATGTGAAATTTGTCTGATATCAGAGTAATCTTGGTCTTTTCTTGGTTTTTTTAATAATTCTGATATCTCCTTCTCAATAGAAACGACATTAGATCTATCAGATATTATTAGGTCAAAGTTAAAAACCCTCTTACGCTGATACTCTCTCTCTTCTTTACAATCTTGGCGATTTATCTCATTGTAAATTTCATCTGTTAAAAGCACTGCTGTCTCACCTTTAAACCAATCCGCATCGAGTGCTTTTGCTTCAATATTTTCTGGGCTGTTGTTTTTTAGGTCTAAATCGAAGAAAATATTAGCATCAATAACAACAGATATTTTGGTATTGATGTCGTTTGCCATTAGCTCTGAAAAAAGGGTTGGATTACCGTAATCCAACCACCAGTAAGTAAGCGTTTCTTTTGATTTTCCACGCCCTTTCTTTTCATGAACAGGAATAAATCCAAGCTTTGGCCACAAAGTACTAACAGCAAAGTCTCGTCTACAAAATAACCCTATACCTCGCAAGCCATATGTTTCTCTGCGAAGAGCATCAATAAATAATCGGGATAGCCCATCACCCCTGTGTTCAGGGCAAATACAAAGATGGGTAATGCTAACTTTGTATTTTGATATGCGATATAGAAGATAGCCTACAATATCTTTGGAGGCATCTTGTGCAATGATAATTTGTTTTTTAGCAGCATATTCGTGAAAAGCACCTTCTGGAAAAAACCCCAAGATATCGGAGTGTTTGCGCCACATTTGGATCACTGCGTTCAAACAGCTACTGCTATTTTTAGGAGATATTGTCTTTATATTGACTTTAGACATTCAACAACATCCTTATAGGTCTTTCCTATGTTTAGCACATCACTCAATAATGCGGTAACGTGTTGCACGTCCTTGACCTAAGCGTTCAAGTTTTTTCATATCAAGCAGCTTCTTGGTTATATCTTCGACCGTCCTTGGTGGGAACCCAAGTGCATCAACAGCAATTTTGCGTGTGAACTTCCCTTGCTTCTTTGCCCACTGCCAAAATTCCATCTGCTTTTCTGAAAGGAGGTATTCAAACTGATCACTCTCAAGAAGCTTGAGTGCCTCTATAGCCTGTTCATGGAAAATATCAAATATGTAGATGAGCCAAGCTGAGAGGTCTTCATAGTCACTCTTCCAGCTTTTTTGAGTCTTATTCAAAGCCAGATAATAATCGGCTTTGCTTTGCTCAACCAACCTCTCATGCGAAACCAGAGAGGCAAAGCTGTAGCCATGCTGCAATAACATTAAGTTGGTCAGAAGTCGGCTGGTACGCCCATTTCCATCCTGAAAGGGGTGGATAGCCAAATATTCGAAAACGAAGTTGGCTATCAGAATCAGGGGGTGCTTGGACTTTGCTTCACTCGCCCATCCATACCAAGCTATAAGCTCTTGCATTTCCTTTTGTGTCAAATGCGGCGGTGTTGGATCGAAGATAACACCAACTATATTGCCACTCTGATCTTTGGCCTCAACGCGGTTGGAGCCAAATTTATACTGTCCCATATGCCGCTGATCTTTATCGCTGAAAGCCAGCATATTTTTGTGTAGCTGTAGAATCGAGGATTCACTGATCGGGATATCACCATAGTTATCAAACACAGTTTGGAGCACTTCGAGATAGCCTGCGACCTCCTGTTCATCACGGGTTTTAAAGGATTTGATCCTCATGGATTTATAGAGCAATTCAACTTCATTATCGCTCAATCTGTTGCCCTCGATGCGGTTGGAAGCACCAGTAGAGGTTACAATGACTGAATTGGTCAAACGCTCAACGGTTTGGGGCAGCAGAGTATGAGTTAAACGGAATGTGTTTTTAACAGCATCAATTTCAGCTATTCTGGAGTAAATCACCTCCACAAGCTGCGCCGAAAGCTGTAATCGTGTACTAAGCCGAAAATCCTGCCAGTTCATATTCACCTCATATCCTCACGTGAAATAATGTGATATTACGTGAGGTTTGTCAATATAAATTAGCATTGAGGCATGGCTTTTTCACAATTCCACCTTTGCCTAGAACACACACGGCATCCAAACGGTACACAATTGATCTATGAGATTCCAAGGGGGATATGAAATCCCCCCTTGATCATGGGGTTCTAAGGGGAGCTTGGATGCTCCAATAAGTGGTGATGAAACAGCCAAATGTTTCTCAAGCCCTTTGTAAATGGCCAGATTGAAAAGTCAGGGCAGTTACTTAGGGCTTTCCGTGAGGGATGCAACGGGAGAGCAGAGCGTCTCCCTTGCCAAGAGGTGTTGTAGTACAACACACATCTTGCCTTCGGAATAAGCGCGGTTTGAGCAGTAGTGGAAGGTATAGATATAGGAGTTGTTCGAACCAGCCTTTTTTCTGGTGAGAATTATTCCTCAGTGTGGCCGCCTCCGTGATTACAAATTTAATCACATCCGGCAGTTAATGGCCAAAGCAAAAAGCAAAGGCCATAACGGATGGACTATGGGATGAAGGCGTTACTGGAAATATTTCGGCAGATCACGGCTGCCGTGAAGGATGCGCACGATGCGGATGCGGCCATTCAAAATACGGTAAAAGACTATATGCGAGCCTGAAGTGATACTTCGAAGCTCATCGCGGATTTCACTGCGTTCTCGCCCTAGCTCAGGATTTTCAATTAATTGGGCAAAGCACTCGTCAAGTGCGTTAATGTAAGAAACGGCCTGATCTAACCCGAATTCAGCTTCCGTATAATCGAAAATATCGCTGATATCCTGATCTGCCTCAGATGATAATTCGTAGAATGTTATACCCTGCGGCATTACGCTCGTCTTGCTTCCAGCTTGGTTTTGAGGATGTCTTGCACATTGCGAGGGCTGGCAGGGCTATCCCAGCCTTTTGCAATTTCTGCTCGCAGCTCTTCAATGATGCGGTGACGGTAGACTTCATGCAAACGAAGCGCGTCACGCACAACTTCACTGGCATTTTGGTAATCACCTTCCCTAACCTGAGAGGCGATATATTCTTCCTGCTTTGTTGTAAAACTAACATTCATGACTTAACTCCATCGTTACATTAACTATAATGAATATGTCCATATTTGTCAAATATGGACATTGCATATCAATGGTGACACCATAACAAATAAAATCCTGCACTGGTAAGAATGCAGGGTTGATATTTGATTTGTAAGCGCCCCATAGACCCCATCTACTCAATGTATTGAGTCACTGTTAATCTTATCTTTATCAACATTCCATGGCAGCAGGGCTTCAAATTGTTCAACTGACCCTGCCTTCGGAAGCTCTTTAAAAA